>JAYTKJ010000602.1:0-5818 GCA_043730365.1 Acidobacteriota bacterium | reverse complement strand
TATTAAGAACGCAGCCTCGGCACCCAGCGATCTACCAACGGAAGACGAATACGGCTCCATTAAGACTGCTCTGCAACGCGATGGCGTTCAGACGTGGACCCTGGTGGTCCTCTCTGGCCTCAAGCAGCCCGGGCAGGAACTCAAGATTGGCATCTTGAAGCGAATGCTGGCCGCAGCTTTACCATTCGGCAGCGAAATGGCCATCACGGTGAACGACACGGTTCTAGCATCATCGAAATTGGACGTTCAGAGACTTGCCGAATGGGTAATCGGACCAAGTTTGGGCATTGGTTGTGTCAACTTGATTTGGCCCACTTTGATGCTTTCATTTGGCCCCCCCTTGGTTGATCGATTTCCGGCCCCGGTCGCAGCGGAGCCCAGCGACGCCCGAAGGGCGGCGCGTTTTGGGCGTAGCGTAGACCGGGGCTGGAAATCGAAGGCCTAAAAAATGGGGGCCGGAACGGTTCCCTCCGGGTGGAACCGGTGCTCGAAGGGTAGCTTGGCTTCCGGTTTCTGGGATGCCAGCTCCACTGCAAACTCCTGCCGATCCGGCCCCATACATTCCAACATCACCACCTCGGCCAGCCGCGTCTCAACCCAGTGCCGCCCTTCTTCGTGCCCGGATTGCCGCCGTCGCCCGATCTCCAGCGCTTTCTCCCAGGCTTGGGCCCGGTCACCACTTAGGAAAATATGCACTGCCTCTTCCCATCGGCGAAGACCCTCAGCCCCTTCCACCATCACCGCCCATCGCAGCCGAGCGTAATACCAGCTCATGCCTGGCCTCCTTTCTTCTTCTTGTTCGCCAGCGTCCGGCGGAATCGATACGATTCGGTGCCGGTCTCGATGATGTGGGCTTGATCGGTCAGCCGGTCCAGCATCGCCTTGCAAAGCCGCGCTTGCGGAAACATCGTCGTCCATTCCGAGAACGGCAGGTTCGTCGTCACGATAATCCCAGTTCGTTCGGCTCGGCCTGCGATCACCTGGAACAGCAACTCGGCCGCCGACTCCGGCATCACCACATATCCCATCTCGTCGATCACGATCAATTCGTATCTGGTCCACCGGCTGCGCACGCGCTGCAACTCACTCTGATTCTTGGCCTCCATCAGTTCGGTCACCAGTTCGGCTGCCGTGGTGAACCGCACACGCTTCTGTTGACGGCACGCCGCCACCGCCAATCCTGTCGCCAAGTGCGACTTGCCGGTCCCGGTCGAGCCCGAAACATAGTGCCCATGGTCTGAAGACCGTCAGGATTCAATATCGCTGGCATCCGTTGTTCGGCCAGGATCTGAAGCTCCGGCGAACAGCCAAATTTCCGAGAGGCGAATACGCCTTTTGCGAGTTACCGGACGGCACGATTGCCGGGTTGCCCGCGTGGATGACCGATCCGATGGCGTGTAGTGTTCTTGACGTCGGCGAAGTCATGCCGTCAACCGCAGCCCTCGCCGAGCTTCGAGGCTTGATGGACAGCGTGTCGTCCCAGACGAGCGCGCCACTGGAGAAGATTCCAGTGGAGGCCCATCATGACCAACAAAAAGAAACTGGATGCGCAGATGAACCTGCCGCTTTGCCAGACACCGCCAACCGACCTGCCGAAAGACAAACAGCGCGAACTGGCCGCGGCTCTCGCCGACCTGCTGTGGAACGCCGCCGTGGCAAATGATCCGTCCACGGTCCAGCCAACAGGAGATGAATCATGAACGCAAATGAGAAGGTAACCGCAGATCATCTGAAGCGCCGGGCGATTGTATATGTTCGCCAGTCATCTCCGATTCAGGTGGCCAACAACCTGGAAAGCCAGCGGCGACAGTACGCTCTGGCCGACCACGCTCGCCAACTCGGTTTCCAGCAGGTCGAGGTCATCGACGAAGATCTTGGACGTTCCGGTTCCGGTCAGGTCGATCGTCCTGGCTTTGCCCGGGTTGCCGAGGTTTGTACCGGCAGCGTAGGCGCGGTGTTCTGTATCGAGGCCTCCCGCTTGGCGCGGAATGGCCGTGACTGGCATCACCTCATTGAACTGTGCGGCTTGGTGCGGGCGCTCGTGGTGGATCCCGACGGAATCTATGACCCAGGCTTTCTCAACGACCGGCTGTTGTTGGGGCTCAAGGGCACGATGAGTGAGTTCGAACTGAACCTTCTCAGGCAGCGTTGCCAGGAAGCGATTCGCCAGAAGGCCCGGCGCGGTGAACTACAGTTCGCGCTACCAGTCGGCTATCGCTGGGCCCTCAATGGCAAAGTCGAGATGGATCCAGACCGACGCGTTCAGCAGGCGATTGAGTTGGTCTTTGCCAAGATGGCCGAGTTCGGCAGCGCGCGGCAAGTGCTGCTTTGGTTCCGTGGAGAGAAAGTAAGTCTTCCCTTTCAGATGCATGGGGAGTCCGGTCGGGAACTGGTTTGGAAACTGCCGGTCTACAACACGATCTGGCATGTGCTCCGGAATCCGATGTACGCCGGCGGCTACGCCTTCGGGAAAACCGAAGCCCGCACCAGAGTAGTCGATGGCCGAGCCAGGAAGACCATTGGCCATTTCAAGCCGGTCGAGAATTGGATGGTCTTGATTCGGGATCATCACCCCGGTTACATTACCTGAGAGCAGTATGAGCGCAACCAGGCAATGCTGGCCGACAATGCACATATGAAGTCGCGCATGGAGCCGAAGGCGGGACGCGGAGGCCGGAGCTTGTTAGCCGGCTTGTTACGGTGTCGGCGATGTGGCCGGATGCTGCATGTAGCGTATAGCGGCAGCACGGGCGAAGTGCCGCGCTATCACTGTCGGGGTGCTCACCTCAACCACGGTGAGGCGTGGTGCATCTCGTTCGGCGGCTTGCGTGCGGATCGAGCCATTGCCGCTGAGGTTCTCAAAGCTGTCGAAGGCAACGCCGTGGAGGCGGCTGTGGAAGCAGCCGCGCGGATCGCTGAACAACGCCGTCAGCAGCGGCAAGCGCTATCGCTCGAGTTGGAACAGGCGCAGTACGAGGCACGACTGTCGGCTCGTCGTTATGAAGCGGTGGACCCCGACAATCGCCTCGTAGCTGCCGAACTCGAGGCTCGATGGAACGCGGCCTTGCGCAGGGTGGGAGAGGTGGAAGGCCGGCTCCGGCAGATCGAAGTCACCCGGGAGGGCGCGGCGAAGATTCCGGATAAGGAGACCCTGTTCAGCCTCGCGCAAGACCTGCCGGCGGTCTGGAACGCGGAAGGGACGGACATGCGTTTGAAGCAACGCATCACGCGTATCTTGATTCAAGAGATCATTGCCGATGTAGACGATCCAGCCGGCGAGATCGTGCTGATGATCCACTGGGCTGGTGGGCGGCATTCTGAACTCCGCGTGAAGAAGAATCTCACGGGACAGCACAGCCGCTGCACCAGCCTGGAGGCGGTCGAGATCATCCGCCGGATGGCGGGGCGTTTTCCGGATGACCAGATTGCCGCGACCCTCAATCGCTTGGGCCTGAAGACTGGCTCTGGCAACAACTGGATTGAAGCTCGCGTTCGAACCGCGCGCAGCTATCACCAATTGCCGTCCTACGATCCGCAACTGAGACAGAATGCGCTGACCTTGGAAGAGGCATCGGAGAAGTTGGGAGTAAGTCACAAGATAGTGCGGCGCCTGATAGACTCCAAGCTGAAACCCGCCACCCAGGTAGTGCCGTGGGCTCCCTGGGAGATTCCGGCGGGAGCTATCAAGTCCGAGCAAGTGCTGCGCGAAGTCGCCGCCGTAAAGCGCGGCAGCCGTGCTCAGGAGAAGGCCGAGGAGGCGGAGTTACCAATGTTTGCTGGGATCTGAGAGGAGGACTTGAGGAAAACGTGGTCCGTCGGCCGGAAATCCGGCTGCGGACGGTGAATGATTTCAATGATGTAGCAAGGAGGTGCAGAATGTCGCAGGATCGGTTTCACCAATGAAAATGACTGGCTCCTTACGCGCCAAGTAGCCGCCTTCGGCCAGCTGGCGAATCTCGGCCGCCGAAATGTGCGCAGCCCATTCAAAGTCGAACTCTTCCAGGGTCTTCACCGCCGGCAGACGCGACTCTTGAATGCGCCGCTCCACCGCCTTGCGCTTCCGCTCTTCCACCTCAGCTTCCAGCAACGTTTCCAGATAACTCAGATGGCTGTGCCTGTGCTTCACCGCTTCGCCCGCCAAGCGCTCGAATTGCCCGCCCACCGTGGGCAGGCGCAGATGCTTGGCGTACTGCCGGATCGCCGCTTGATTCAGGGCCGGATTGGTGACGCTCATTGCACCACCTCCACCGGCGCCAGGTTGATCAGCAACTGATCGTAGTTGGCCACGCTTGGTTGCGGCCGGTCATACTCGCGCAACACGCCCACATCGACAGGTTCGCCGGCGGGCCGCTTTTCGGTCTGCAACAAGAAACGCACCAAGCTGACTTCGGCACTGCCCAGCCGCAAGGCTTCTTCCACCGCTTCGCGCACCCGCGACTGTCCCGCCTCGCGGCCCAGGATCAGCACTTCGATCATGCCGCGCGTGCCTTTCTGCTTGCCTTGCCGCTGCTTTAACCGCTCCCAAAACTCGTCGTAGCTGGCCGGCCAGCGGCCTTGCGCACGGCACTGCTCGAGCGCCGTTGAACCGGCCAAGGCGCCCGGCTTCTTCACCAGCGCGTCCAGATAATGATCCAGTTCCAGCACCTTCTGATAGCGCTCGAAACATCGTTCGTGCCGGGCCATCAGACGCGCCCGATACCAGACCTCCACGTAGCTGGCGTAGGCCTTCACCTCCACCACGGTTCCCACCGCCAACGGCGTCGAGTAAAAATTCGTCAGCACTCTCACGCAACTGCTCGCATCCACCGTGGGCGCGTGCCGCGACGCCAGATCGAAGCCCTCTTCGGCCAGGGGCAGCAAGTGTTCCCGCTCGGCGATCATCGCCGCCCCCACCGTCTGTGACCGGCCTTCGATCACCCGCCCTTCGTCCTCCAGGCAACCCGCCAGCAGCAGTTGATTCAGTTCCTCCAGGTTCCGCACCTTCGGCACGG
The DNA here is from genome assembly GCA_043730365.1 of Acidobacteriota bacterium. Taxonomy (GTDB): domain Bacteria; phylum Acidobacteriota; class Terriglobia; order Bryobacterales; family Bryobacteraceae; genus VFZP01. The sequence continues at coordinate 827 of JAYTKJ010000602.1, read as the reverse complement.
GCACCAGTTGGTTCCGGCGGAACTGCCCACCTTCACCTTCCACTCCACCTTTTTCGTGGCCGCTGGCCGGATTACAAAACTCCGACTGGTAACCCCAATGCGAACGAAACGCGATGAACCGCGCCGTCTCTTCCCGCTGGCGCCCGCGCAGGATTTTCTTCACCGCACTCTTCAAGTTGTCGTACCGGAGCACTTTGAACTCGCCGCCAAAATAGGCGAACGCCAATTCGTGCGCTTCCAAAAAAGCCTGCTGTGTGGCTCGCGGATAGGCTCGATGAAAGGCCCCGCCGCTCGCCATACTCCGCAGGCAGAAGATGTAGAACTTGCCGGTCTGCCCGTCCATCTCGGCGTAGGCTTCGTACCAATCCACCTGGGCCTCGCTGCCCCAGCCGTAGCTCTGCGGGATGAAGCTTTCCCGCCCCGCCAGCCCCAGCGCCATTTTCTTGGTTCGCACGTACTCGCGCACCGTCGACTCGCCTACCTCGATCTCCGGCTGCTCCTTCCTCAGCCGCCTAAAGATCCGCCGTGCCGTGTGCCTTTGCTTGCGGTGTACCTTGCGGTCGGCCTCCAGAATCGTATCGATGAATGGGATCGCCGCCGCCAGCTTCGGCTTCTCCCGTTCGGGAACCTTGCGCGCCCGCGGCACGGCGCTTCCCAGCGCCTCTCTCACCATCCGCCGGTGGATCCCCAGCTTCCGGGCCACCCCTTTGATCGTCTTCTCGCCGTGTTCGTACTCGCGGCGTATCTCTTCAAATAATTCCACTTTGGTTCTCCTGTCCAAAACAGCCACTCCTGCGGGCTTGGGAGCCCAAAACAGAGTAGCTGGC
>JAYTKJ010000601.1:0-1677 GCA_043730365.1 Acidobacteriota bacterium | reverse complement strand
GGAGAACGGTTCGACTACGAATTCACGTTACCCCGGAACCACCCCGCAGGCGCCTTCTGGTACCATCCGCACGTTCACGGCAGTGCGGCGGACCAAGTCTCCAAAGGGCTGGCTGGCTTGATCGTCGTTCGCGGCGAACTCGACGAAATTCCCGAAGTGGCTGCGGCGGTTGAACGCTTCCTGGTTCTACAGGACTTCGCTCTGGACTCCAAAGGAGAGGTCACCCAACCGGCGATGATGGAGCGCATGAACGGTCGTGAAGGCTCTTTGATCACGGTCGACGGAGAGGTCAATCCGACTCTGCCAATTCTGTCCGGAGGTCTGCTGCGGCTGCGACTTCTCAATGCGTCGCCATCACGGTTCTACCGGCTCAAACTCGAAGAGCATCCACTCCACTTAATCGCCACCGACGGCGGAGCGCTTCCAGCCCCGGTCAGCCGTGATGAGATCTTAATCGCGCCAGGCGAGAGAGCCGATATTCTAGTTAGCGGTAACCTGGCGGGCGGTGTTTACCGGTTGCTCAATATGCCTTACAACCGGGGTGCGATGGGCATGATGGGGGGGCCTGTTCGCGTGAGCCGGCCCGAAACTCTGGCGACAATCGTTTACGAAGGCCGGGCGGCAACTCAGGTGCGTTTGCCGGGCGGCCTGATCGCGGTCGATCCATTGCCGGTTCCGGACACTCCAACGCGCCAATTCGTGCTCAGCGAGGCTGGCATCCCGGGCCGCGGGATGAGTTTCCTGATCAATGGCAAGTTGTTCGACCATCACCGGGTGGACACGAAGGTGCGGCTGGGAAGCGTCGAGGATTGGGAAATCGTCAACTTGAGCGGCATGGATCACCCTTTTCACCTGCACACCAATTCCTTCCAGGTACTCGACGCGGACGGACAACCTGAACGCGCGTGGAAGGACGTAATACTGGTGCCCCGCCGTCAACGCCGCCGTTTCCGCGTGCGGTTTGACGACTTCACCGGCAAGGCGTTCTATCACTGCCATATCCTGGACCATGAAGACCTGGGGATGATGGGCATAGTTGAAGTGGGGAATAGCGGAGAGGATAAACATGACCAATGAGCAGTTGATCACGGCGCTCAACAATGACCTCGCGGACGGGTGACTTCGCCAGCCCGGCGTGGCCCCTTTGATGGTCTAATTTGGCCCTGCCCGCACTGACAGTTAGCCCCGTCTTGCCGAGGAAATGTTGGACGCCGGGGGCCATCCAACGGCGCGACCCTCATCGCGGCCTCTCCCTAGTGCCGAAGCTCCGGACGATCCGGTCTGCCTTTTGCACATTCCGCCAGCCATGTGCGGCGCCACGGCGGCTGCGGCCGCCTCGCCGGCATTCGCCGGGCGTACGACCGGTCAGGCGGCGGGCTGTAGGGCTTCCCGCCGCCCGATTCGGCTATCCCGGCCGCCGCTCCTGGAGGAACTCGAGTTTAGCCCGCCATTGAGCGCGACCCTGCCCCGCGGTTAGCGGCTTAGAACCACAGCTTGGCAACAAGCAGGCCCGCGAATTGGCCTCCAAGGCAACACCATCCTCCCACCGTGCCAGTCGGTTTGCCGAACAGCCCGGGGTTGACGATGTTGACCGCGGACGACGGATTACTGAAGTTCGGCGACTTGAAAATGTTGTTGATGTCGAAGCGGATGTCGAGGTTGTACTTCTCCTTGACC
>JAYTKJ010000600.1:0-2990 GCA_043730365.1 Acidobacteriota bacterium | reverse complement strand
CGCAGTGATGCGCGGGCGTGACGAAATGCCAGCCGCCGGGTCACTTCGGATAGCGACGTTTGAAGGAAGCCGCTTCCGTTGGGGGCGGACGCCAGTGGCTATGGCTTTTGAATCGGATTTCGATGTGCCCATGGCCCCAATCGCCCAAGTGGACTGGTGCAATCGTGGTGCAGGCGGCACGGGAGTGGGCCAAGCCAGGACAGTCGGGGTGGTTTTTCGGGTGAGTGAGACAGGGCCAAGACGTTAGCCAGCGCGGGAGCCCACAGGTCGAGCGCGCGTGCTAGCGCACACGAAGAGTTCGCGATTGGCCGCCGGCTAGGACGTATCAGGAGTGGCTCCGCGCCTCAGCAACTCCAGATGGAGCTGCGCGGCGGACAGCCGCTCGATCACTGCCATGGGGCCGCCACAGCGGGGACAACGCCAGAGTGCGGCGGCTGGCGGAGCGAGGGCAGCCGACGATTCTCCCGGGGGTGGCTGGGGCTGCGCCTCCAGGAGTGACCGGCACAAGGGCAGCAGCAGGGCGCGGCGGCGATTGGCCAGAAATCCGAACGAGCGGATGCGGACGAAACCGCGGGGCAACACATGGGCCAGCCGGGACCATTCCGGGAATTTTGTACGCTACAAACCCTGTCGAAACTTCGCTAAGCGCTACGATGTTGCCCATTATCTATCCGCAGAAGGCTTCCGCATACGGGAGGGCTAACCTTCTTCGGCGGCAGCGCGTGCCGATTTCGCAGAAACTGTAGCAGAAGGTGGGTCACGGCTTCCGGTTGTTCCTGCTGCACCCAATGACCGGCGCCGTCAATCAGGTGCACGCTCTCCATTTGGGTGCACGCTGCCTTCTGCATGCTCTCGAATGCGCCGGGGGTCTGATAGACGCCCCAGTCGCTCTTCCCGCCGATGAACATCGACGGAACGTCTATCGTGCGGTTTGAAAACAGTTGAAGCTCGGCGTTGTGCGCGGCCGTGAGGCGGACGCGGTACCCGTGAAGACCCCCTTGAAAACCCGTACGCTCGTACTCGCCCACATACACGCTCAACTCGCTATCGGGCAGCCATCGGCAGGCAGCTATTTCCGATGCCGAGGGCATCGCCGGGGCCACGCTGTCCGGCATATTCTTGTTCAGTTCCATCACGTAATAGGTGGGGAGCTTGGCGAACTCGCCTGCGGTCCTGGAAGTGAGGCGGAATGGTTTGTTCGGCGTCCAGTCCGCGCTCTTCATGTGGTAGTAGCCGCGCAAAAACGCGCGGAGTCCCTGCGGAGCGCGAATCATATCCGTGTTCGCTTCCCGGGTCGAGTAGTAGGCGCGATATTGTTTCCGGGGCGGGCTCAACTTTGCAAGCGTGTCGTCGAGATTCTCGCCAGAGCTATTCTCTGGCTTGTTTGAGCCTGCGGCGGTGTTGAACTCCAGTGCCGGTGCCCCGGCGAATGGTGCGCTCATCAACACTACTGAGCGGAATACGTCCGCCCGCGCGATCGAACACCAGGGTGCAACCACGGACCCGAAGTCGTGCCCAACCACTGCGGCCACGGAGCGATACCCAAAGGCAGAGACGAGCCCGAGCGCATCCTTGACGTAGTTCAACAGCCCAAAGGATCTGAGGTCGGTGTCGTAGCGGTCGTCCCAGCCGGTGGTGCGTCCATAGCCGCGCAGGTCGGGGGCGAGAACGTGAAAACCCGCGTCGGCGAGCGGCTTCATGACCTTGCGCCAACTGAACGAGAGTTCGGGGAAGCCGTGCAGCAGTAGCACGCACGGCCGGCTCCCCGCGCCGAATCCCGCTTCGAGCACATGGACTCTCAGCCCGTTGACGTTGTCGACAAATCGCGAGCGGACGCCGGTCGGCAGAACTGACTGGCTGTAGGGTTCGGGCATAGGGGTTGTGGCTAACTGTTCCGCCGCTCGCGTTGGCGTCGTCAACGCGACCGGTGCGAGGGAGACCACACTTTTCACCAACCGCCTGCGTGTCCACACGGCGGCCTTGATCTCTTTGAAGAGTTCAACAGGTATTTGCACAAGTCCCTCCATTGGGTCTGAGACGCTCTGACCAGAATACATCGACGATCACGGTCACTCCACGCCCGCAGGGCGCACCCGGCGTCTGTCGCGACTTGCCTGCGGAGTTTCACTCTCGTCGGAGGGAATAGCAGCGTCAACATCGTACCAAGGCTGGCCGTCGCCCGGCGCGGCGGCCAGTACGACAGACCGATGGGTCGTGCTCCGCGGACACCCTTGCGACTTCACCGTCTCTATCTCGTCGCCAGACCGGAGAGCAGCGGTGAGCGAGAGGCGAGAGTGAGCATTCATGAGTGAATCCTCAGAGTTCAAGAAGCATCCCGCCAACAGAATCGCCGCGTCAAAGTAGGCAAACACCGGGCCCACTGGGTATGATGGCGATCCGCACGTGCAGCGAAAACGCCCGATCAGGTCCCATGCGGGGATGAATGTTTTCACCACGGCGGCGAGTCCTCGCCGGCACGGTGTCGACCGGGGGCGGGACTCGCCCAGGATGAGGAGATCTTGATCCATGGCTTGACCCAACCAGGTCTTGATGACCGCTTGTCTGCCTTCATTCAGCTTGGCGGCTCGCTCATCAAGCTCCCCAACAGGCCGGCGTTTACTCGGCGCATCGGCCTGGCGACCGTGAACTGTTTGCGACACAGGCGCAGCCTCTTCGGACATCGCACTCAACGCCGCCGCGTCGATTCTGACTGTCTTGGCTTCGGGCCTTCACGTGTCGGCAAAATAAATCATCTTCCATCTCCTCAGCAACTAACAGCCTTCCCACCATGCCGCTCCGTTTGAGACGCCCGCTACCGTCAGAGCCGTAATGGCATCCGACAAACAAATTCAGGCCAACCGCCGCAATGCTCAAAAATCCACCGGCCCGCAGTCGCCGGAGGGCAAACAGCGCGTCGCGCAAAATCGCACCAAACACGGCCTCGCCGGCGAGCACGTCGTTCTCCCCGGCGAAGACCAATCCGCCTTTGA
>JAYTKJ010000599.1:0-10236 GCA_043730365.1 Acidobacteriota bacterium | reverse complement strand
CGCGCGCTGGCAACCTTGGCATCGCAGATGAAGAAGAGCGTTGCGGACTTCTCCGAAGCGGCCCGGGCCATCAGCGGCACGCGCCACAGCGCAGCGAGCGAGGCCCGCGAGGCAATCCAAAGCATCCAATCGGCGATACAATCTGCAGCGCACTCTTCTCAAGATGCCAATACGGAGCTCTCGCGAACGCTCCTCCGCTTGAACTGGATGACTATCGGGTTCGGCGCCATCGCCCTGTACTTGCTGGGCGTGCTCACGGTGTTTGCGTGGTTTCGATAAGGAGAATGCGTGCTGACGATCCGCGCCATGTCGGACGGCAAGGGCTATTCGGCCCGGCACCTGGAACATAACGACTATTACGCCGAGGGGGAGCGTGTAGTCGGCGAGTGGTTCGGGCGCGGCGCGGACATGCTGGGACTAAACGGCGTCGTATCTGCCGAGCAGTTTGAGGCCGTGCGTCAGGGACTCGATCCGAGAGACGGAGAGTTCCTGCGGGCGCGGCGGAGCGCTGACCGGGCGTCTGCGGACGGCAGCACGATTGCGCAGGGGCGCAACCTGTACGATTTCACATTCTCTGCGCCGAAGTCGGTTTCGGTGCTGGCGGTTCTGGGCGAGGATCGGCGACTCATCAATGCGCATCGAACGGCCGTTGCTGAGGCCATGGCCGAGATGGAGAGCAGCGCGGCGGCACGGGTGCGGAAGGGCGGAGCGAACGAAGACCGAGCGACGGGGAACATGACCGTCGCGGTCTACCATCACGATACGAGCCGCGAGTTGGACCCGCAAATTCACACCCACGCCGTGGCAGCGAATCTAACGTTCGATGGAGCGGAGGATCGATGGAAGGCGTTACAGGCGTCGGCAGTCTACGAGCAGCGGGCCTACCTGACGGAGGTTTACCGGAACGCGCTTGCCCGGGAGGTGCGGGCACTGGGCTACGGCATCGAAAGCCGCAGGGATGCGAAGGGGCGCGATGCAGGCTTCGAGATTCGCGGAGTTCCGCCAGAGTTGCTGCAGAAGTTTAGTCAGCGCAGCGCGCAGCGGGATCGCGCAATCGCGGAGTTCGTTAAGGAGCGCGGTAGGGAGCCGTCGGACAACGAAGTGGCCGTCCTGGTCCGTGAGTCGCGGGCGGACAAGTTGGCTGAGATCTCAACGGAGGACCTGCGAGCGCGGCAGCGGTCGCGATTAACGCGGGAAGACGAACGTGTCTTGGAGGCGGCTCGATGTTGCCGCTCCCGTTCGATCATGCCGGAGTCGACGAGTCTGTCGCTGGCACACGCCAAGGACCACGTGTTCGAGCGCGTCTCGGTGGCTGTCGATCACGAAGTTCTCACCGAGGCGCTGCGTCACGGTCGAGGCCGCGTTCGCTTGCCGGATCTCAAGGGTGAACTCGCGGTGCAGGAATCCAACGGTGGAATACCGCGGAGCGGAAAAGAGGTCGCGACTGCGGAAAGCCTGGGTAGAGAGAAGAAGATGATTGACGGCGTCAATCGTGGGCTCGGTTCATTTGAGCCGCTCGGGCGTGGCCTGCCGTTCGTTCCGTCGGCTGAACTGCGCCCCGAGCAGGTTAGTGCTATCGACTTCCTGCTCCATTCACGAGATCGTGCCGTGGCGATCAGCGGCGCGGCAGGTACCGGCAAAACGGCGACGTTACGGGAATTGAGGCGAGGGCTAATGCAAGGGAACCGGGGAGTTTTGGCGGTTGCCCCAACGATGAGCGCAGTCGAGGAGTTGCAGAAAGTGGGCTTTGCCGGTGCAGTCACGATGGAGCGCCTGCTACAGGATTCACGGCTCCAAGCCGAAACTCGCGGCCAAGTTGTCATCCTGGACGAGGCCGGTATGATTTCGGCCCGGCAGATGGCTGAGTTCCTCGAACTGGCCCAGCAACGTGCCCTGCGGATCGGCTTCAGCGGCGACACCCGACAGATTCGAAGCGTTGAGGCGGGAGATGCCTTGAGAATCCTGGAGAGGGAGTCCTGCCTGAAATCCGTTGCGCTCATTCACGTGCAACGGCAATCGAAGAAGGAGTATCGGGACGCGATAGAAGAACTCCGCCGCAACCCCGACCGCGGGTTTGCGAAGCTCGAAGCCATTGGCGCCGTGCGCGAGGTGAACGACTCGGAGCGCGCCCAAACAGTGGCAGCGGCGTTCCAGGCTGGCGCCCTCGTTGTTTGTGCGACCCACGATGAAATTGACCGAGTTACGGACGCTATCCGCGACCGTCGCAAAGAAGAGGGTGACCTGGCAACGGGTACCATCGTCGCTCGCCACGTCTCACTCAACTGGACGAATGCGCAGAAGGGCGACCTTCAAAACTATCAACCGGGAATGATCCTTGGTTTCCATCGTTCGGTGAAAGGCATCGCCAAAAATGAGAGCGCCGAGGTGCTCCGTGTCACCGGAAATGGCGTTGTTGTCCGCTCTCCAGGTGGGGCCGAAAGGACGCTAACCGGGAAACAGGCGAGCAGCTTCGATGTGCTGGAGTCCCGGCCGGTCGAGGTCTCCGCGGGAGACCGTCTGTTGCTTACTGCCAACCGACGGGAGCCTGGATTGCGATTCACCAACGGAGAATTGGTGACCGTTGCTGGTGTCGATCTCGATGGCCGAATTCAACTCGACGACGGCCGCACTGTGCCCGCGAACTACCGCCATTTCGCCCACGGCTATGCAGTGACGGCGCATCGTAGCCAAGGCAAGTCTGTAGATTCCGTGATCATCTCCGCCGACGGCATGCAGAAAGAGCTGTTCTACGTAGCGGCATCTCGTGGCCGGCAGAGCGTCACCGTGATCACCAGCGACAAACAGCGGCTGAAACAGACTGTCGCCCAATCGATGACGCGGAAATCTGCGTCTGAACTGATGCGAGGCGCGCCGCGCTGCCGTCCACGCGGGATATCCATGGCGCGCGACTTCGTTCGCCGCGCCGCCGAATTTGTGGCGTCCATTCCGCAGCGGCTCGCGCGCCACCTGCCCGAGCCGAGAAAGGAGCATCGCCGTGTACGTGACTTCAGCCGATAGCGCACCACCAGCGCTGGAGATCATCACTCCAAGACAAACCGTGGTGCTGGCATGGACCCAGTTCGTCTTCGCGGAAGGCAGCGACGACGAGATCCGGATCGCTTTCGCCAGCCACGACATCATCGTACGGGGCGCGGGACTGTCGCCGCTCCTGCAAGCCATCACCGCCCAACAAGCCATCTCGATCCGCCAATCCCCGCGGCATGAAGCTTTCCCCGCTCCCACGGCGGCGCGGTTCATCCGGGAGATCGAAGTCAGGAGGATCGATGCCGACTAGCGTCGATTTTAGAATAGACACCATCCCTAAGCCTGGCGGCTTAGGTTCGCTGTCAAGCCTTGTCAAGCGCCGTCAAGCCGGTGTCAAGCGTTGTCAAGAGAATCATGGCTAAAGCCAGCATCGAGAACATCCTGGCGTCGGTACCCGCAAGACCGCCGCGGTCCCGCTTGGAACCGTATCGCGAATTGATCGAAGAATTGCGCCGACGCCGTGTCACCTTCCGAGAGATCGCAGAGATCTTGGAAGAAAAATGCGATGTACGAGTCACGAGGGCAGCTGTACACGATTTCCTGAAGGCTCGAGTACGGACCTGGAAACCGCTACCTCAGAAGCCCGTACCTGGCGTCATCCGCGAAATCCAGAAGGCAGGCACCACCCAATCAATGGCACAGGACGGGGAGATCACCTTCGAGTTCGATCCGTCAGAGCCGCTGAACCTCGGACGCTAACTGGCCGGTGGGAAATCCATGTGATGGCCTCGCAGACACCCGAGGGAGAAATCACCATCGGCGACTAGCACGAGTGCGGCCATAAGGTGGACATCTTCCACCACGAAGAAATCGGTGCGATGATCTTCGGCTACCTGCGTTCGTTCCTGAAGTTTTCCGCGCACACGATCGCACAGCGCTGGTACGGCGTTTACGCCAAACATCATCTCAAGGAGCCCTTCGTGCGGTGTGAGGCGGAGCCCGGAGTGACGGTGGTGACGGTGTGTGGGCGGAGCGGGCATGACGCTGTCGTTCGGGCTCGGCGCTTACACGTGTCGGCGCATCTCCACTTCTTCCTCCGTACCGGCCTACGCGTAGCGGCCCGCGATGTAGGCCTGGGTGCGCTCTTCAGTAGGAGCTTCAAAGATCTGCTCAGTGCGGCCGTGCTCGATGATTTCGCCGCTCAGCATGAACACGCAGTCTTCGCTCACGCGGCGCGCCTGCGCCATGTTGTGGGTCACGATCACCACCGTAAAGCCGCCGGCCATGCGCCGCATCAGCGCTTCTACGGCGCGCGTGCCGCTGGCGTCCAGCGCCGAACACGGCTCATCCATCAGAATTACGCTGGGCTTCATCGGCAGGAGCCGCGCGATACACAACTTCTGCTGCTGCTCGAGCGGCAACTCGGTGGCACGCATCTCGAGCCGGTCGCGCACGCTTTCCCACAGGTCCACGTCGCGCAGGGCTTGTTCCACCAGGTGCGGATGTTCGTGGCTGGCGGGCGTGCCGAGATGGGTTCGCACGGCAAACAACACATTTTCCTCAATCGAAATGGGCAGCGGGTTGGGCCGCTGAAACACCATGCCGACGGCCCTGCGGAGTTCCACCAGCGATACCTCCGGGCCGTAGATATCGTGCCCGTGGATGTGGACCGAGCCTTCGATCCGGACCCCGCCGAAGCGTTCATTCATTCGGTTGAAGCAGCGCAGCAGCGTGGACTTGCCGCACCCGGACGGACCGATCAGACTGGTGATGCGGTGGGCAGCGACATCGAGGTTGAGATTGCGCAAGGCCGGAAAGTTGCCATACCAAAGGTGCAAACCGCGCGTTTCAATCACGCTTCTCATCCAAACTCCCCGCGCACATATTCGTAGGTTTCCCGCCGCGCGGGCGACTCGGAGAACAACACCTCCGTCGGCCCGCATTCCACCATGTTGCCGTCCAGCAGAAACATCGTCCGCCCCGCGATGCGCCTCGCCTGCTGAATCAGGTTGGTGACCAGCACGATGGTGAGTTGGCTGGACAACTCGACCAGCACGTCTTCGATGCGCATGGTGGTAACAGGGTCAATGGCGATTGAAAACTCATCGAGACAGAGTAATTCGGGATCGTGCGACAAGGCGCGTGCGAGCGCGAGGCGCTGCTGTTGCCCGCCGGAGAGTTTCGTGCCGAGGTCGTTCAACCGGTCCTTCACCTCGTCCCACAGCGCCGCCTGGCGCAGGCAACGCTCCACGTGCCCGGCGAGTTCGGCGCGGGTGCGCGTGCCGGCGAGGCGCGGCGCCAGCGCAACGTTATCGAAGACGGAAAGCGGTAGCCCCACGAGCAGCGGCGCCACCATGCCCACCTGGCGGCGCAGCGCGTAGACATCGCTCACCTCTGCCAGATTTTGCCCAAGCAACTCCACCCGGCCGCTCCAGCCGGCTTGCGGCATAAACTCCAGCGTCCGGTTGAAGACGCGCAGCAGCGACGTTTTTCCCGACTGCGCCGGGCCGATGATAGCGAAGATGCCGCCGCGGGGAATGGCGAAGGAGATATCGTGCAGCACACGCCGCGCGCCGTAGCGGATAGCCAGTTTCTCGGCCGTGACCGCCGCGGAGGCTAAGGGGGCGAGCGCGGCTGTGGCGGCTACCATTTCTTCCTCATGCGGAGAAAGGCGCGGAACCCGATGGCCAGCGCATTCACCCCCAACACAACTCCCAGCAGCACCACCGCGGTGCCGTAGGAAACCGCATCCGGCACACCCGGCACCTGCGTAGCGATCGTGAACAAGTGCATCGACAGCGCCATGCATTGATCGAGCAGGTTGTAGGCAAACAGGTCTCCGTCCGGCAGCGACTTGTAGAACACCGCGCCGGTGAACATGACGGGCGCGGTTTCCCCAGCAGTGCGGGACACCTGAAAGATCACGCCGGTGAGGATTCCGCTGATGGCGTTCGGCAAAACGATCCGGCGCACCGTTTGCCAGCGTGTGAGCCCCACATTCCAGCAGGCTTCGCGGAAAGTTCGGGGCACCGCGGCCAGCGCCTCTTTGGTGCTGGCGATAATCACGGGCATCGTCATCACCGCGAGCGTGAGCGACGCGGCCAGGATGGAACGCCCGAGGCCGGCAAAGGCGACGAACGCGCCGAGGCCAAACAGCGCGTGGACGATGCTGGGGATGCCGGCCAGATTGAGCACGGCGAGGTTCACCACGCGAGTGAACCAGTTCTCCTGCGCGTACTCGTTGAGATAAACCGCCGCCAGCACGCCCACGGGCGTGGCGATCACCAGCGACGTGACGACAAGGTAGATGGTGCCGAGCAGGGCCGGCCACACGCCGCCTTCGCGCATCCCGTTCACGGGCGGTTCCAGCACGAAGTTGAGCGAAAGAACCGGAGCAGCCTTGTAGATCAGCAAGGCCACGATGGCAGCCAAGGGAACCAGCATGGCCACGGTGGCCAGCATCAACAAGTAGCGCGCCAGAGCGTCTTCCCATCGACGCCGGCGCACGCCCGGAGTCTCCCGAAAGCCGCCGGCGTTCACTGTTTCCCCCGGAAGCCGCGCACCAGAATCTCGGCGGTCATGTTCACGGCAAAGGTGATCAGGAACAGCAACGTGCCCAACAGGAAGAGTACCTGGTAGTGTTCGGAGTCAACCGGCGCTTCTCCCATTTCAGCGGCGATGGTGGCCGTCAACGTGCGCGCCGAGTCGAGCACGCTGGTGGGAAACCTGACGCTGTAGCCGGTGGCCATCAACACGGCCATCGTCTCGCCCACCGCGCGTCCCACGCCCAGCAGCACCGAGGCTAGCAGTCCGTTCCGCGCGGCCGGCAACATCACCCGCCACACCAACTGCCACTGAGAGGCGCCCATCGCAATGGCCGCTTCGCGATACGAGTCCGGTACAGCCTTCAAAGCATCCTCGCCCATGGAGACGATGATGGGTACGCTCATCAAAGCCAGAATGATGCCGCCGTTCAGAACGTTCAGGCCGATCGGCGCACCGGTGTAGCGAACAATGAGCGGGTTCAGCACCATCAGCCCGACGAAGCCCCACACGACGGACGGAATCGCCGCCAGGAATTCGATCAGGACCTTGAGAGTTTCCTTCGCCGCCGGGGTGCAGAACTCAGAGATGAAGATCGCACCGCCCAACCCGAATGGTACGGCAATCACCATGGCCAGCAGCGTGACGCTCAGCGTCCCAGCCAACAGCGGCAGGGTACCGTAGCGCGGCCCGTGGGCGGAAACCGGCAACCACTCAGTGCCCCCAAGGAAGCCGCCGAAGTCCAGCTTCCCGCCCCAGGCCAGGCTGGCGCCTTCGCCAAAAACGAATAGGAAGATGCCAAAGACCAGCAGGACCGCGCTGATGCCACACAACCGAAGCGCTGCCTCAATGGCCTTCTCCTGCCACTGACGCCACACTACGCACCACCGCCGACGGGAACGTATCCGGACCGCTCCACCACGCGTTGACCCGCGGGCGAGAGAATCCAACGTAAGTATTCGCCCACCGGACCCGCCGGATCGCCGAGCGTGTACAGATAAAGCGGCCGGCTGATCGGATAGGCGCCGGAGATCGTATTGACGGCGTTCGGCTCATACGCCGCGCCGCCGGTCTTCGCCGAAACGCGCAGCATTTTCACTCCAGGCGTGGCGTACCCCATGCCGCTGTAGCCGATGGCGCCGAGCGTGCTGGCAATCAGAGTGACCACTTCCTTTGACCCGTTCAAGTCGCGCGTGCCCAAACGCAGATCGTCCACCGGGCCAAGAATGGCGCGGCGGAAATAGTCGTAAGTCCCGGAGTTGGATTGGCGCGAAATGAGGATGATCTCGTCGCTCGCGACACCGGCGAGATTAGCTCCCAGCGCCTTCCACGTACGCGTTGGGCCGTTGCGCCCGTAGACCGAGGCGAGTTGTTCCAGGCTTATTTCGTTGAGCGGATTGTCGCGGTGAACGTAGATGGCCAGCGCGTCGTGGCCTACGATCCATTCCTTGGGAACGCGTCCACGTTTCCGGCGCGCCGCGTCTACTTCCTCCGGATGAACGGGGCGGCTGGAATTGGCGAGGTCCGCCGAGCCGTCGATGAGCGCCGCGATCCCGGTAGCGGAACCGCCGCCCGCCACTTCAACGGAGATGGCAGGACGCAGCTTGGCATATTCTTCAGCCCACGCCTGCGCGGCATTCACCATCGTGTCTGAGCCGGCGTTACGAACCACTGCTTGGACGCGCGAGAGACGGCGGCCGCATCCAGCGCCGCCAGCCGACAACCAGCCGAGTATGGCAACTACGGCGTGCCTTCTAAACAAGCAGGAACCCGTCCCCTCCAGTGGCCCAGGTTCTCACGGCAGTGTTTCAGGTTGATGAAGGCAAGCCGGGGGCGCCGGCGGTTTCTTGCGGAGACGCATCCGCCGAGAGTAGCATGCAGCCCTTTACTAGCGGTCGACGCTCCTGTTCGCGGCGCCGGCCAGTTCCCGCCCTCTCGGGCCTGGACTGCGCGCCATGGCCGCCTAGCTGTGAAGATACGATATTACGGCGCTGCGCTCGCGGTCACCCCAAACGGGTGTCTCGTCCACGCGCAGGTTTTCAGCGTGGCCGCAAAAGACGCACTCCGGTCCAGCGCGATTCGGACGGTGCGCATAAAGGAGGTTCGATCCGTCAGAGCCGCTGAACCTCGGACGCTGATTCGCCCTTTTTCAATCCCGTTGACGGAATCGTAACCGCCCACTTACCCGGTATTGATTTGGCATTGGTATGTTACCTGCATGTTCCGATTTCAACGAGCCTCCCTTGTCCGTCTTGCAGCAGTTGTCGTGATGGTTGCACTCTACCTGTCCGTTACCGGCGCCCAGCCAGCGTCAGTGGCGGCGGTCGAGATCAGCGCGGAAAATCCGGCCTTGCTGCCCAGTGGAAAGGAAGCCGACGGAATCGTGGGCGATTTCGTTTTGAGCAATGAAAACCTGCATATTCTGGTGGCGGGCAACCAGCCGATGCGTCGCGCGAATATGGGGACCGAATATCTGTTTCCGACGCCGGGGTCGCTTTATGACTTCGATCTCCGCGGAGAAGGCAATGATCAACTGACTGTTTTGCGGCCGGGCCAACTCGGCGGCGCGTTGAGTTGGGTCCGTGTGGCAAAAGATGGCCGCGACGGGGAGGGCGTGATCGAGGCCGTCCGTACCGCGGCGAAAGGGGAAGGACTCGAGGTCCGCCACGAGTACCGTCTAAAGAGCGGCGCTCGCACGCTGCTGATTTCGTCCACTTACCGGAACCAATCGCGTGCCGCGAAGGAGATCAATCCCCAGCCCGCCTGGAAAGAATTCTCCCGGCAATGGCGTGTCGGGGAGGTCAGGGTCGGCGACAGCATCGATCCGTTCGACAAACGCGCCTACGCGTGGATACCGTCTGCGGGCTCCTTGCCGGACAAGGTGACCCTGGCGCCCGGCGAGGAAAAGTCATTCTCGCTGATTGTAGCCGCCGCGTCTTCGCCGTTGGCCGCATATGGAGAGGCGCTCTCCGCTTTGGGGAAGACGGATCGAATCGAGGGCTGGGCCAAGGCCGGAACTGCTGGTGCTATTCACGCTTCGGTGCTCGTACAGGTCGGAAGCGAGGAATTGCCGCTGTATCCGGATGCGAAGGGCGAATTCGCCTTCCCATTACCGGCTGGCTCCTACAAAGCACGGTTCACAGATTTGGGGCGCGACGAGGTAAGCAAAGATCTGAGCGTGGCGGAAAGCGGTACGTCGCGGTTGGAGTTCTCTCTCTCCGCGCCTGCGTCAGTTGCCTTTAACGTGCGGGATGAGCAGGGCCGCCCCTCCGCCTGCAAGGTGCAGTTCCTGGGACGCGGCGCCACTCCCACGCCGAACCTGGGCACGGACTACCGGGCCCACGGAGCAGACCATCAGTATCAGTCGCACAATGGCCGGTTCACGCAACAGGTTCCGCCGGGAACCTATCTAATCCGAATCTCTCACGGCCCGGAGTTCGATCTGGAGGAGCGCGAAATCATGGTCGAAAAAGGACGGGAGACCGCCGTGACTGCAACCCTGAAGCGCACCGTCGATACGCGGGGCTGGGTCAGTACCGATTACCACGCTCACTCCACGCCGAGTGGCGACAACTACTGTTCGACCCGTGACCGAATCATCAACTTTGCGGGCGAACAGATCGAGTTCGCGCCCACCACCGAGCATAATCGCATCTACGATTGGGCCACCCAAATTGACCAACTGGGCCTCAGCGGTCAACTGAAAAC
>JAYTKJ010000598.1:0-2554 GCA_043730365.1 Acidobacteriota bacterium | reverse complement strand
GATCTCTCCGAACCACCCCAGTCCAATCACGCCCATTCGCAGTCTGTCCATTTTGGGTCTTCCTCAGCCCCCGAACCAACCGCCCCTCAGATAGTGCATGTATTCAAAAATCGTGCCGTACTTGCGAACGAAAACGACCTCGAGAAAGTCACCCACCACGATCGGCGGAATGATGATTTCCTGCCCGGCGATAAGGGGGCCCAAGGCTTCCACTCGAAAGGCCACATGCGGGTTGGCCTTGACGATCTCCGGCACCGTGTCAGGCTCATACCGCAGAAACTCAATATGCTCGGGATGCTCGCGCGGATTTGTCACCCAGACGCGGCTCTGTTCCACCCAATTCTCGCCCGGCTGCGGCATCGTCACCGTGATGCCGACATGATCGAAAACAAACATCGAGCCCTCCCGGCAATCAAACCGGCGAACCGAACGTCCAGACCGCCTGCCCGTGCACACTCAACTGCAACCGGGACCCGCCAATCATCAGCTCGAAATCCGACGGCACCGAGCGCTGCAATGAAAACGTCACCGCGCGAATCCCGAACGGCGGCCGCTTTGAAGCGACCGTGATGCGAATCTCAGGACCCGTCGCCGTCTCGCCGGTGAATTGATAATCCAGCGCCTCCATCAGCTTGAGGAAGCGCGCCGCGTCCGCAGCCGGCAAGCTCAAATCGATCGCCACCACGTCCTTCAGCAGGAAATCGTTGCGATGATGCCACTCGCCGATCTTGGCCACATAGCGATCCAGCACCGCCCGCCGCCGTAGCGGATTCGGATTCTCGGGCGGCAACTTGGCGTGCCATTGCTTCAAAAAATCGGCGTGATACTCCATCGCCCAGGCGCGGAAGAAATCGGTGCGCTTCGCACCGGCGCGTTCGGCGCTGTGAAACCACGGCGCGTCCATCCCGTCCACCATGCGCGTGATCAGCGTCTGATCGGCCAGCACCCCGGCCAGCAATTTCGCCCCACCTGCAGCCTCCACGCCAAAGGCAATCCCGCTGGCGCCTTTTACTTTGCCGGGCTCGGAACCTTCTTCGAAAAACTCAAAGTAGGTGTTGCGTCCGTAGAAATAGATGCCCGTATAAGTGGAGTCATTGCGCTTGGTGGTGCGCTCCTCAAACGGCGCCAGGGCCGTCCGCAACCAGTCCTGCGCCTTCACGGCCTGAAACGTCGCTTTGTCCAGCGTCAGGAAAAAGTGATTGAGGAAGATCGGCGTGGCCACCATTTCGAGCCCCGTTTATGCGCCCGAGTCGAGCGCCCCGATCAGTTCCTTGGCCTTCTCGTACAGCATCCCTGTATCGCTCGAGCAGCCGAGAAACCGCATGCCCCGCTCCCGCCAGAATTTGGCCAGCGAAAGCGTCCGCGTCTGCGTGCCCGGCGCAATCCCCCGGCGGTTGCAGGTGTCGCGAATCGCCTCCATTGCCTCCACCATCTTCGGATGCTGAAACTCGCCGGGCACACCCATGGAGATCGAAAGATCGGCCGGACCGATCATCACCGCATCGATCCCCGGCACCGAGAGCAGTTCCTCCCGCATCTCCAGCGCCCGTATGGTTTCAATCTGCAACACCACCAGCGTGTTGGCGTTGACGTGCTCGATCATCTGCGGCATCGTCAGTTGCTCATGATCGAAGTGAAAGGCGCCCAGCCCGAAGCCGCGCTGGCCCACCGGCGGAAACTTGGTCCAGCTCACCGCCCGCTCCAGCAGCGCCACGTCTTCCACGCGCGGAAAGATGATGCCCTGCGCGCCGACATCGAGAGCCCGCGCAATCAACGAATACTGCAGGTCGGCCACGCGCACGATCGGCGTGAAGTTCACCGACGGTGCAATGCGGCACAGATCCTGAATCGTCTCGATGTCAAATCCGCCGTGCTCGGTATCGATGAACGCCCAGTGGAACCCCGCTTGCGCGAGAATCTTCAGGACATCCTGCGAGCGGAATTGGCCGAAATTGGTGCCGTATTGTACTTTCCCGGCGGCCAGGGCTTGTTTAACGAGGTTGATGCGAGGCATGGAAGTTGGAGGTCAGACGGTGAGTACCACGTGGTCTGGACACTCCAACTTAACATGTTCGTAGATCTCGTCGATCAGCCCCATCCCGTGCTCGGCCAGGAAGGGCAGGATCGTGTAAAAGCGCTCCTGCAAATGCTTGTCGTAGTAGAAGAGCGAATTGAGATACGCCGCATCGGACTTGGCGCGTTCGTGCCGTCGAAAACTTTCGCGGGCCGTCTTGCTTTCGATCTTCTTGAGCTGGTAGAGAATCTTGTCGCGGCTCTTACCCGTGGCAGCACCCAAGGTGGAATCGAACTCGCTCAATTGCGCGATCAGCGCGTCCAGTTTCTGCGCCACCCCGGTATGCGCCGTGGATAATTGCTGCCGAAGCACCGGAGGCACCAGTTGCATCGCCATCTTCTCGTGCAGCGCTTCCAGCCCATCGAACGTATCCTTCAACACCAGTTCATAGCGGTCCAAAAGCTTCGCCGCTCGCGCATTGAGCAACGTGAACCCAGCCCGCGGCGCTATCAATGGCATCGGCCGGTCCAGCGTGCGGTA
>JAYTKJ010000597.1:0-10576 GCA_043730365.1 Acidobacteriota bacterium | reverse complement strand
GTGGGAATTTGCCGGGTGCTGTTAAACAGCAGTGAGTTTCTCTATGTTGATTGAGACTGCTTCGCGCCGGGAGTGGCTGCGCCGCTCCTGGAATGGCATTGGAGCGTTGGCACTGGCGCGCTTGTTGGCCGAAAGCGAGGCCTTGGCCGGGAACGCGGGCACGAGTCCACTGGCGCCGCGAGCGCAGCATTTTCCGAGGAAAGCCAAACACTGCATTTTTCTGTTCATGGCCGGAGGTGTCAGCCAGCTCGATACTTTCGACTACAAGCCCGCGCTTAAAAGATACGGTGGCCAGCGGCTGCCGAAAGTTCCGGGTCTCTCCGGCGAGATCGATGGTTTTCTCAGCGACCCGCATCGCGCGATACCCAGCCCTTTCGAGTTCAGACAGGCCGGCCAGTCCGGCCGCTGGATTAGCGCGCTGTTGCCCAAATTGGCTGGGCACGTAGACGACTTGGCTTTTGTGCACGGCGTCAAGGTGGACAACAACAATCACGGACCGGCGACGATGCACGTCAACACCGGCTCGCAGTTTCAAGGCCACGCCTCGATTGGTTCCTGGATCAGCTATGGGCTGGGCAGCCCCAACCAGAATCTGCCGGGCTACGTAGTGTTGCAGGACCCGCGCGGCGCGCCCGTGAATGGCGGCGCGGTGTGGGGAGCCGGATACCTGCCAGCCGCGTATCAGGGTACTTTGTTTCGTTCCAAGCGCTCGCCGGTGCTTGACCTGCAGCGTCCGGCCGGGGTGTCACGCGCACGGCAGCGGCAGGAATTCGATCTGCTGCAGGCCATCAACCGCGAGCATTTGGCTGCGCGCGGCGGCGATGAACTGGAGGCGCGCATCAATGCTTATGAGCTCGCGTTCAGGGTGCAAGCCGAGGCTCCGAAGATTGTAGATCTGTCCAGCGAAACCGAAGCGACGCGAAGACTCTACGGGCTCGACAATCCGGTAACCGAGGGGTTTGGGCGGCAGTGCCTGCTGGCCCGCCGCATGGTGGAGAACGGCGTCCGGCACGTTCTGTGCGTTCACGGCGTGGAAATCGGGCGCTACAGTTGGGATGACCACGGCAACATCGGCGAACGAATGCCCACGCATCTGGCTGAGGTGGACACTCCGGTGGCAGCGCTGCTCACCGACCTCAAGAGCCGCGGTCTGCTGGAGGATACGTTGGTGGTGTGGGCGTCGGAGATGGGCCGCACGCCGTTCATCAACGACCTGATCTCCGACAAACCGGGCCGCGATCACAACCAGTGGGGTCTCACGGTTTGGATGGCCGGGGGCGACGTGAAGGGGGGCGCGACGGCGGGCGAGACCGATGAGTTCGGGATCAAGTCTCTGGGTGAACCGATTCCTCTGCGCGATGTCCACGCGACGATCCTGGATCTGCTGGGCTTGCACGACGAACGCCTGACTTACCTGCACGCCGGGCGCTATCGCCGGTTGACTGATATCGGCGGGCAGGTCCTGCGACAGATCATTGCTTAGTGGCAATTAGTTGTATGTCATCTGGTGATACTTCCGTACAGAGCTGGATTGATCGAGGCAAAGCTGCCTACTGGCAGATGAACCTCGCCGAAGCCTCTGTTCATTTCGAGAAGGCTGTGGCTGTGGGTAATGTCCTTTTAGCGCATTAAAAGGACACTACCAGGTCGCGAGCGGCCCGGTCCGCTTGTTCCATCAGCGAGTCGTCTATCGAAACTGGCGTACCGCACAGCCTTTTAATCGCACCGAACAGAGAGTCGTCGCGTCACTTGCGCACGATGACTTCGCGGACCGCATCGCGTGACAGAAAGAATTTCACTGAACTGAAGCGTTCGAAAGTCCGTTCCACCGAGCGGTTGGTCAACAGATGGGCGGCTTGGCGATGGCCCTTGGGATGGACGGACAGCGTGCGCGTATCGGCGATGCGGAATGACTGCTGGACGGTAATCTGATCCCTGGTGTCGGCGCGGAAGCAAACCAGCATGACACCACCGGGCCGCAGGACGCGATGAAGGCGCTCGACGACCGGGTCTACCAAATGGCGCGAGAGATATTCAAGAGTGTTCCAGACCAGAACAGCGTCAAAGGTCTCCGGTGGAAACTGCAGAATCGAGTCCAGAAAGCGCTGGGTAAGCGTGACGTCGGCCTGCACCAGGTTGGGATCTCCCGGGCCAAAGACGTTGTCGACCAACCCGAGCACGTCCTCGAAAGTAAGGCGGTGACCGAGGCCGATGATTTGCGTGACGTTGGCCTGCGTGAACTCTCCCAGGTCGAGCACTTGCCGCTGCCCGATTGGTTCAAGCACGGCGAACAACTGCTCCAGTCCGCAACTGGGCCTAAGGTGCTCGCCAGGTGTTGGTCCGGTTCCCACGAATCGTTAGCGATTGGACTCGGACGATGCCGCCGCTGCCGCCGCAGAGGCTTGTGGTGCGGACGAGGACCCTCCGCGCTGCGCCGCCGGCTTGACCTCGGGCTTGGCGATGTCGATGCTGCCCTTGAAGAAGGCCCCGTCTTCGATGACGATCCGCACGGTCCTGATATCGCCCACCAACTTGGCTTCTTTGCGGATCTCGATCTTCTCGGTGGCTTCGACGTTGCCGTGGATGGTGCCCAGCACCACGATCTCGCGCGCCTTGATTCCCGCCACAACCTTGCCGTTGGGGCCAACCGTGATGCGGTGCTCAAGCATCTCCACCGAGCCTTCGATTTCCCCGTCGATAAACAGATCCTCGCGGGCGAACAGCTGGCCCTTGATGACCACAGACTTGCCGATGGTGGCCGAACGAATCCCCGCATTACTCGCCGCTGGAGCTTCATACTCCGTGTTGCGGGCCGGCAGCGTGGAAAGCGGGATGCCTTCGCGGGCCAGCATCGAAGGCGCCGGCGGCTGCGTGGATGGGACCGGTGTCGAGGTATCTTCCTTACGGCGATTCCACATGGTTGTGCGGTTTACTCCTTTTCGTGGATGCTTCATGGTAGCAAACCGGGGAATCTGTGATAATGATGGCGTGGCAAAAACGCGAGAGCTGGAAGCGCAGTTGGCCCGCGGCGAAGTGCAGCTCCGCCTCTTTCAAAAAGTCAGCCGGCTGATTGCCAAGGCGACCGACTTGCGCACGGCGCTGGATTCGGTGGCCGGACAGGTGACCGAGTACCTGCATTCGGATTCCTGCCTGCTCTATCTGCTGTCTGGAGACCATCTGGTGCTGTGCGCGGCGCGGGGCGCCAATCCCTCGGCGGTGGGCACGGTGCGGCTCCGGCTCAGCGAGGGGTTGACCGGTTGGGTGGCGCGTGAGCGGCGCCTGGTGGCGATTTCGCGCGAGGCCTATCAGGATCCGCGGTTCAAGTATTTCCGCGATCTGCCCGAGGACCGGTATGAAGCGTTTCTCTCGGCTCCCCTGATTGCACGCAACCGGGTGGTGGGCGTGATCAACCTCCAACACCAACAGCCGCACTCACACACCGGCGACGAACTGGAGATGCTGACCACGCTCGGTGAGCAAGTAGGCGCCTTAGTGGCGCTTTCGGCGATGGGCACTGCGCAGATGGATCGGCTGGATCTGGCCGAATTGGCTTTGGGCCCGGCAGGCACGGCGGCAAGGACCTGACTACGATCGTGCGATTGATAGCCGTATCACTACTTCTAGCGGCGGCGGACGCCGCGCAAGTGTCCGCACCCAAACCTGCTCCGGCGGCGGTGGTGGGGCCGACAAGCCTGCTCTCCTGGAAGGCGCTCTATTTTTACGACGTAGACCTGTCCAGTCTGTCGCTTCACGACATTCAGTATCCGGGCCCGAAATGCCTCTTCGCGCTGGGAACCCAGGCGACCAAGGGCAAGGCCAAATCGGTCGCCGTACGTTCCATCGATGACGGCAAGAGTTGGACAATCACGCCGCTCAAGAACCACGGGCGAAGCGCGTTTTTCCTGAGCGAACGGCTGGGGTGGATCGTCACCGAAGACGGGCTGGAGCGGACCAGCGATTGCGGAGCCACCTTTGAAAAAGCCAGCAGGCAGAAAGGGCTGTTGCGGGTGTTTTTCCGTGACGAAGCTCTCGGTTGGGCGGCCGGCGCGCCCAAGAAAGCGCTTAGCACGCGCGACGGCGGCAAGAGCTGGACCGCGATCAAACCGGCCAGTGACTCAACCGCCGACCCCGAACGTAGCGCCTACACCTCGATTGAATTTGCCGACGAGAAGTTCGGAGTAATCACCGGCTTTCACCAGCCGGTTCGACGAGGCCCCGAGTTCCCCGTTTGGATGGATCCGGAAGCGGCGCAACTCCGCCGCCAATGGCCTTCGCTCACTCTGATGCTGCAGACGTTGGACGGTGGAATTACCTGGCAAGCCTTCACGGCCTCGCTGCTCGGAAGAGTGAGCAGGGTACGGACTCCACCGGCCGGAAACGGGAGCGGCCTGGCGCTGGTTGAGTTCGACGAATCCTTTGACTATCCTTCGGAGATCTACCGCATGGGCGCGGGGCAGGCCAGCGCGGCCCGGATCTTCCGTGACAAACAGCATGCCGTCACCGATCTGGCCATAACCGCCGACGGGTGGACCGTCCTGGCTGGCGTGCAAACCACGGGCACAGTGAGGCTGCCGGTGCCCGGCAAGGTCCGGATCAAGCGAAGCCGGGATCAGGCTACTTGGACCGAGGATCCTGTCGACTATCGCGCGGTGGCTAACCGGGTGTGGGTGGCGGTGGGGCCGGGCGGACAACTCGTCACCGCCACCGATCAGGGCATGATCCTGCGGCTGGAATAACGCACCAAAACAAAATCGAGGGGCGCTGGTTTATCCACAGGATCTTCACAGACCCATGACGCCAAGCCCAGAAAAACAAACCAAATCTAGACTGTGGATCGCAGTACCTTTTGTGGGTGAAACCTGTTGACGTGGTGCCAAAACAGGCGCATATTGAAAGCGGTTCCAAGAGATTTACGGAACAGCGAACCGAAGAAAACGTAGCGGACCGGAAACGATGATCCGCGGCTTATCGACGTCTAAACCATTGTCGAAAGCTGTGGGGAGCGCACGGAGATCGGGCGTGATCCAAGGTAGGCCAACGAACGGCTGGATGCTCCGAGCACAACGATCCGGAGGGGCGAAGAAGGCCCCGAAGGGGAGTGAGAGAGTATCAGGCAGTTTGTGGCGTCGATGGCGGGTATGGGAACGGGTCGCGCATCGCGATCCACCCGGCGGCTTCTGATCAGGCTGCCGGGTGGGGAGTGCGTGGTCAACGGCCCGTACCAACGTGTTGGCGCGGCGGCGAAGAGGCAGGGTGGAAATGTTGACCCGGCTGTGGGAGTGCCTGCGAGGGTAAGCCCGTTGTCGGCGAGTGAAAACCCGTTTCGAGCCGCTGGCTTCGCGGAGTGCGGATGGCTGGCGAGCTTTGACGCGTTGAGCCGGTTTGGTCGAAAGACAGGACCGGGGAGCGGCAGGGTAAACGCACAATCCCACCTCGTGCCGTGTTCAGGCCAGCATGCGGGCCGGAGAACGAGCCGTCACCGGGGTCGCTTGGAACCATTCTCTTTTTGCAGCTATCTCCTGGCCGATCCTGACCGATGAGTCTCATCAGGTCGCCCGATGAGCAATAGAGGACGGATTCTGATCGCCGAAGACAACGAGGTCAACCAGAGGGCGGTGCAGGCGATGCTCCTGGAGTTGGGCTTTCAATCCGATGTTCGCGGCACCGGCAAAGCTGCCGTGGAGGCTTGTCTGAAAGGACACTATCAGGCGGTCCTCATGGATGGCTTCATGCCGGAAATGGATGGCTTCGATGCCGCGCGCGAAATCCGGCGGCGGGAGCGCCGGCGCCGCACCCCGATTATCGCGCTCACCGCCAGTGCCCGGGAGAAAGATCGCGGGCTTTGCTTCGACGCCGGGATGGATGACTGTCTGGCAAAGCCCGTTAAGCTGGCGGTGCTGTCAGTTGTGCTGGAGCGATGGATTAGTCCGGAGTAAACATCTGCTCAATGCGTTTGGCAAAGAGATTGGCCAGTTTGAACGCCAGCGGCAGACTAGGATCGTATCGGCCCGTTTCGATCGCATTTACGGTTTGCCGCGAAACGCCTAGTTGATCGGCCAGGTCTTGTTGACTCCAGTTCTTGGCGGCGCGCAGGTCCCGGATAGTGTTATTCATCACCGCCGTCTCCTCCGGCATATCGCCGCTTGGAGAACCATAGCCCCGCTAACCAGAGGACGGCCATAATCGGCCAAACCGCAAACCACGAAACTGGTGGGAAGCCGACGAGTTGCAGAAAGCCGTAGCCAAACGTGATGAACGCGGTGCCCATAAAAGATATCGCCAGCGCCTCGAACTGAATCCGCCGCTGCAGTTCATCTAAGCGCCGGAGTTGGCGGATGATGGCGATGATGACGAACACAGCGGGCACCATCGGCAACAACGCGACAGCCGGGCGGATGATCGCGTGCGTTACAGTCTTCAACAAGGTCGCGCTGACGAACACTGCCGCCACATAGGCCGCCATCGCCGCACCGAACTCAATCGCGTAGCGCTTACTCGCGGTCTTGCACGTCGTCATGACATGGCTCCTCTCCGGGTGGCCGCACGCACCGAGCCGGGCGGCGCCGCGGCAAAGGCGACGCCGATGGGCGCCAGACCGCTGAAAATGTCATTGCGGGTGCAGAGCTTGGCGGAATCGGTCTTAGTCATTGTCTCTCCTTTTATGTAAAGTTTGCTTTACATCACAACGATAACAGGACCTCGGAAATCTGTCAAGCGTCCTTTACATCCAAACGCAAACCATTTCTGGAACCTGTACAATGCCCAGGTGATGACGACCAACCGCCGCCGCCTCTTCCAGTCCCTCGCCGCCGCCTGGCCTTTTTCGCGTTTCGGCGCCGCCGCTCCGCAAACAGCCGCCCACGCGCACGGTGTGTACGCGCGGCTCGGTATCCGCCCGTTGATCAACTTCCAGGGCACGATGACCACCATTGGCGCTTCCAAGATCGCCGCCGAGGTCAATGCGGCGATGGCCGAAGCCTCGCGCGATTATGTGTTCATCGAAGAAGTGAAGGATAAGGTGGGCGAACGCATCGCCAAGCTGGCAGGCGCCGAAGCGGCGCTGGTGACGTCCGGCGCGGCCGGCGGTATTGCGCTGGGAACCTATGCCTGCCTCACCGGCATGGACCAGGCGAAAGTGCAGCGCCTGCCCGACCTCACCGGCATGAAGAAGCAAGCGGTGATCCAAAAGCGGCACCGCAATGGATATGACCACGCGGTGCGCAGCGCGGGCCTGACCATCATCGACGTCGAGACGCGCGAGCAACTGGCGAACGCCTTGGGACCTAACACGGCGCTGATGTATTTCCTGGGCGGCACCAGTCACGATTGGGAATGGGAAACACCGATTCCGCTGGACGAGTGCGTGCGACTTTGCAAGCAGGCGAGCGTGCCCATCCTGGTCGACGCCGCCAACATGCTGCCGCCGTGGGGCAATATTCCCAAGCTCGCAGCCACCGGCGTGGACCTGCTGGCCGTGAGCGGAGGCAAACACATCAGCGGCCCCCAAAGCTCCGGCATTCTCGCCGGCCGGCGCGATCTGATCGCCGCCGCGTGGCTCAACTCCAGCCCCCATTCGGACTCCCAGGGCCGGGCGATGAAGGTGAATCGCGAGGAGATGATCGGGCTTCTCACCGCCGTCGAGCGCTACGCCAAGCTTGACTTTGAAGCGCTGGACCGGCAAAGCGCCAGCCAGGCCGACTATCTCATCCGCGAATTCACCAAACTCAAACTCAAGGCCGAGAAGCTTCCGTTTGACCGCACTCGCCGGGTGCATCGCGTCAAGGTAACGTGGAACGAGCAGGCCATGGGTATGACCACCAAGGATGTGGAAGCGCGTCTGCGCGACGGGGAACCGCGCGTGGTGGTGCTGCGCGCCTCGGGCGGCCAGGGCCTGGAATTCACGGTTTTCATGAACGACCCGGGCGACGAAAAGATCGCGGCCGGCCGCATGGGCGAGATCTTTACGCCTTAGTAAGTCGGGCTCGAGCTGCCCGTAGTTCCATCGTGCAATTCGTGTGATATTATCGCGCCTAAACCCCATTAAGGAGGCGGAATCGAAATGAACGAAGATTTTCAGGTGAGCGGTACGAATGCAGCCGCGCTTTTCACACTTAAACTGCACCGGGGCGACGGCATGACGCTGATCGCGATGAACTGGAAAAAGGGTAAGCCACCGGCGGATTTCGTTGGGTTTGCGATTGAATTCCGAGAGCCCGGTGACGACAAATTTGCTCCTTTGAAAAACCGGGTCTCGTTCCCGGGCACGGGCGGAGCAGTCAACAAGAGCAGTATGTCCACCCGCTTGGCGCCGATTCAGAAATTCCGCTGGATCCACTTTCCTTACAACGCCGAAGCAGACGGCGGCTTCACCTATCGTGTAACCCCGGTCTTCATGGACAGTGACGACGACCTCAGTTACGGCGAGCCGCAGGAAGCCGATATCGAGCTCCGGCGTGAAACGCATCCAGGCAAACTCAACGTCGCGTTTACGCGCGGCTTTGTGTCGTCACAGGCATTTGTAGACCGCTTTGCCAAAGACAAGAATGCGATTTCAACACTGCTCCCGGCAAAGGCCGACGACGGATTGGATTTTACGCCCACGCATCCCCAGGCCGAAGAGGCGTTGAAGTGGATGGGATTCGAAGCGCGGGAGGAGATCCTTGGCTTACTCGACGAGGCAATAAAGGATAAGAAAGCGCAAGTCCGGGTGGTGGCTTACGATTTGAGCGAACGCGCCTTTGTAGAGCGCCTGGAGCGACTCGGCCCACGGCTCAAAATCATTATCGATGACAGCGACACTCACGGCAAAGCGGGGTCGGCCGAAACGGCGGCCGCCGCGCGCCTCAGCGCCACGGCGGGCAAAGCGAACGTGCGCCGGCAGCACATGGGCAAGCTCCAGCACAACAAATCAATTGTGGTCGACGGTCCGAAAGTGCAGGCGGCCGTTGGCGGTTCTACCAACTTCAGTTGGCGAGGGTTCTATGTGCAATCGAACAACGCCGTGATTGTCCGGGGGAAGCAAGCGATACAGCCATTTCTCAAGGCGTTCGAAGACTACTTTGGGAACGACAACAGCGTGGCTGATTTCGGCGGCGCCGGCTCGGCGGAGTTGACAAGCCTGGGGCTGGCTGGGATTGACGCGAAGATTACTTTCTCGCCGCATGCCGCATCCAATGCGCTGCTGCAGTCGATCGCCGGCGATATCGGCACGAAGACCAATTCATGTCTATTCTATTCATTGGCTTTCTTGTTTCAAACGCCGGGAGCCATTCGCGATGCGATCGAGAAGGTATCCAAGAGCGACAAGATCTTTGTCTATGGCATTTCGGATAAGAAGGTTGGTGGCGGTCTCGACTTACAAAAGCCCGACGGCAACATCTCGCCAGTGTTTCCCGCGGCGTTGACCAAGAATCTGCCGGAACCCTTCAAGAGTGAGCCCACCGGCGGCGGCGGGGTCCGCATGCATCACAAGTTCGTGGTCATCGATTTCGATAAGCCGACGGCACGGGTCTACCTGGGCTCCTATAACTTCTCGGGAGCCGCAGACACCTCGAATGGCGAGAATCTGTTGGTGATTCGCGACCGCCGGGTGGCGGTGTCCTACATGATTCAAGCGCTGAGCTTGTTTGATCACTATCACTTCCGCGTGGTCCAACAGGAGGCTAAGACCGCCAAGAAGAAATTGGCTCTAGCCAAACCGCCACGCGCGGCCGGCGAAACGGCATGGTGGGAAAAGGACTACACGGATGTTCGCAGAATCCGCGACCGGCAACTGTTTGCCTAGCCGCTCAAAGCGCGAGCCTCAGGTAGGTCGCGCCGGGTGTCGGGTTATGAGAATACGGTCCGACCTCAACAAAGCCGATTTGATCGTATAGCCGGAGGGCCGCTTCCATCGACGGGAGCGTGTCGCCATACAATTCCCGGTAGCCTTCGGCCCGCGCTTCCTGAATAAGCCTCGCCAGCAGGGCGCGGGCCAGTCCTGCGCCTCGATGCGCCGGTCGAACGTAGAGCCGCTTAGCTTCGCACGCTCCCTCCCGCTCAGGCAGCGGTCGAAACGCCGCCGTAGCGGCCGGCACATTGTCGATCGTGGCCAGCAGCAGGCGGCCCCGCGGTGGCGCGTAGGCCCCGGGCAAGGAGCGGCGCTCTTCGTCGAAACTCTGAAAATCCGGAGGCAACCCGAGAGCATCCCAGTACTCAATCCAGAGCTCCTGCACGGCTTCAAGGCCCGACGAGGATCCGTCAACAATTTCAATATTCATCATTATCGATGTTCATCAGAGGACCAGCTCCGAGTGAACCTCCCGGAGCCGCCGCTCCAGAAAACGACGCTCGCTGTCGTGGCTCACCAGTTCGAGCGCGCGAGTGTAGGCTTTGGCCGCCTCCGTATTGGATTCCAGACGGCGCAGCAGGTCGGCACGGGCCGAATGCAGCAGGTGGTAGTTATCAAGCTCATCTTCTACACCATGATTTCGGAAGTTACCCATTTTCAATGGCTTGCAAATTTCAAAAAGACCTAGTGACACGGATTTTCTCGGGCTCGCGCGTAGGTGGCGAGTGTTCAGCATGAGCGGAGCGT
>JAYTKJ010000596.1:0-18739 GCA_043730365.1 Acidobacteriota bacterium | reverse complement strand
AAAGAGAATGACTGGAACAGCCTCGAGATCGAATCGCGGAACGAGCTGATTCGCGTCAAGCTGAATGGGCATGAAGTGGCGAGCCACCCGGGTGAGGCGGGGCGTCCCAAGGTGGGGCCAATTGGGCTGCAACTGCATGATCGCTTCAGCACGATCATGTTCCGCAATATCAAGATCCGCGAGCATAAGAAATAGTAGGCTGGAGTCCCGGAGCCGGCCTGGAGACCCGGCAAAACAGCATGCGAGGGGCAGCCGTACTGGAAAGAGGAATGTTGCCCCGTTTATCCGGCCAATCAGGATTACGAATACCGCAGGCACGGGACGGCGTGTTAGGCTACCCTGTCTGCAGGAGGCAATTGTGAAAACTCATCGGCTCCTCGTCGCTCTCACCTTTGTCAATTTCATCATGTTGGCGTTTTCCTTGGTCCGCCCGAGCGCCAGCGCGGACGCCCAAAGCGTAGCTCCGGTGTTGCGCGGCCGCGCGCTTGAAATCGTAGATGTCCACGGACGGGTCCGCGCGAGCATAGCCGTGCTGCCGGCAGATCCCGCAGTCAAGATGCCTGACGGCACGAGGGGGTACCCGGAGACTGTCCTACTTCGCCTAAGCACGTCGGACGGCCGACCCAATGTCAAGCTCGCGACCACTGGGGATGGATCAGCTTTAGCTCTCGGCGGCGAATCTGATCCGACGTACGTTCAAGTTCTGGCGCGAGGCGGGACAACGTCAATGAAGTTGACAAACAAAGATGGACGCGATCAGGTCATCAAACCCTAGTAGCTGCCAAGATCGGCTTGGCGCAGTTGCCGCGCCGCTGTCCGATCTGCGGCCGCGACACGTTCATCGGTCACGGCCGGCGCCGCAAGCAGTCTCGCGTGTCAAGGCCAGCAGTTGGCGGCCTATCCCCCGGCGCTGGTATTCCGGCCTCACCGCGATGCCCCACCCACGATCTGACCGTCAACCTCCGCTGCAAGCAATCCGGTCAGGTGCCCATCACTGAGCGGCTTGGAGGCCGAGTCGGAATACATCCACCATCACAGGAAACAGGGCCCGTGCGGAATTGAGATGAATCCGGGCCCGGCGGGCGCGCTTCTCCCTATGGCGATTCTCGCGCAAGCGTGTCGATGGAATTGGCATATGCATGACGAAGAAGATGATGCGCCGCCATTCGGGATTGTGCTGCTCCTCGACGCTCCACGCGTGGCGGCAGTGGATGCGCTGGCCGAGAGTTTCAGCCGCGCTACAGGCCGCGCCGTAAGCCCCGTGATTCCGGATAACCCCCGCGCGGTTCAGGCTGGACAACTTCCGGCCGGGCGATGTTGTCGTGGCCGCGCCACCCACCTGCGTTGTGCATGTCGACGGCACGATGTTCCTGGTGCATTCGGTGGACAAGCCGTATTTTGGGGATATCGAGGAGGTGGCCAGCAGCACGGAGAGTGGATCTCGGTGGAGCTGCTCCACGAAGAAGCGATCTCGCCGGAGAACTATCGCATTGTTGGGAAGGTGGCTGCGGACCTGTTGGGGCCGGACTGCCTGCTGCTATTTCATCCCGAATCCGGCGGGTTGATGCTGCCGGGGCCCGATACCACGGCGCAACTGCGGGGCGACAAACCGCTGGAGAGCGTGTTCGGGGCCGCGTCGCCCGAGGTGCCCGTCGTGTGTGGATGAGGACCCGCGTCTGCAGGAGGCGGCCGAAGAAGCGCGCCGGCCTGCAGATGTTCGTTCGCGCAGCAGCCGGCGATCGAACGCCCGATGCGCGCGTCGAACGTCTGCTTGCGCTCGCCGAGCCCGAGCGGATCGTAGGTGAGCGTCACAAAGCCTTTCGATGCGAGGCTCGCGGCGATGCGATGGTTTTCAGTTTTCCCCGCCTGCGAGTGGCCCGCCGAAAGCAGGACGGCCGGACGTTTCCCGGCCCCACCGCCTGCGGGCAGATACAGATTCGCCGTGACGTAATAGTGAGGCAGGCTCTCAAAGATGACCTTCTCCAGGGAGTAAATCGCGTTCGTCAAGCGGCCGGTGACGCGCGCGTGGAGCGGTCCGCGAGACGTGGGCAGGCCTCCGATCAACTCGAGGATTTTCGCGCGCACGTTGCGCTGACGCGCCTCGGCCTGAGACTTGGTGTGAATCGCCGCGATCGCCGCCTCACGCTTGGTCAACTGGGCCTGCGCGGTCGCGTTCATCGAGCGAAGCAACGGGCTCGGCTGTGGCTGCGCGAGAACGGTGGCTGGCAAGAGCAAGAAGAAAACGGTTAGGCGCATGCGGCGGTCTCCCGGATTGTATGATACTGTTTCGCTTCGCTCACATGACTCATCGCCTACCGCTCGCCCTCCTCTTCCTTTGCTCCGCAGCCACGATGCAGGCACAGGAGGAAAAGCGGCGCGAGTCTCTGGATCAGATCGTCCGAGTGCTGCGCCCCAGCCGCACGCCCGCCGATGGGCGGATCAACGCGCGCGACAAAACCTGGGACGAGTGGCTGCGGCGCTCGGGCGAACTGCCGCCGGACTTCGATCGCCTATCCTCCACACCCGGCTTGCCGGATCCGCTCATGACCGAGCGCGGCCCGGTGCGCACGCGCGCCGAATGGGAGCGGCAGCGGCCGGAGCTGCGCCGCCAGATCGAGCACTGGATCTTCGGCACGTTCCCGCCCAATACAATCCCAGAGAGGACCCTTCGATGTCATCAATAGCTACCGTTGAACCAAGACTCCTGTCGCTCCTCAACCCAGAGGAGGCTGTTGACATTTTTCGGGACCTGCTCTGGGCAGAGTCTTGGCGTCAGGGCATCAATGTGCTCAACGTCAATGTGCCGAGCAATATCACCGCGCCCGACGGGGGCATCGACGCAGAGGTTAAGGACGTTCCGGTAACCGAAGGTCTCCTGTCGCAAGGTCTGACTGAATATCAACTCAAGACGGGCGACTTTCCCGCGCACCAAGACGCAAAGATCAAAGAACTGCTCTGCAAAAAGGACAGCTTCGACCTCAAGGAGCGAGTGGCGTCGTGTCTGAGGAATAGCGGGACGTTTGTGATCGTCTTGTTTGGCAGCGACAGCCCGAACACGACGGAAGATGATGCTACGGTTACGAAATGCGTCGAACTCCTCAAGAAACACCATGCGGGAATCGTTGATCCGAAGATCAAGGTCATCCGAGCGAATCAGATTGCGGGCATGCTGAGCAGGCACATTGCGCTTTCTCTCCGGGCGCAACGTATTGGCACCGCTGCGTTCCGCACGCACCAGCAGTGGGCGGGACAATCGGAAATGCGCCTTGCCATACAGTATGGTCCGACGCAAGAAGAACTGCGTTCCCTAATCGAAAAGGAACTCCGCGATCGAACGCACGCGGTGCATGTCTGCCTCACAGGAGAACCCGGAGCAGGAAAGACCCGGATGGTACTCGAAGCTACACGCGCCCGCGATCTTGCCCCTTTGGTCGTTTACTGCGCATCGATACAACAAAGCCGTCAGAGCGGAATCGTCGATCTCATAATTCACGAACCGCAACGTCACGCCATCGTTGTCGTCGATGATATCGAACCCCAAGACGCGCAGAGTTTGTGGAACGAGTTTGAGCACCAAGGCGCTCGCATAAAGCTCATAACCCTGCAGCATGAAGTGCCACGCATGGGCGGATCAACCATGATCTTGTCCGTACCGCTACTCAGCGACAAGCAGGTGTTGGAGATTCTGCAACAATACGTGCCAGGAACGCAAAGCCAAGGGTTTGTACCATTGTGCAGCGGCAGCCCCCGCGTCGCACATGTGATCGGCGGGAACCTACGACTCTATCCGCATGATCTCCTCAAATCACCGGACACGGTAGATGTTTGGGGACGATTCATCGGCGGAAACGATAATCCCGCAAGTGACATCGTTCGAGAACGCCATACCCTGCTCCGCTACTGCGCCCTGTTCAAGAAGTTCGGCTTCAGAAAGCCGGTTGAGGCGGAGGTTCAAGCCATTATGAAGCTGGTGCAAAAGGACCATGCAGAGATCACGAATGGAAAAATTCTCGACGCAATCACGAGCCTCCAGGGAAGGCGAATCCTCCAGGGCGACGCCACCTTATACATCACACCCAAAGCACTCCACATCAAGCTGTGGGGCGAATGGTGGGATCAATATGGGTCACATATAGAGTTTGAGTCCTTTGTCGATGCATTGCCACCATCCCTTCGGCGATGGTTTTATGACATGTTCCGTTACGCAAAGGAATCAGGTGTCGCGACGAAGCTCGTCGAGAACCTCTTGGGCCCCGACGGCCCTTTCGTGAAGACCTCCCTCTTGAGTTCGGCGAGCGGAGTAGAGGTCTTTAACGTTCTCGCCGAGGCCAATCCGGAAGGCGGCCTGGATTGTCTCGAAGCCACAATCGGAAAAGAATCGCTTGAGGATCTGCGCAAGAACACAACGGCACGTCGGCACATAGTATGGGCATTGGAACGCATCGCGATGTGGCAGCCATTATTCGGCCGGGCCGCAATACTACTGGCAAGACTGGCGGTCGCCGAGAATGAGCCAGGGATTGCGAACAATGCCACTGGTGTCTTTTGCGACCTCTTCAGTTTGGCTCCGGGGGAACTTGCAACGACCGAGGCGCACCCTCTAGAGCGTCTACCGATACTTGAGACAATGCTCTCCGACCCCGAACCGCTCGTGCGCGCACTCGCATTGCAGGCCTGCAATACCGCCCTCAATTACGGTCACTTCTCGCGGACTATCGGTGCTGAAGTCCAGGGACTACGGATTCCCCCGCGCCTTTGGACGCCAAAGACTTATCTCGAATGGTTCAGCTTGTACGAGCAGATCTGGAATCTGACACGTGAAAGCCTACGGTCTTTGCAAGCGGACGAGCAAGAACAAGGCCGGAAAATCCTCATTCAACACGCGAACCGACTCGGTCGCATTCCGCACCTAAGCCGACTCGTTGTCACGACGATGGAGGAAATCGCAGCGTCGGGCGAGGCCAAACGAGAACTTGTAGAGGAAGTAGAGCACATTGTCCAGCATCTTGAGGAGTTCCCCCCAGAGGACCGCCCCCTTTGGAACGCTGTCCTTGAACAAGCACACGGAGGCACCAGCTTTGCCGCTCGCTTTCACCGACACGTCGGTCGCGCGGCATTTGGCGACGATGAGAGCCTTGCGATCGCCAGTCTTGCCCAGGAGGCGTTGCAAGATTCAACGCTCCTTGCGCCGCTTCTGCCGTGGCTCTTCTCAAACGAGGCGCTAAGCGCGCACCTGTTCGGCTATCACCTGGCAACAGCGGACAGTGAAGCAGCCTATTGGACCGGCTTACTCAAGCAAGCGAGTACCCTCTCGGACCCCAACGTCAGCGTGCTTGGAGGATACTTACGGGCGACCAAAGAACGCAGCGAAGACTTGTGGTACGCACAACTCCTGGAGTGCAGCGCCGCAGACACGATCGCGCCCACACTCTATCTGTTGATTTTTCAATCTGGATTGAACGACAGGGCCGGCAAGCTTTTGACGCAGGTCCTGCGGCAAAAACGGGGTCTGATCCTCGGACTGCGGCAGTTCACCATCGGAACAGAAATCAGAAAACTCACGGAAGAAACCTTCGCCGAATGGCGAGCACTTCTGCGGACAGGTGCGGCGCAGGAAACGCAAGCACTTCTCGAGCTTATGGCCGCATTCTATGTGCGGATCAAGCCCAATCGGCCGGTGCCGCTACCCGAAACAGTGCAAGTCCTCACCGACGAACGGCTCTTTGAGGAAGGAACGGAGAGCTATGGCATGCTCACTGATCACTTTTGGGGAGAGCTAGCAAACGCCGCAGTCACCCAAGACTCAACCCATGTCTCCGCACTTGCGACAGTCGTGTTGGACCACATTGGCATCGAGAGCGCGCTCATGCACCAGTTCGGCGATACTGGACCAACAACATGGCTGCGCGGGGTCGCACAACAAGACCCCCTACTCATCTGGCATCTCATCAAAGATCGACTTGGCCCACCCATCGACAGGCGCGCGTTTCATCTCAAAGCATGGATTGATGGCAGCCACGCCTTCGACCAGCGCCAGCCCAACTTCTTAGACTCGGTACCGCACGAAGAACTTTGGGCATGGGCGGACGCCGACATCGAGCACCGCGCATGGTACCTTGCACACCTTGTTGCACCGATTCTGCGGCCCGAGAGTCTCGCACGTGCAGTCCTCATCCGATACGGCCAACGAGAAGACGTACAGTCAAACCTCTGCGCCAACTTCGACACCGAAGGATATATGGGGCACGAAAGCACGCACCAAGATGGAAAACGCCGAGCAATGGAAGCCCTACTCGGCGAGGAAACCAACCAAAACGTGCGCCACTGGATCACAAAGTACATCGCGTATCTCAAACAGCGCATCGAGCGAGCAAGAATAGAAGAAGAACGAGAGTTCTAACTTCGCACAATGTGTCGGCTTGTTGTTGGATTGTATGATACTGTTTCGCTTCGCTCACATGACTCATCGCCTACCGCTCGCCATCCTCTTCTTTTGCTCCGCGGCCGCGATCCCTGCCCAGCAGGAGGAAAAGCGGCGCGAGTCTCTGGATCAGATCCTCCGAGTGCTGCGCCCCAGCCGCACGCCCGCCGATGGGCGGATCAACGCTCGCGACAAAACCTGGGAAGAGTGGCTGCGGCGCTCGGGCGAACTGCCACCGGACTTCGATCGCCTCTCCTCCATACCCGGCTTGCCGGATCCGCTCATGACCGAGCGCGGCCCGGTGCGCACGCGCGCCGAATGGGAGCGGCAGCGTCCGGAGCTGCGCCGCCAGATCGAGCACTGGATGTTCGGCACGTTCCCGCCCAAGCCAGACAATCTACGCGCCGTGGTAACCGGTAGCCGTCGCGATGGAAACGTCACGATTCGCCAGGTGCGGCTGGAATTCGGGCCGGACCATCGAGCCACGCTGCGCCTGGAACTGGTGATCCCGGATGGCGCCGGACGCCGGCCGGTGTTCCTCACCAATCACGGGCGCAATCGCCCGTGGATCTACACGGCGGTGCGCCGCGGCTACGTCGCTTGCATCTATCACGCCACTGACCCGCGCTATGGAAACGGCGATGACTCGGATGCGTGGATCGAGGTCTATCCCAAATATGATCTCTCGGTGCTGGCCCGCTGGGCCTGGGCCGCCTCGCGAGCGGTCGACTATCTGGTGACGCTGCCTGAAGTGAATCCCGCGCAAATTGGCTTGACCGGCCACTCGCGCAACGGCAAGCAAGCGCTGCTGGCGGCGGCATTCGATGACCGGATTGGCGCCGTAATCCCTTCGTCCGGCAACAGCGGCGAGTGCGACCCATGGCGCTTCACCACCGAGCCCTTCGCCAACGAGAGTATCGAATTGCTGGCCGGCGTTCAATCCCATTGGTTCCATCCGCGGCTCCGCTTCTTCGCCGGGCGCGAAGAGAAACTGCCCGTCGATCAGAACACGCTGCAAGCGCTGGTGGCGCCGCGGGGCCTCATGCTCTACAGCGGCTATGCCGAGTCCGCCGGCAATCCGGTGGGCTTTGAGCAATCGTACCGCGACACCCTGCGCGTCTATCGTTTTCTGGGGCGCGAGCAGAACGTATGGCTGCAATTGCGCGACGGCGAACACGAAACCACCGCCGCCGATATCGAGAACTTCGTCGATTTCTTCGACGCCATCTTTGGCCGCCGCCCGCATCCGAAAGTAGAGACGTGGATTCACGGCTACACCTTTGAGAACTGGCTCCGGCTTTCGGGCGAAAAGATCGATCCCGGCGCTTTCCCCCTGCGAACTTTCCTGTCGCCAGAGACTCCAGAGGCGCTCGCCGCGGCACGTCCGCAGTGGCGCAAGCAAATCGAGTGGGCGCTCGGCACTGAACCGCCTGCCGCCCCGAACTGGCAGGCGCAGCCTCCGTCCACACTTGAAGTCTCGTCGAGCGAAGGATGGTTGGCCGGTTTGTTTGGACGTCCAGCGGCCAGCGCGCCGGTGCGCGAGCGCATCGCCAAAGAAGGAATGGAATGGCAGGAGGTGGCTTTCGGGGACGGGCTGAAGGGCGATCTCTTTCTGCCTGCGGGCCGTCAGGGCGAGCAGCTCCCCGTGGTGGTGTGGCTGCATCCCTATAGTTACCAGAACGGCTGGTCAGTTGCCTCGCCATGGCTGTCAATCGGCACAGACTATCGCATGGACCAGCGGCCTTCCTTCCCCAGCCTGACGCGGCGCGGCTTAGCAGTCTTCGCCTTCGATCAGATCGGTTTCGGGGCCCGCGTCCGTGACGCGCGCCAGTTCTATGCGCGCTATCCGAAATGGTCACTCATGGGCCGGATGGTGGCCGATACGCGCGCCGTGGTGGACTCGCTTTCGACGCACAGCCGGATTGACCCGGACCGCATCTTCCTGATGGGTTACTCACTCGGCGCCAAGGTGGGTTTGCTTGAAGCGGCGCTGGATCCGCGCGTGCGCGATTTGGCAGCCGTTGCGGGCTTTGATCCGCTCAGGCTCGACACCGCCGAACGCGGCGTCGAGGGCATTCGGCACTTCTCGCACCTGCACGGCCTCCTGCCTCGCCTCGGCTTTTTTACGGGCCGCGAAGCGCGGCTGCCGTTTGACTTTGACGCCGCGCTGGCGATGCTGGCCCCCCGTCCCACGTTGATTGTTGCACCCACGCTCGATCGCTACGCGCGCGTGGACGACGTCAGGGCCGAAGTGGAAACTGCAAGCAGTGCCTGGCGCGCGGCGGGGCAGGGGGCAAACTTGACGCTGCAAACGCCCGAGGGCATCAACAAGTTTTCCCGCACGCTGCAGGAGCAGGTATTCGATTGGCTCGCGGCGATACGCTGAGAACCGGTCCGGCTCCCGGACGGTCGGTTGACCCTCGCTTCTGAATGACATATAACAGTAGCCCACATGAGAAGCATCCTGTTCTCCGGATTATTATTGACAGCGGGCGCCGTTTATTCACAAACCGACAAAGCGCAACTGAATGGCTCCGTGCTCGATCCTTCGGGCGCGACCATCGCTGAAGCGCAGGTGACAGTCACCCATGTAGCTACCGGCACCCGGAGGACTGCGTCTACCAACGAACAAGGGCTGTTCACGCTGCCGTTTCTCGACGCCGGCATTTACGAGGCGACCGTCCAGAAGACCGGATTCCGAACCGCGGCGATCTCCGGCTTCAAGTTGGACGTGGCCCAGGTAGCGCGCATGGACTTTAAGTTGGAAGTGGGCGCCGTGAGCGATCAAGTCACCGTTTCAGCCGATGCCGTGCTGCTCGAGACCGGATCTTCCTCCCTCGCGCACACCGTGGAAAATCAGCGCATTGTCAACCTGCCCACCAATGGCCGGAACAGCTACGGCTTTGCCACCTTGATTCCAGGCGTGCGCGCGTCGCGCGGCTTCACGCAGGTTGCCTACGGCATGTATAACGATCAATTCGTTTCGATCAACGGATCGCGTCCGAATCAGAATTCATTCCTGCTCGATGGCGGCGCCAATTCAAATCCCGCCTTCAACGGACCGGCGATGTTTCCGTCGCTCGATAGCGTGGAGGAGTATAAGGTTCAAACCAACAACTTCAGCGCGGAGTTCTCCAATGCCGCCGGCGGCGTGATCAACCTGGTCACGAAAGGCGGCACCAATCAGTTTCACGGCGTGGCGTTCGACTTCCTGCGCAACGACAAACTGGGAGCCAACGACTTTTTTGTGAATCGCGCCGGTTTACCCCGCGCCCCATTCCGCTACAACCAGTTTGGCGGCACCCTAGGCGGACCGATCCGTAAAGACAAGACCTTCTTCTTCGGCTCCTACGAGGGGCTGCGCTGGGTGCGCGGACTGATCACCACCGGGACGATGCCCACGCTGCTGGAGCGGCAGGGTGATTTTTCGCAGGACCGTAACGCCGGCGGCCAATTGGTGACGGTCTACGATCCGTTCAGCACCGCTGCCGATCCGGCTCGCCCCGGGCGATCCATTCGCATGCCATTTGCCGGCAACATGATTCCCGTGACCCGTTTCGATCCGGTGGCGCGCAATTTGCTGGCGTATTTCCCGGCGCCCAATTCACCAGGCGCACCCAACACCAATGTCAACAACTTCACGCGGAATCCGTCCGCCCCGATCGTCAAGAACACGTACTCCGCTCGCGTCGATCATAACTTCAGCGAGAAACAACGTCTCTATGGGCGCTTCACTTTCAACAACACGCCCCACAACCGGCCGCCAATCTACGGCGATACGCCGGAACTGCGCGTTTCATCTCCCGTGCTCGGTAATGACCAGTTGAACCAGCGGTCCATCGTGCTGAACTACAACCAGGTGATCCGTCCCACGCTGGTGATGGAGCTGAGTTCAAGCTTTCTTCGCTACTCGATTCAGCGGCGCGGCCCAGCGCTCGATTTCGACGCTCGCAAGCTGGGCTTTCCGAATTACCTGGGTCAGCTCTACGGCGGACTGAAGCCTTGTTTTCCTGGTGTAGGGATAACGGGGTTGGGTGTGACGATTCAAGCGCCGGACTCCGGAGGCGGTCTGCTTGGCTCATGCGGTCTCCTGCATGACGGCTATGAGACGTTTCACGAGTACGCCAACTTCACCCATATACGCGGCAGCCACGCGCTAAAGTTTGGAGGCAATCTGGGCACCAGCCGGCTGGGGACGGGGCGCAATGGTGCAGCGGGATTTGGCATCAACTTTAATCCGGCCTTCACGCAAGGCCCTGATCCGGTGGTGGCATCGCAGACCGCGGGCGTTGGCTTTGCATCCTTCCTGCTTGGCACCGGCGGCGGCCAGATCAATGCGGACGGCCCGGGGCAGAATCACCTGTTCCGCATGTATGGCATCTACTTCCAGGATGACTGGAAGGTTACGCGTAAGCTGACGCTGAATCTCGGCATACGGTATGACGAAAGCCTGCCTTGGACTGAGAGGTACAACCGCCAGACCACTTTCGACTATGACGCCGCCTCACCGCTTTCTACGCCGGGCTTCCCGGTGCGAGGCGGCCTCACCTTTCCCGGCACCAACGGCCTGGACCGGGGCGCGTTCCGGCGCGACAAGAACAACTTCGCTCCCCGTTTCGGCTTCGCCTATTCGCTGACCAAGGGCACGGTTGTGCGGGGCGGTTTCGGCATCTTCTTCGCACCCATTACCGGTGGCGGCTACAACGGAGCGGCGATGCCTATCTCGGGCTATCAAGCGCAGACGCAGTGGGTAGGCACTCTTGATGGCGTGACCCCCACTGCCGTGCTGTCCAATCCGTTCCCCGACGGCTTTGTGCGCGCAACCGGCAATGCAGCCGGCCTGGGCACGCTGCTCGGGCAGAACGTAACGGCGATGGATCGCGGGCGGCGCAACCCGTATTCTGAACAGTGGAATTTCAATATCCAACAAGCCTTGCCGGCGCGTTTCCTCCTTGACATCGCGTATGCCGGCAGCCGCGGGCTGCATCTGTTTGGCAACTTGAATCCCAATCAGATCCCGAATAGCCAGTTGGCCCTCGGCGACCAACTGCGCCAGCTAGTGCCGAATCCGTTCGCCGGCAAGATCGTATCCGGCCCGGTGGCGGCTGCATCCGTCGCGCGCAATCAGTTGCTCCGGCCTTATCCGCAGTTCAGCGGAGTGACGATCGGCAACACATCCTACGGGGCCTCCACCTATCATGCATTGCAGATGAAAGTGGAGCGGCGTTTCTCCTCCGGCTTCAGCTTCCTGTTCAGCTACACGCTCTCCAAGCTGATGGACGACGTGGCGGCTACCACGACGGGCTTCCCGGGTGAGCCGTTTGGCGGCGATAGTATTCAGGATTTCAACAACCGGCGCAACGAGCGGTCACTGGCCAGCTACGATGCGCCACACTGGGTCGCTATCAACACGGTTTACGAATTGCCTTTCGGCAAAGGCAAGCCGTTTCTCGCGCAGGCCGGGCCAGTGCGGGCGATCCTCGGCAACTGGCAGGTCAACGGCATTGCCACGTTTCGAAGCGGAGTACCTTTGAGCCTGGCGATGGCATCCAACACGCTCTTCAACTTTGGCGGCGCGCAGCGTCCGGACCAGACCGACCGCAGCGGCGCGCTGTCCGGCAAGATCTCTTCGCGGGTGAGCCGGTATTTCGATCCGCTGGCGTTCCGCGCCCCGGCGCCTTACACATTTGGCAACACCGCCCGGTTCATCGGCGCGCTGCGTGCACCCGGCGCGGCGAACCTGGACTTTTCCGTGTTCAAGAATATTCCGATCAAGGAGCGGCTCTCGCTGCAGTTGCGCGTGGAGTCATTCAATCTGTTTAACCACCCCGAATTCGGGCCGCCGAATACCTCGATCGGCGCCGCCACCGCCGGGGTAATCAGCAGCCAGGCGAATTCTCCCCGGGACGTTCAGATTGCTCTCAAGTTGATCTTTTGATAGTATTGCCCCAACTGTTTGTAACGGAATTCAAGTGGGGTGATTTTACTATGATGCGACCGCGTGGGTTCGTAGCACTTTCATTCGGCCTGCTGTTGCTCTGCGCTCTTTCAGACCGAGTGAGCGGACAGGCCTTCCAAGGTTCAATCGTCGGTTCGGTTACCGATCCGTCTAGCTCCCCTATGGCAGGGGCGGGGGTGACCCTGACCAACCTCGGCACGCAGGAGCGCCGCCAGGTGCAGTCCGGAGCCGACGGAAGCTACCAGTTTCTCAATCTCATTCCAGGTTCCTACCGCGTGACGGTGGAGTTGCAGGGTTTCAAACGCGCCCTGCGAGGGCCAGTCGAAGTCAGCGTGTCGAGCGCGGTACGCGCCGATGTGGCCATGGAAATCGGCGACGTCAATCAGTCCGTCGAGGTTGAAGCGCTGGCGCCGCTCCTGCAAACGGAGAATTCGAATCTCAGTCAGGTGGTGTCCGGACGCGCCGTGCAGGACTTGCCCGTGAATGGGCGCAACATTCTAAACCTTATGGCGCTGGTGCCGGGCGTGGTGCCGCAGGGCAGCACCGAGGGCAACGCACTTACGGGTAAGAATGTCTTTGCGGCGGGTAACTATCAGGTGGGCGGCGGCATGGCCAATCAGGCCGCTTCGTATTTTGATGGTGTGCCGATGAATGCCGGGATCGGCAATCTGACGATTCTCTCGCCGAGTCCCGATGTCGTGGCCGATTTCCGGGTGCAGACCAACAGCAACAACGCCGAGTTTGGACGGTACTCGGGCGGCGTGTTGAACCTGGGGTCGAAGTCCGGCACCAATTTATTCCATGGATCAGCCTACGAGTTTCTCCGCAACAAGGTGCTCAACGCCAATAACTTTTTTGCCAACGCGAATGGCATCGGCAAACCGGCGTTTACGCAGAATCAGTTTGGCGCGACGCTCGGTGGTCCGGTCAAGAAAGACAAGCTGTTCTTCTTTGCCGGGTACGAGGGGTATCGACAACGTCAGGGCGCCACGTTTCTCACCACGGTGCCGCAGGTTAGGATGAATGGCGGCGATTTCTCCGAGTACCGCAACGCGGCGGGCGCGCAGATCCCGATCTTCGATCCGTTGACCCAATGCGGAGCATTCAGCAACCCCGAGTGCGCGGCCGGCACCGGCGCGCAGCGCCTGCAATTCCCTGGCAACGTGATTCCGCAGAACCGCATCAATCCGGTAGCTCGCAAGCTCAACGAGTTCCCGCTGAACGCGCCCCCGAATCTCCCTGGCGCCCAGTTCACCAACCTGTTCAACTACAGCAAGAACATCAGTTCGGGTGGAGACAACGACCAGTACAACGGGCGTGTCGACTATTCGATCAATGAGAAGATGCGCTTGTTCGGACGTTTCACGCGCTGGAGCAGCGCGAACACGCCGGCGGTCCTTTTCGACAACGGTGTCTATGCTGGTGACCCGTTCTCGCCCGAGACCTTTACCACCAAACAAGCCGTCGCCGGTCTCACGTATCTGATCCGCCCGACGATGATTTTCGACTTGCGCGCCTCGTACGGACGCTGGAACTACGAGCGCATCGCGCCCTTCCGCGGAATCGACATGGCGGACAAGTTCGGATTTCCCACTTACTTCCGGGGCCTTCCCGGTTTGCGCCAGGTAGAGGGCGAAACGGGCTATCCGCAGATTACACTCAGCACGTACACGCATACCAACCCGGGGCCCTTCAACGGGCACATTTTTAGCGTGGACAACACCTACGTCATGCTGCCTAGCTTCACCTGGGTGAGAGGCAAGCATCAATGGAAGTTCGGAGCCGATCTCCGCAACTTCCGCAACAACTACTACCAACTCGCTCCCGGCGGCGCCTTCCAGTTCGACAACCTCTTCACGTCGCAGAACGCCCTGAACCCCGGCGCCAGTGGCAACGCGCTCGCATCTTTTCTGCTCGGCCTGGGGGCGGGCGGTAACATGCTGGTGCTCGGCCTGCCGTACCAGTCGCTCAGCTACCAGGGTTACTATGCGCAGGACACCTGGCAGTTCAACTCAAAGCTCACCTTGACGCTGGGCCTGCGCTGGGAGATCCCCGGCGTGTTCAAGGAACGGTATGACCGCACGAGCTCGTTGAATCCGGTGGCTGAGAACCCCGCCACCAAGGGGATTCTCGTGAATGGCCGGCCCGTCCTCGGGCGCGTGGATCGCGTCAACACGCCGGATCACCTTGGACGCGGCAACAAGGATGAGACCTACAAACTATTTGCGCCCCGGCTCGGCCTGGCCTACCGCCTGCGTCCGCAAACTGTGATTCGAGCGGGCGCCGGGATGTACTATCTGCCCACCAACCTGCAGTTCAACGAAGGGCCGTACGGCAACGCATTGAACGCCTATAGCACTCCCTGGTTGACGACGATTGACCGGTCCGTGACGCCGCTGAACACGCTGAGCGACCCGTTCCCCAACGGCATTATCGGGTCACTTGGATCGCTGCCGAACTTCCAGCAATTATTGCTTGGGCAGTCGCCTGCGGCCGCGCTGAAGAACACCCCCCGGCCTTATCAGGGCCAATGGAATCTCGCCTGGCAGCAGCAACTGCCAGGACAGATCGCCGTGGAAGCCGCCTATGCCGGTTCGCGCGGGGTCCACCTGCCGCGTAATGACTACAACATGAACGCGATCGAAGATCAGTTCCTGTCACTCGGCAGCCAACTCAATACGCAGGTGCCGAATCCGTTCTTTGGTCTGGTGACGGCGGGCGCGCTTTCGCAGCGCACGGTGACGCAGGGACAACTCCTACTGCGCTATCCGCAGTACACCGGCTTTGTCCAGCGCACATCCTACTTAGGCAACAGCACCTATCATGCGCTGCAGGCCAAGGCAGAGCGCAGATTTGGCGCCGGAGGGAGCGTGCTCGGCGCCTACACCTTCTCCAAGCTCCTTACTGACATGGAGAGTCTGTCCGAGTGGCTGAATGCCAACGTCGGTTCGGGCGGCGGCACTCAGCAGCCTAACAACCTGCGCGCCGAGAAAGCGCTGGCGGGCTTTGACTCGCGGCACCGGCTCACAGTGGCGTACTCGGTCGACATCCCTACGGGGAAAGGCAAAGCGTTCCTCGGTAACATCGGGGGCCCGGCGGAGAAGATCATCTCCGGCTGGAGCGCGAGCGGTACAGCCACATTCCAATCGGGTTTCCCCCTGGCGCTGAACGCCACTCCGAATATCACGGGCCTGGCCACGGGCTTGCGGCCAAACGTGGTGCCCGGCTGCCAGAAGCAGATCGAAGGATCGGCGCAATCGCGGCTGCGGCGGTGGTTCAACACTTCCTGTTACACGGTGCCGGCCGCCTACACTTTCGGCAGTGAGAGCCGGACCGATCCGGACTTACGCGGTCACGGCATTAATCAGTTCAACTTCTCGCTGCTGAAGAGGACTAACATTACCGAACGCGCCAACGTGGAGTTCCGCGCCGAGATCTTCAACCTCTTCAATCGCGCGCAGTTCGGACAGCCGAATCTTACTGTGACGACGGCGGCGAACGCGACCACCGGCCAGGTATTTACGCAGATCAACACGCCGAGGCTGGTGCAGTTCGCGTTGCGATTTTCA
Organism: Acidobacteriota bacterium; assembly: GCA_043730365.1. Lineage (GTDB taxonomy): Bacteria > Acidobacteriota > Terriglobia > Bryobacterales > Bryobacteraceae > VFZP01. The sequence goes on along the minus strand of JAYTKJ010000596.1, from coordinate 2,790 downwards.
TTCTGACCGCCATGATACGCTAGCGCTATCATGCGGCTCGCGACGCTCCTGGTGTGCGGCCTCGCGTTCGCCGGAACGGCTGCGGGGCCCGGCTTGGACGTGGTTAATCCCGCCGGACTCGATTTTCGTCACGCCAACTCGCCCACCACGCACAAGCACCTGATTGAGGCGATGGGCGGAGGGGTGGCGCTGCTTGACTACGACAACGACGGACGCCTCGACATTTTCCTCGTGAACGGCGGGCAGTTGACCGAAGCTAAGCCCGCGTCGCCGTTTTTTGCGCGATCGAGCCGGAAGTATTGGAATCGCCTCTACCACCAGAACCGCGACGGCGGCTTCACCGATGTCACCGAAGCGGCGGGCCTGGCCTCGGCGGGTGAGGCGAACTACGGCATGGGCGTTGCCGCCGCGGACTTCGACAATGACGGCTTCACGGATCTCTACGTCACCAGCTTCGGCCGAAACATTTTCTACCGGAACACGGGCAAGGGCGCGTTCGCCGATGTGACGGCGCGTGCGGGCGTGGCGGCTGGCGGGTGGGCGGCGTCGGCAGGATTCTTCGACTACGACAACGACGGCAAGCTCGACTTGTTCGTCACCCGGTACATGGACTGGAGCCTTGCAACCAGCCGCGCCTGCGGCGACAGCGTGCGCGTCTATTGCCCGCCTGCGACGTTTCCCGCTATCGCCAATCTGCTTTTTCGCAATCGCGGCGATGGCACGTTTGAAGACGTCAGCGCCGCTACGGGAATCGCCGCCGTCCGTGGACGCGCGCTCGGCGTTGCTTTTGCGGACGCCGACGACGACGGGTTCGTCGATATCTTCGTGGCGAATGACGGCATGGAGCAGTTCCTGTTTCGCAACAATGGCAATGGTACGTTCACCGAGCGCGCGGTCGAAGCAGGCGTGGCGCTTTCGGACGACGGCAAACCGGTATCGGGCATGGGCGTCGACTTTAGAGATTATGACAACGACGGACGTCCGGACGTGATCGTCACCACGCTCTCCCGCCAAAAATACGCGCTGTTCCACAACGACGGCGGGGGAGTGTTCCACTACGCCTCGCTCGAATCCGGACTCGGCGCCGCTTCAGCGATCCACTCCGGTTGGGGCGTGGGGATGGTCGACTTGGATAATGATGGATGGAAGGATCTGTTCGCCGCGCAAGGGCACGTGATGGACAACATCGAGAAGATCGACGCATCACTGCGTAGCCAAGAGCCTCCGCTTTTGGCGATGAACCGTAATGGCCGGTTGGAGCGGACCGCTGCAGCCTTTGCGCCCGTGGCTGGACGGGGCGTCGCGTTCGGAGATCTAAACAACGACGGCGCAATTGACGCTGTCATGAGCGTGCTGGGCGGGCCGCCCATCGTCTTTCGCAATCGCGGCGGCGGTGGGCGCTGGCTGACGTTGGCGCTGCGAGGCACCCGCAGCAATCGCGACGGCATCGGCGCCAGAGTATTCGTCAACGGCCAACGGCAGGAAGCCGGCACGGCGGGTAGCTATCTGTCGTCGAATGACCGGCGGGTTCACTTCGGCCTCGGTAGTGCGGCTACCGCGAAAGTGGAAATCCGTTGGCCGTCCGGACGAACGCAGCGGCTTGAAGACGTTGCCTCAAACCAGATCCTCACCGTCGTTGAACCGGAGGAGCGATGACGGCATCGGCTTTGATCGGCGTAGTTTTGCTGGCAGCGCAAAATCTGCCTCCCGATGTAGTGAAACACGCAACCGCCGGTCTGGAGGCGCAGAAAGCCGGGCGGTTTGACGAGGCCATTGCCGAGTTCACGAAAGTCTCTGAGTTGGCGCCCACCCTCGCCGCCGCTCACAGCAACCTGGGAAACGCCTACATGCAGAAGGGCGATTTTGCGGCGGCGGTGAAGCCGTTGCGGCGGTCTCTGGAACTGAATCCGAGCTTAGTGGGAGCGCAGCAGATGCTGGGCTACGCGCTGCTCGCGTCCGGCTATACGGCGGAGGCGATTCCGCTGCTTGAGAAGACGAACTCCCAGGACGGCCTGGGCATCGCGTTGTTTCTGGCGGGCAGAGGAGTCGAGGCCATAGCGCATTTGCAGACGGCGCTCGAACAGCGTCCGAACGATCCGGATTTGCTTTACTACCTTGGCCGGGCGAGCGCGGAGCTTTCCAAGCGGAGCTATGACACGCTGCGATCGGCCCATCCGGATTCGGCGCGCACGCATCAACTCGAAGGCGAGATGCTGGCCGTGCAACGAAAACTCCCGGAGGCGGAGAAGGAGTATCGGGAAGCGATTCGCATTCGGCCTCAGACCCCCGGCGCGCACCTTCAACTTGGAGAACTCTATGGCGTGGCCGGACAATGGGACAAGGCGGAAGCCGAGTTTCGCGCCGAAACACGGGCGCGGCCTGGCGATGCGGAAGCATCCTACCGGCTTGGACACGCGCTACTGGAGCAGGGGAAAGTCAAGGAAGCGCGCGCCGAGCTCGAGCGCGCTGAAGGACTGGCGCCCTCGATGCCCGAAACCCTCTACGCACTAGGCAAGGCTTGCTGGCTGGGTCAGGATCTCGCAGCGGCGGAAAAACACTGGGTAGCGCTGTTGAGCCTGGAGAAGGAATCGGCCCTCGCCGCACAGGCGCACTTTGGGCTCGCAGGGCTCTATCGGCGACGGGGCATGCCTGAGCGGGCCGAGAGCGAGATGAAAGAACACTTGCGCCTACGTTCCGTCGGCCATAAGTAGCGCTTGGCATAACCGGTTGAAATTCGGCCGGTGTTTCTGATAGCCTCATCCGCCATGCGCTCCATATTGCTGCTTCTCG
>JAYTKJ010000595.1:0-5049 GCA_043730365.1 Acidobacteriota bacterium | reverse complement strand
TTAGACTTTTGAAAGGAAGAAAGGAATCGCAGCCAAATGGATCTTTCCGGTGGATTGATTGTGGTCTTCGTTCTCATTCTCCTGGCCGTCATAGTCTTGTCCAAAACGGCGGTGGTGGTCCCTCAACAGAGCGCTTTTGTGGTGGAGCGGCTGGGCCGCTTTGCCGGGACGCTGAACGCCGGCTTCCACATTCTGGTGCCCTTTGTGGATACGATTCGCTACCGGCATTCCACCAAGGAAACCGCTATCGATATCCCCGAGCAGATCTGCATTACGCGCGACAACGTCCAGGTGGGCGTGGACGGCGTGCTGTACATGAAGATCCTGAACCCGGAAAGAGCTTCGTACGGAATCTCAGACTACCGCTTCGCCATTTCCCAATTGGCACAAACAACCCTGCGCTCCGAAATCGGCAAGATCGACTTGGACCGGACATTCGAGGAACGCACCAAGGTCAACATCGCCGTGGTCAGTGAAATCGACAAGGCCACTGAGCCCTGGGGCGTCAAAGTGCTCCGCTACGAGATCAAGAACATCACGCCGCCTCAGGACGTATTGCAGGCGATGGAAAAGCAGATGCGCGCCGAGCGCGAGAAGCGGGCGGTGATTCTAACGTCGGAGGGCGTGCGTGACGCGTCGGTCAACACGGCCGAGGGCGAGAAACAGAAATCCATCAAGGCGTCCGAAGCGCGCCGTCAACAGCAAATCAACGAAGCCGAAGGCCAGGCCGCCGCGATTCTGTCTATTGCCGATGCTACCGCCGAAGGCATCCAGCGGATCGCCACGGCAATCCAGCAACCGGGCGGCTTTCAGGCTGTCCAACTACGGGTGGCCGAGCAGTACATCCAGCAGTTTGGCAATCTGGCGAAGGTGGGCAACACTTTGGTGGTGCCGAGCAACTTGACCGACGTGGCCAGCGTGATTGCCACGGCGATGAGCATCATCAAGACCGGCGAACAAAAATAGGAATTCTCAGCGCGTAGCGAACTGCCAAGTCGTCGTAGAGCGGAACGTTTGGCCCAGTTTGAGCAGCGTGGTGGGGAAGTTGGGCCGGTTGGGCGAGTCCGGGAAATGCTGGGTCTCCAAACACAGGCCACCGCGATGGGGAATCATCTTGCCGCCGCGGCCCTTCAACGTTCCATCAAGGAAGTTGCCGGAGTAAAACTGGACGCCGGGTTGGTCAGTGGAAACGGTGACGACGCGGCCCGAGACCGGGTCGAAAACCTCAGCGGCGAACTTCGGCTCGGCTCCGCCGCCTGAGTTCAGCACGAAATTGTGGTCATAGCCCTTGCCCACGCGCAGTTGCGGATCGTTCTGTTCGATGCGCGTGCCCACGGCCGTGGCCTTGGTGAAATCGAAAGGCGTGCCTTTGACGGACTTCAATTCACCGGTGGGAATCAATCCCTCGTCAACAGGCGTGAAGCGATCGGCGTCGATCCTGAGTTCATGTCCGAGAATATCGCCGCCGCCGGCGAGGTTGAAGTAGGTGTGGTTGCTCAGATTGACGAAGGTATCGCGGTCCGTGCTGGCCGAGTACTCGACTTTGAGAACGTTGTCTTCGTTGAGCGAATAGGTGACGCGGAGATTCAAGTTGCCTGGGTAGCCTTCGTCGCCATCGCGGCTGAGGTGGCGCAAATCGAGGCTATCGGTGCCTGGCGTAGCGTTCCAGACAGCCTTGTCATAGCCTTTGGTCCCGCCATGAAGGTGATGCGCGCCATTATTGGTGGCCAGGGTGTAGGTGAGGCCGCCCAACTCGAATTTGCCCTTGGCAATGCGATTGGCGTAACGGCCGACGACTGCACCGAAGTATGGTTGCGTGCCCGTGTATCCCTCGAGGTTGTCAAAGCCGAGCGTGATTTCGCCGGGCTTGCCGGTGCGGTCCTTGGTCTTGATCGAGACAATCGCGGCGCCAAAATTGGTGATGCCTACCTCTGTGCCTTGCGCATTGCGCAGCGTATACACGTCGATCGGCTGCCCGAGCGATCCCTTGCCCCAGTTCTGCTTAGACACTCGGGCGAGCGGTTCAATGGGCTTGGCTACAACAGTTTTAGGTGGAGCGGCCTTCTTTTCGGGCGCCGAAGAGCAGGAGGACAGGAGGGAGAGCGACAAGGCCATCCAAGCGAAGCAAGACGTTTTTTCCATGGGTTGGTATTCTGGGGGGGACAGTTCAGCGTATCACTGTTAGCCTGACATGGTAACGACCCCCAAGATCGCCGGCTTCTTTTCACTCCTGCTGATAGCCACCGTGGGGCTCGGCGACGACGCGATTCCCGTGCGAGCCCGAAGCCGCGGAACGGGCATTCCCCCGCCCCGCCCGGCGCTGCCTATCGGTCAGCCCATCATCATTAAGCCGCCGCTGGGCTTGCCGCCGGTGCCGGTCCCGAAGGACAATCCTATCACTCAGGAAACGGTTTTTCTGGGCCGCAAGCTTTTCTTCGACAAGCTGTTTTCCCGCGACAATACGGTAGCCTGCGCCTCGTGCCATGACCCGCGGTATGGCTTCGCCGATCCGCGCCGGGTCTCCGAGGGAGTGAACGGTCTCAAGGGCACGCGGAACGCGCCCACGGTTTTGAACGCGGCCTACAACGAGATTTTGTTTTGGGATGGGCGCGCGCCCACGCTCGAAGCCCAAGCGGCCGGACCGGTGGACAACCCGGTGGAACTGGCCCACTCGTTGGTGGGAGTGGAACGAAAACTCGCCGGTCTGCCCGATTACGTTGATTTGTTTGAGAAGGCCTGGGGGCCGGGACGGATTACGTACGAGATGGTGGCCAAGTCTCTGGCCTCCTATCAGCGCACGCTGGTGAGCGGCAACTCAGCCTTTGACCGCTACTACTATGGAGGCGACAAGACGGCTATGAGCGAGTCCGCTATTCGTGGACTGAAGTTCTATCTGAACCCGTCGCTCAAGGCGGCCAATTGCGTAAGCTGCCATCGGCTCGATGAGAAATATTCCACCTTCACCGAACCTCGCTTTCATAATACGGGCGCGGCCTGGAATCCCCAGACTGGGCAATTGGACGACTTGGGACGGGCGCTGATTCGCCCCGGGTTCAAGATGGCCGGTGCGTTTCGCACGATGACACTGCGCAACATTGCCCTCACCGCCCCCTACATGCACGATGGCAGCATGAAGACGCTGGAAGAGACCATCGACTTCTACTTCGACGGCGGACGCCCGAACTTGAACATCTCGGCCGACATGCCGGACCCCGGCCTGCCTAACATACCGAAGGCTGAGCAGCCGCAAGCCAAGAAGGATCTGGTGGAGTTCATGAAGGCGTTGACCGGAGACATCCCGCCCGACGCCGTGCCGCCGGATTTCAAACCATGATTGTGCGAATCATTGGATCGGTGATGTTGGCGGCCGCGGCGGCGATGGCCGCTCAGGATGCCTCGGCGCTGCGTGGAGCCTACCGCTTTGTGCAGTTCAGTTACGCCGCCGCAGACGGCGCCAAGCTGCATGTTGCCAGCGTGGGCGGCACGCTCTCCTTTGATGGAGCCGGCGCGCTGGTGTGGGGCGACGAGAGTGGGCGGTATGAAGTCACCGGTTCCAACGAGGCGAAACTAACGGTCGGAACCTTGGCGCTGACCGTTCGGTTCAGCCCGGACGCTGGCGTGTTGATGGGCACATCGGCTGCCGGCGCTGCCGGCCCGCGAGAGCAACTGTTGGTAGCCGTGCGCTCCGCCGAAGGCGTCCCCGCGGACACACTGCGCGGCAGCTATGCGGTGGCCTCGCTCGCGGTGCGCAATGGGGTGGCTGCCGGATTAGCCACGGCCTTTGCGCAGCTTACAGCCAGCGGTTCGGGCCAGTTCACTCGCGCGGCGCTCACCGGGCATGCTGCTGGAATCGACGACGTCAACCGCCGGGAGGAACGAACTGGCTTGACCTACGAATTGGGCTCGGACGGCACCGGCGTGGCGCACATGGGTTCCGGATCGGACATTTTGAATGGGGATCACAGGATCGCCATCTCCAGTGATGGGAATATCCTGCTGGGATGGTCTGCCGACGCCGCGCATCCGGGCATCTTGCTCGGCGTACGCAAGAGTCCGGACACGGCAGTGTTCTCGTTTCGGGAGCGCTATTGGCTGGGAGAAGTTTTGGCTGAGGACAGCTTCGCCTTTCAGCAGTCGACGCGCTGGTCAACGGCTTCCGGTTCGCTGTCGAGCAGCCGCAGCGGCGTTGCCTACCTCGCGCAACAGATCCGTTCAGGGGGCGAAGTCAGCTATCTGGCCACTACCAACCAGTACCGGCTCAGTAGCGATGGCAGCACGGCCGCCCTCGGCCCGAAGCTGGAGACGGGGATCGACAACTTTGCTTTCAACGAACAGGCGTTCGTGAGTGCGCAGGTAGGCGTCACCGGTCAGCTCACGTTGAGCCATGGGATCTTGTTTGGTCTGGCTGCTCCACCGATGCTGCCGGTACTCTCGAGCGCCGCTGCGCCGTTGGTGCCGCACGCGGCCATGGCGCCGGGCGCGCTGATGATGATCACGGGCAGTTTCGGAGCGGAGGCGGCGGCGCCCGACGCGGTAACGGTGCGGATCAACGGTGCGGCGGCGGCTGTGGTGACGCCGGTAACGGCGGATCGAATCCGATTCCTGACGCCGGCGTCGCTCGAGGCTGGACCGGTGACGATTGAGGTGATGCTCAATGGAGCGGTGACGCAGACCTTGCGCGCGGCAAGGGCCGCCAGTGCGCCGGTGCTGTTCACGGCTGAGGAGACCGGAGTGGGGGTGGCGGTCGCCACGCATGCCGACGGATCTCCCGTCACGATGGCAAAAGCAGCTGAACCCGGCGAAACGGTCACGTTCACTGCGACCGGCTTGGGAGGTGCGCCAACGCTGCGGGTATTGTTCGACGGTCAGCCGGGCGAGGTTTCATCCACTGGGGCGGTGGAAGGGCAGCCTGGACGATACCAAATCCGGGTGGTGGTTCCTCGCGGCCTGGCGCTCGCCACCGGAGCAGCCGCGCGCGAGGTGCCAGTGGCTTTGGCTACGCCGGAGTCTTTCACCGATCTGGCCGACCTGCTGGTGATTCGCCGCGAG
>JAYTKJ010000594.1:0-2178 GCA_043730365.1 Acidobacteriota bacterium | reverse complement strand
GCCACGGGAATAGCCGCGTCCTTATAGAGGTCGAAATACTTCTGTGGCGCAAACATGGGGATGTGCGGATGCCACAATCCGACGGCCAGGAAAAACGGCTTGTCGTGCCGCCGCCTCAGGAATTTCTCACCGAACTCAATGGCCCGTTGGTCTCCGTAGGCGGCCTCGGGCTTGGGGAGAACGCCCCAATCGAACTCGCCCTGGAAATTGCGCAGGCCATTGAAGGGATGCCCTGGCGGCGCGGGCACTTTCTTGTTCCACGGATACCACTCGTCGCGCCGGTACCATGGATCGTCGAACTCCTGCAGTTGAAACTCATCCCATTGATCGGGCGGATTGAAGCCCGCCACATGATGAAACACTTTACCCGCGCCGGCCACATGATAGCCATGCTTGCGGAAGTACATCGGCAGCGTCTCAATGCCGGGCAGCGCCGGCCGCCAATATTGCTCGTTGTCGTAGATGCCGCTGGTGGATGGCCGCAGCCCCGTCAGGAGCGACGTGCGCGAAGGATTGCACAGAGGGGCCGCGCAGTGCGCGTTGGAGAAAAGCACACCGCGCGCCGCCAGCTTATCGATGTTAGGCGTCTGAATCGAAGGGTGCCCAAGACAGCCCACCCAGTCGTTCATATCGTCGACGGAGATGAAGAGGACGTTCGGACGCTTGGTATTGGCGCACACCGCGCCGCCTGCTGCGGCGGAGGCAAGAAATGCGCGACGCGAGAGGTTGGTCATCAAGCAACTTCGCTCAGGCTAGTTGAAGATGTCCCCAACACGATCAGCCGAGAGGACCCGGACCAGCCAACGGTCTAGGTCGGCAGCCGAGCCCGCCGAAATTCGCCGCAACGCCGCCGGGGACAAGGGCGACCCGAACTTGGCCTCGATCACACTGACCAACGATCGAATCTGGCCCTTTTCCAGGCCCTTTTCCAAGCCTTCCGCCAAGCCTTCGGCGCGTCCCTTGACACGACCCTCCCGCAGGCTCCTGCGGATTACTCGGCTGAAAACCTTGTTCTCCATGATGTCGATCATCGATAGTCTCCGTGTGACTGGCTGTTCCAGCCCCCTCAGTCCCGAGATTAACACGAACAGCCGAGCCGCATCCGCCTGGTCCTTGTCCGTCAATTTGACCAGCCGATCAGCCACTCGCTGCATAACCCGCTCCTGATCCGTTCGCGTCAAAAGCGCCAGCATGTTGTCGGTCAGATCGTCGCTTTTCAGCAGCGGGTCCCCCTCAAAATCGCGGATGTCGAGCAAGCGGAACTCAAACCGCATCGCGGCCGTCTTGAACTGGGTCTTGACCCGCAACGGCGCCTCACCCACATACAACACCACCTGCTCAACATGCTCGTCAAACCGGCGATGCAAACCCAAGTAATACTCGGCTTGCCGCCGCGCCATATCTGCCGGGCAACGGCTTTCCACCTCAACATGCCTCAAAGACCCGTCTGCCATCCTGGCCAGCAGGTCCACCCGCGGATTCTGCACGCGCGGCAGTTCCACGTTCACCCATTCACGAATCCGCCCGCCGAACAACGCCCGGGCCACCAACCCTGTCGACTTCCGGAACAGGAGTTTCAGTGAAACGTCATAATGTTGAGCCACTCGGCTCCCTTCGCTCTGCTTTCAGCGGTTGATGATCGGCCGCAACGGCCGCACGTAGATGTTGCGATAGGCCACCGGCCCGTGATCGCCCTGCAGCATCAACGGATTCAGCGGCGCCTCAGTCAAATTCATATGCGCCCGAGTTCCGCCGTCTACGTCTACGTCCTTCTGTACCGTGAGCCCGTTCTGCAGCACCCGCAGGAACCGTGCGTTCTCAGTCTTCTTGCCTGACGTGTCAAAGCGCGGCGCGCGAAACCATATATGGAAGCTCTGCCACTCACCCGGCCGGCGGCTGGCATTGCGAGACGGCGCCGAACCGCCCACGCCTCGGTTGTCGATCCAGCGATGGTAGACCGCGCCGCAGTCAGAGGTTTTCATCGCTTCGCTTGAACCGTAGCTGTCAAACACCTGGATCTCGTACAGGCCCTGAAGATAGACGCCGGAATTGGATCCCTTCGGAATGAGAAACTCCAAATACAGCTCGGCGTCGCCAAATTTCTCGTCGCTCACCAAATTCGCCGTGCGGCCATTCTGCCCGTTCAGGATCGTGGCAGCCGGTGCGGCGATTCCCCGC
>JAYTKJ010000593.1:0-2527 GCA_043730365.1 Acidobacteriota bacterium | reverse complement strand
AGCCTGCCATCAGGCCCTCCCACCGTGATTTTTACGGTAGACCCGCTTGCCCCGCGCGGACCGCTGCCCGTGCCCACGCGTCCTGGTCCTATGCAACGCCAGATGACGGGCACGATGGACGATGACGGCGCAACTTCACCGCGTCAACACCAGAATCCGCAACCCTCGCCTCTCCAGCCCGGTGAGACGGCGGCTGCCGCAACCGATGGCGAAACCATCCGCACGGCCCTGGCGGTGGAAGCGCGCGACGGCCGGTTGTTCCTCTTTTTCCCGCCCGTAGCCGCCGCTGAAGATTACATCGATTTGCTCAGCGCCGTCGAAGACACCGCCGCCAAGCTCGACATGCCCGTGGTGATTGAAGGCTACCCGCCTCCCCATGACCCGCGCTTGCGTCAAATCAAGGTGACGCCCGATCCAGGCGTGATCGAAGTAAATGTACAGCCCGCTGCCAGTTGGCGAGACCTTGTCTCCAACACCACCATCCTTTACGAGCAAGCCCGTCAAAGCCGCTTAGGTAGCGAAAAATTCATGCTCGACGGCCGCCACACCGGCACTGGCGGCGGCAATCACATCGTGCTCGGCGGCCCCACGGCAGCCGACAGTCCGTTTCTTCGCCGCCCCGATCTGCTGAAAAGTTTTGTCGGCTACTGGCTCAATCACCCCTCGCTTTCTTACCTCTTCTCCGGCGTCTTCATCGGCCCCACCAGCCAGGCGCCGCGGGTCGACGAAACCCGGCCCGACGCAGTCTACGAACTGGAAATCGCTTTCGGCCTCCTGCAGGGCCGCACCGAGGGCACGCCCGCCTGGCTGGTCGATCGCCTCTTCCGCAACCTGCTGGTTGACGTGACTGGCAACACGCACCGCGCCGAATTTTGCATCGACAAGCTGTATTCGCCCGATAGCTCCACCGGACGGCTCGGCCTGCTGGAGTTGCGCGCCTTTGAGATGCCGCCACATGAGCGCATGAGTCTCGCTCAACAGCTTTTGGTCCGTACCCTGCTCGCCTGGTTTTGGCGCAAGCCATATCAGGAGAAGCCAATCCGCTGGGGCACGCGCCTGCATGACCGTTACCTGCTGCCCTTCTTCGTCGAGCGGGACTTTGCAACTATCGTGCGCGATCTGAACGCCGCAGGTTATCCCATCGACGCCGGGTGGTTCGCGCCCCAAGTTGAATTCCGCTTCCCGGTCTACGGCGCAGTCAACCATGCGGGCGTCGACATGGAACTGCGCCAGGCGATCGAACCCTGGTATGTCCTTGGCGAAGAGCCGGGCGCAGGCGGCACGGCGCGCTTTGTCGATTCTTCGGTGGAACGCCTCCAGGTCCACGTAAAAGGCCTCACTCCGGAATGTATGGCGGTCACCTGCAATGGCCGCCGGCTTCCGCTCCAACCCACCGGCACACACGGCGAATACGTGGCAGGCGTGCGTTTCCGCGCCTGGCAGCCGCCGCGTTGCCTGCATCCCACGGTGCCGGTTCACGCGCCGCTTACTTTCGACTTAGTCGATCTCGGCGCCGTCCGCTCGCTCGGCGGCTGCACCTATCACGTCGCCCATCCTGGCGGGCGGAACTACGACACCTTCGCGGTAAACTCAAATGAAGCCGAGGCGCGACGTAGAGCCAGATTTTTCGCCTTCGGACATACGGCAGGCTCCATGTTTTTCCCCGAACCCGAAGTCGACCCTGAGTTTCCCACCACTCTCGACTTGCGCCGCCCCGCCGGCGGCAGCTATCGATGAGCAGGACCAAGGTGGCAGCCGCAAAAGGTGACCCGTCTACCAATCCAAGCGCCCGCTGGGCGTACGCGCCGGTAGCGGGAAGTTTCGACGAAGCCTTCCTCCCGTCGGGCATGCCTCGCCGTCATTGGCGATCGCTGGCCGTCTCAATTGGCCGCATGGGGCTCGATCAACTCACACGGCGCTGGCAAGCGGGCCAGCAACTCATCCAGGCCAACGGGATCACTTACAACGTCTACGGCGATCCTCAAGGCAAAGAGCGCCCTTGGGTGCTCGATCCGATACCGATGGTGCTCGCCGACAACGAGTGGGCCGGCATCGAACGAGGCATCTCTCAGCGAGCCACCCTTCTCAACGCGCTATTAGCCGATCTCTACGGCCCGCGCCAGCTCATCAACAACCACCGCTTGCCGGCGGGACTGCTATTTGCCAACCCGAATTTCCTGCGCTCTTGCTCCGGCCTCACGCCGCCTGGCGGAGTCTTTCTGCATTCCTACGCAGCCGATCTGGCTCGTTCGAAAGACGGCCGGTGGTGGGTGATCACGGACCGCACGCAAGCGCCCTCGGGCCTGGGCTATGCGCTGGAGAATCGCTACGTCGGCGCGCGGACTCTAGCCACCGCGTTCAACGGCAGCCACGTCCGTCCGCTCGCGGGCTTCCTCGATACACAGCGCACGGCCCTGCAACAGCTCGCTCCTAATCGGCGCGATCATCCGCGGATCGTCCTGCTCACGCCCGGCCCATCGAACGAGACGTATTTCGAGCATTCCTTCCTCGCCCGCCACTGGGGTTT
>JAYTKJ010000592.1:0-10698 GCA_043730365.1 Acidobacteriota bacterium | reverse complement strand
GGCGCCCGTTCCGTTACCGCCGCGTTCCGGCTCCTCTTTTCGCCGCCTGGGCCGTCGCCGATTCAGTAGTTTGAATCGACCACCCGCTAATCAATTACTCGTGAACGATAGATCGAACAGCGAAGCCAGAAACCCGCTGGCGTCGGCCTGGCTTATGGGCGCTGCGTACGGCGCTGGAACCGGTCCGCACACGGGGCAACCGGCGGCGCCGGGGTTCATTTGAGCACCACACATCGAACAGAAATTCATGGGGTCTCTCTTTCTATGGGCCGCCTTGGGCCGGCGCTAAGCTTATCAGAGTTGTAGCCTCCGCGACCGCCAACAATGCCCAGATGCTATGCTGAATGCCGGATGTTGCCCTCACCCGGCCGGGCTTGGCTGATGGTCGTCGCACGCCCATTTGGTTCCGACACCCACGACGACCCACGCTTGATCTCCAACGTGGCGTCGATCTTCCGGGCCAGGCACCTTCCCGTTCCCGGCAAGTGGCTCCCAAGCAGCGTCCGTTTGCTTGAGAATCGCGCTGCGGTGCCGCGCGACGGAGGAGGCACCTCGGCCGGGACCGGCGAAATGGTCCGGGTTGGCCGCCAACTCGGCCTGCAGATTTCCACTTCGCTCGCCGAACTGCCAGCCCTGTGATCGACACTAACATCTACCTCCATCGCTGGCCGTTCCGCCGCCTCCCCGGCGACGATCCGGTTGCACTCATCGCCAAGCTGCGTGGCGCCGGCGTCACCCAGGCCTGGGCCGGAAGCTTCGACGCGCTGCTTGCCGATGACCTCTCGGAAGTGAACGCGCGCCTTGCCGCGGACTGCCGCCGCTTCGGCGAGGGCCTGCTCCTTCCCTTCGGCTGCGTCAACCCGGCGCTTCCCGACTGGCGCGAAGAACTGCGCCGGTGCGTCGACCAGCACCGGATGCGCGGGATTCGCCTGCACCCGAACTATCATGGCTACGCGCTCGGCGACGCGGCTTTTCGCGACCTGATGGCGGCCGCGACCGAGCGAAACACACTCGTGCAAATCGCTATCCAGATGCAGGATGAACGAACGCAGCACCAGCTCGTCCGCGCCTCTCCGGTGAAGCTGGCGTCAATGCCCAACGTGACGGGCGCGCGCGTCCAGTTGCTTAACGCCACCCGCCCTATGGCCATGTCCGCCGGAACGCTGCATACTGACTTTGCGATGGTGGAAGGCGTCCACGGTTTGCGTGACCTGGCGCGCGACATCGGAGCCGAGCGGATTCTATTTGGCTCCTACTATCCCTGCTTCTACTTCGAGGCAACGGCGCTGAAGTTGAAGGAGTCAGGCCTCGCCCCCGCCGTGATCGCAACCGAGAACGCCCGCCGTCTGCTGCAAGGCGCGAAATGATCTGGGATCTGCATTGCCACCCGTCCGGCTTCGGCGGCCGCACGCCCGAGGAATCGATGGCCGAAGTCATTCGCCTAATGGACCTGATGGGCATCGAGCGGTCTTGCATTTACCTCGGCTCGCTGCAAGACACCAACCCGGATCCCGTCCGGCTGCGGGAGCACAACGATTGGATCCTCCAAGCACTGCAGCATTGGAATCATCGGGCGTTCGGCTTCGCCTACTTGAATCCGAACTACGTCGATGCCAGCCTCGACGAGATCAAGCGTTGCGTCCGGGATGGCCCGATGGTGGGGATCAAGTTGTGGGTGGCGCGCCGTTGCTCAGAACCGGAGTTGAATCCGATCATCGAAGCCGCTGCCGCATTGAAGGCCGTCATCTTCCAACACACGTGGCTCAAGACCGGAGGGGCTAATCTGCCCGGTGAGTCCACTCCGATGGACATGGCGACGCTTGCCGCGCGCTACCTGGACGTCCCGATGATTTGCGGTCATACTGGCGGAGCATGGTGGCAAGGCATCCGGGCCATTCGCGCGCACCGTAACGTCAGCATCGATCTGGCGGGCTCGGACCCCACCAACGGTTTCACGGAAATGGCCGTGCGCGAACTCGGCGCCGCGCGCATCCTCTACGGCAGCGACGCGGGTGGCCGGAGCCTGGGCTCGCAACTGGCCAAGGTGCACGGGGCGGTGATTCCGGACGAAGCCAAGCGGCTGATCTTCGGGGAAAATCTCAAGCGAATGATACGACGGCGATGAATCGCTGTCACGCTCTCAGTAAGAACTTGGTGAACTCCCGATCGCCGTGGACATCGGTGAGGCGCTGGTCCCGGCCTTGATACAAGTAAGTCAGCTTCAAATGATCCAGGCCCATTAGGCGCAGGATGGTGGCGTTGACGTCATGCGCGTCGAGAGGATCGCTGGCGGGGCGGAGCCCGAATTCGTCGGTTGAGCCTAGCACCCGTCCGCCCTGAATACCGGCTCCGGCCATCCACATACTGAAGGCATAGGGATGATGATCGCGGCCATTGCGGCCTTCGGCAAGCGGCGTGCGGCCAAACTCGCTGGACCAGACAACGAGCGTGGAATCGAGTAAGCCACGCGACTTCAGATCGGTAAGCAGGCCGTGTACGGGTAAGTCAGACTTAGCCGCCATCTTGACGTGGGAACCCTGTAAGTCAGAGTGCGCACCGTCCCAATCGTCGCCCTGATGCGTGCCGGAATAGAGTTGAATGAAACGGACGCCGCGCTCGACCATGCGACGAGCGAGCAGACACTTGCGGCCGAAGTCATCGGTGGCGGGTTCACCGATGCCGTAGAGCTTGCGTGTAGCGGCCGACTCCTTGCTGATGTCGACGGCCTCGGGCGCGGTGGACTGCATGCGATATGCCAATTCGTAGGCGGCGATGCGCGCTTCCAGTTCGTCATCGCCGGGGCGCGCGGCCAAGTGGCGCTGGTCCATCTGATGGATGAAGTCCAAGGTCGTGCGCTGCGCCGGAGCATTGATTCCCTCGGGTGTGGCGAGGTCTAGAATGGGCGTCGCACCCGCGCGGAAGACCGTGCCCTGGTAGACCGCCGGCAGGTAACCCGCACCGTAGCCTTGAGGGCCGGACTTCATGGCGCCGTCCGACATCACAACGAACGCCGGCAGATTCTGATTCTCGCTGCCAAGTCCGTACACAGACCACGAGCCGAGGCACGGCTTGCCGGGAACCATCGAGCCGGTGCTGCGTAGGTACATAGCCGGCGCGTGATCGAAGGCATCGCCGTAGCAGGAGCGCACGAGCACGAATTCGTCCACATGTTTGGCCATGTGGGGGAAGAGCTCCGACACTTCGGTACCGGACCGGCCGTGATGCGAAAACTTCCAGGGCGTACCGCGGATGATCGCTTTGGTGAAGTCGATGCGGCTGGTCTTGAGCCCTTGGGCGAAGCTCGCCGGCAAGGTCTGGCCGGAGAGGCGAGTCAGTTCGGGCTTGGGGTCCCACGTGTCAACGTGGCTGACGCCGCCGTGCATGAAGAGGTAGATGATGGCCTTGGCCTTGGCGTCACCAGGAGGCTTCCGGGGTGCGAGGGGGTTGTCCGAGGCGGCTTGGAGGAGCGCCGAAGCAGCGACAGCGCCGAAGCCCATGCCGGCGCGAGTGAGAAGTTGACGGCGAGTGATCATCGGCTCTCTAATCCACATATAAAAACTCGTTCAGATTGAGAAGGCCGCGCACAAGTTCAGCTACGGCCGCGGTACGGTCATTCATGTTGACGCTTTGGCGTTCCAGGAAGGCAGCGGCGGACTGGCGCTCTTCCGGCGTGGGCGCGCGCAACAGGATGCGATTGAAAGCGGCAGCGATGACCTCGGGGTCGGCACCCTTCAATTCCGCTGCCATAGCGCGGGCGCGCGCAACGGCAAAGGGGCCATTAAGGAGCGTAAGCGATTGGGGCGCGGTGGTGGACGAGTCGCGGCGCGGGCACGTGGCCATGCTCTCGGGCGCGTCAAAGGTCTCCATCATCGGCAAGCGGAAGGTGCGCTTCTGAATCATGTAAATGCCCCGGCGATCGTGCTGGCGCGCGTCGGCGGTGACCACCCAACTGTCGTCAGCGCGGCCGATCATGTTGAACAACTCCTCCTTGGAAAGGGGCGGCACGACGGGCCGTCCGCCCATGGCGAGATTCAACGCGCCAGTCACCGAGAGCACCGAGTCCCGAATTTCGTCGGCGTCCAAACGGCGGCGGGCAAAGTGCGAAAGCAGTTGATTTTCCGGGTCCTTCACTTTCGCTTCCGCACTCGCCCCGGCGCTCTGGCGGTACGCGGCAGACAGCAGGATCTGGCGATGGAGTTTCTTGAAAGACCAGCCTTGCGCGACGAACTCGGTGGCCAGCCAATCGAGCAGTTCAGGATGCGAAGGCGCTCGGCCGCGCATGCCGAAGTCGCTGGGCGTGGCGACGATCCCGCGGCCGAAGTGATACTGCCAGACGCGATTGACGATCACGCGCGCAGTGAGCGGATGATCCGGATTGGTGAGCCAACTGGCCAGTGCGTGCCGACGCCCGGTGGTGGGCATCAACGGAATGGGGCCGGTGGTGGGACGCGAGAAAGTCTGCACCTCAGGAATGTCGCCGCCGCCAAGCGCGGAGAAGAAGCCGGGGGGCACTACGGCGCCGCCTTTGTTGGGGATGGTGGTGCGGGGCGCGAAGTCTCCCACGTCGGTGACTCCGCAGGCGAAGGGTTTGGGGCGGTAGTTGGCGAACATCGCCACAAGCTTTTTTTCAAGCGCGTGCAGCCGGGCGGTCTCATCCAGGGTGAGGCAGGCGCGAATCTCATCGTCGGTTGGGCGCCCGCCTTTCTTGCAGCGCGCCTGGATGGCAGCGATCTGATCTCCGTATTCGCGCAGCTTGATTTCGCGGACGTTTTCCTGGACTTCATAGCCGAGCGAGTCCAGACGGCTGAGGGCGACCTTCACCTTGACGGCCGGCGCGAAGATGGCTTGGAGGCGAAAGTAATCTCGCTGCGGAATCGGATCGAACTTGTGATCGTGACAGCGGGCACAACCGGCCGTGAGTCCGAGGAACACGCCGGCCGTGGTGTCGACATAGTCCGTCAGGACTTGAACACGGTTGACGTCGGCCTGATCGGGATAGAGATCGAGGTTGGGGCCCACGCAGAAGAAGCCGGTGCCGGTGTTGGCGACGGGGTCCTCGGGGAAGAACTCATCGCCGGCGAGTTGCTCGCGAATGAAACGGTCGTACGGCTTGTCGGAGTTGAACGAGTCAATCACATAGTCGCGATAGCGCCACGCGTCGGGAATGTAGGGATCGATCTCAAAGCCGGCGGTGTCCGAGTAGCGAACTAAGTCGAGCCAATGGCGGCCCCACCGCTCGCCGTAACGAGGAGACTCCAGCAGCGAGTCCACGAACTTCTCCCAGTTGTCGGGCAACGCTTGATTAGGGGGCAGTCCGGTGAGATCGTAACTGGCTCGGCGGGCCAGCGCGGCCAGGCTGGCGGCGGACGCGGGCTTCAATCCGTTCGCGGTGAGCTTGGCCAGGATGAATTCGTCGATCGGCCCGCGCACCCACTCGGAGCCGGATCGCGGCACGGCGGGCCGCATGGGCTTCTTGAAAGACCACCATTGCGAAGACTGCACGGCGGCCGCCGGGGTGGTAGCCGGCCACTTCGCGCCGGCATCAATCCAAGCGCTGAGTGTGGCGACGTCTTCCGTCGAGAGCGCCTTGGTGGGCGGCATGGCGAGCCTGGGATCGGTGCGTTGGACGGCCTTGAGGAGCAAGCCGAGAGCGGGGCCGCGAGAGCCGCCCTGCAATAGTCCAGCGTGGGAGGTGAGATCCAGCCCGGACATACGGGCGGAGGCAGAATGACACTGCGCACATTGAGATTGAAGTATCGCAACAGCTTTCGCGGGAGTGTCCTGCTGGGCCGCGGCCAGGGCAGCCGCTACGAGGATGAGACTGATCAGCCCCATAACTCAGTGATGGGCTTGTACTCAACGACGCCACGCGGGACGTATTCAAAGCGGCGGCCCGTGGGATCCTCGAGCGATTTGTTCCAATCGATACCGAGTGCGTGGTACATGGTGGCCTCGACGTCTTCAGCGCGAATATCACGGTCGCCGGACCAACCCGGCGTCATAGTTACGCTGCCGGCGGCGTTGGATTCGCCGATCGCGCGACCGCCACGGATTCCTCCGCCAGCCATCAAGACGGCCATCTGCAAAAGATGATCGCGCCCTTTGGTGGCGTTCAGATTGCCCACGGTGCGGCCGAACTCGCCCATCGCCACAACCAACGTGGAATCGAGGAGTCCATCCTTCTTCAGGTCAGACAGGAGCGCGCCGAGGCCGTTGTCAAATTGCGCTCCGAGCGTGTAGTGGCTCTGGGTGTTGGGCGGCGCGGCCCAGATGTTGTCGTGTTGGTCCCACTCGCTGTGAACGATTTGGATGAAACGGGCACCGGCGTTGGCCCGGAGTATGTTGCGAGTGGCGATACAGGAGTTGCCGAAACTGGTGTTGCCGTAAGCGGCGCGCTCGGCGGCGTCGAAGGTGAAGATGGCGTCGACCTTGTCGTTGTAAACCATCTTGCGCGCCGCGACGTTGTAGGATTGCGTCTGAAAGGCGGCCGCGCCGAGATCAGGGGACGTACGGAGTTGTGAGTCCATTTCGAGGAGCAGTCCGTAGCGGCGGTCAAAACGGGGAGCGCCATCGTTGTGACGCGAGTTAGTCAAACCAGAGCCACCCGGCGCGGCGAAGAACGGCGCGGCTTCAGGCGGGAGAAATCCATTGCCAATACCGCTTAGGGCGTTGAGCGAGATGAAGGCCGGCAACACCGCATCTTTAGCTTTCGACCCCAGCTCATACGAGACCACCGAACCGATATGCGGGGCGATGCGGGCCGAACCGGAGGCGGGGTTGCGTCCGATCTGCATCCATATCTGCGCCAGCCCGTGAACCGCCGCCCACGCTTTCACCGAACGGACCAGCACGATGTCATCCAGTTGCCCGGCCAAGCGCGGCATGAGCCCGCGGGGCCACTTGAGGCCGTTGTAGGTCTGGACGTCAAGGTTAGCGGGAGTCCAAGGGCCCTGCTTGAGATCAAAGGTATCGATCTGACTCGGACCGCCGCGCATCATGATGAAGACGACGTTCTTAGCGGGCGGAGCCACGGTCTGCGCTTGGGCGCGGCGTTCCCAGCCTAGTTCAGGTAGAAGGAAGTAGCCTCCGACGGCGGCCGCGGCATGATTGAAGAGGACGCGCCGGTTG
The DNA here is from genome assembly GCA_043730365.1 of Acidobacteriota bacterium. Lineage (GTDB taxonomy): Bacteria > Acidobacteriota > Terriglobia > Bryobacterales > Bryobacteraceae > VFZP01. The sequence goes on along the minus strand of JAYTKJ010000592.1, from coordinate 3,570 downwards.
ACCGGAGGACGGCGCCAGAACTGCGTGCCGTTGAGATCGAGTGGAATTCCGAAGCGGTCTTTTTTCATGGCGCGCCTTAGTAGTTGTACAAGAAGTCTGTCTTGTTGATGAGCGACCAAGCCAGGTCCTCGAAATAAGTGTTTCGCTGATTGCCTGCTTTGGCCAGATACTCAAGCGCGACTTTCTTCTCGCGCGCATCGGGCTGGCGCTGGAGAAGTAAGAGGAACAACTGCTCTACGGCGTCTTCGTCCTTCAGCGCGGCAGCCTCGCGCAGAGTGGGCGACGAGGCGACGCGGAGGCGATTGAGAATGAACGTGTCGTTCATCAGATTGAGCTGCTGCTGCACGCTGCCGTCCTGAATGCGGAAAAACGAATCGCGATTGCCGCGATAGAACGGGTTCATGAAGTTGACCGCTGAGCCGTTAGAGCGCGGCTCGACCGGCTCCGGCATCTGCATGGCCCACGGGGTGTCATCGAGGTCGCGCAACGTGTAGTTGGTGCGTACGTTGGTGGCCAGGACGATGGCGTCGTGAATCTCCTCGCCTTCGAGACGCCGGGGATAGTGGCGCGCAAAGAGCGGGACATAGGACAACTTCCAATCGTCGTCATAGCGCGAACTGAGCTGGTAGGCCGAGGATTCAAACAGGAGACGGAGGAACTCGCGCAGGTTGTAGTTGCGCTCCTTCAATTCCGAGGCGAGCTTGCGGAGGAGCGCGGGATGCGTGGGTTGCAGGCCCCAGTTGCCCGAGGGCGGATTGTCGGGGTCGAGCCGGGCGGGGTCCAGCGCATCGATGGGCTCAACGAGGCCCATCGTGAAAGCTTCCTTCCACAATCGATTGGCAAAGTTCACGGCGAAGAGTGGATCGTCCACCATGAACTTGGCATACTCCTGGCGCCAATCTTCGCTGCCTGGTTTGCTCCCGTCGCGATACTCCGGCTCCAGGAGGCCCATGCCGGCGAGGGGGGCGCGCTCCGGACGATTGCCAGCCAAGGTGTTGAGATTGTAGAATCCGCGCTGTACGTCGCCCACGTTGTAGCTGTTGTAGAAAAAGTCGGAAGCCGGGAGATTCGGCTTAGGCAGGTTGACGCGGGCAAAGAAAGCGGCCTGACGCTGCGCTCCAACGCGAGTGGCTTTGGAGGCCCAGAGGTTAACCTGCTCCAGATGCCCGCGGCCGTCATGGCAAAGCAGGCAGTCAAAGTTAGAGAGCCCCAGGAAGGCCGACGCCGACTTCATGAACATCATGTCGAAGGTGTCTTGCGGGGGCGACATGGAGACGATGCCGTTGAGAACGAAGTTGGCCGAACCGGTCTCGTTTTTGTAATTGCTGCCGCGAGCGCCGACGGCTTCGAGCGCTATGTCGCGCAGGGATTTCTGATCGGCGATGGAAAACAGCATCCACTTGTAGAAGGCGTTGCGGCCGAAGTACTGGCGGTCAAAGTTGGCTGGGAAAGCGGCGTTCTGCAAGAGATCGCCGAGCCAGACGGTCCAACGGTCCATGAACTCGCGCGTGAAGAGAAGGCGATCAATGACGCCGTTGCGGTCTGGTTTTTCAAGAAAGGCGCGGATGTCGGCCGGGGAGGGCGGGTGGCCGGTTAGGTCATAGTAAACCCGGCGCAGAAATTCCTGGTCAGAAGAAAGCGGGGCGGATTTGACGCCTTTCTCCGCCATGGCGTCGAAGATGAAATGGTCTATGAAGTTGCGGCGGGGGATGTCGGCCGGATCGACGGCGGCCGAGCGAGTTGGGCGGGCCAGTTTCGCGGTGTTGTGAATGGCGAAGCGGACGCGGGCTTCCTGGGCGAGAAAGCGATCCGGATCGGCTTTGAAGGAACAATCCCAGGCTCCGGCGGAAGGAGTCAAGAGAGCGAACGAAAGCAGGGATGCCAGCCGTTTAGCAACGCGAGACGAAATCATCAGGAGCCCGTGTCCATATGGTAGCCCCACTGCTGGGTGGGCGGCAAGCTGGTGGGAGAGGGATTTGGGTTTGCTCGTTAATTTGGCCCGTGGGGGCGCCGACGGTGCGCCCGGTTGCGGCGGCTATAGTGTCCAAAGACGGTTCCTCCCAACGTAATGGTGCCGAAGACGGGCAATATGGCGGCGCGGGAATTTCCCCTATGTATATGGAGATATGGAGAGATGGAAGAAGAAATATTTTGCAGCGTGTCAACGCCCATCGGAGGAGGTCACAAACCAGACTGTATCTGCTCGATTAGTCGAGGAATATAGGTTTTGTAGCGTCCGTCGGCCGCTCCGGCTTCTAGCGGCAGCTTGCCAACTGCCTGTTTGGCGGCGCCAGCCCGGGTACCCATCGCGTCGAGCCCCGTCAACGCAGCGAGTGCTACAAAGAAGCCGTTCTGGTCAGCCGAGGACAGTTCGAGTAGCGTGGCCTCCGCGATCTTGGCGTCCGCCTCGCTGCCGTACCGCCCGACAGCCTCGGCCGCCGCTGCCCGCACATAAGGCGAAGGGTCCTTCATCGTGGTCCGCAGCTCATCGTCAACCTCACGCCGCACCAAGTAACCTTGCGCCGCCCAGTAACGCACGCCCGCGTCGGGATCGGTCAACAAAGGCCGCCCACCTCGCGTCGCCAGGTCAGCGGCAGCCATGACGCGCGCCACCGGATACAGCGCCGCGTCATGACCCATCTCGTAAGGTGTCTTTGCCCCCGCGCGCGCATGAATCTCACCTTCAGGCAAAAACCCTACGTCACATACCTTGGCCGCTAGATCAGCCTGCGCTTTTCTCATGCGAGCCAGAGTACCGCGATGTTTGGGAGAGGTTGCCAGATTCCGCACCTCGTCGCGATCTGCCAACAGGTCGTAGAGCTCCTCCACCGGCTTGGTCTTCCAGAAGGCGCGTTGCACCTCGTTCAACTTGCCTTCGTCGTTAAGCTTCTTCCAGACCCGCGTCGTGGGAGTCTGGAACATATAGGCGAGATGTTGACCGTAAATCCGATGCGGCATGTAATTGCGCAGGTAGATGTACCGCTCGTCCCGAACTGAGCGCACCATATCATAACGCTCGTCCATCCGGCCGCGAAATCCGTACACGAACGGCTGAGGCGCCCTGGTGCGCGCGCCGAGAAAGGCGTGCCCTTGGTGCCAAGGCTTCGCATCCAGGCCCGCCAATGACAACAAAGTAGGAGCCAAGTCAACGAACGAGACCAACCGATTTGACGTCCCACCACTTTGGTACTCCTTCGGCATCAAGTGGCCGAACTTCGCCGGTATATGGACCAGCAGCGGCACTTGCAAGCCCGAGTTGTAAGGCCAGCGCTTTGACCTCGGCATGCCGGATCCGTGATCTCCATAGAAGAAGACAATCGTCGAATCTGCTAGCCCTGACTCCTCCAACTCCTTCAGCTTTACTCCAGCCCACGCATCCATCGTGCGAATGTTGTCGTAATACTGTGCCCAGTCTTCCCGCACTTCCGGAGTATCGGGATGATAGGCAGGGACCCGCACCTCCGCCGGATCGCTCACCTTTTTGTGTGGGCGCGTCCGGATCTGACTCTCATGCGTGATGAGATTGTTGAACACGGCAAAGAAGGGTTGGCCAGCGGCGCGATTCCGGTA
>JAYTKJ010000591.1:0-13472 GCA_043730365.1 Acidobacteriota bacterium | reverse complement strand
CCCGACTCGAAACTGCCTGGGGCGCTGGTCTTCCAGAACCGGGTCAATGACACGTACTGGAAGCAGATTCTACCGCGGCTGGGCTTGGTGTGGCGCGCCAGTGACAAGATGGTCGTCCGCGCCGGTTACGCGATCACGAGCACGCCGCCCATCGCCAACAACTGGGGGTACGGCGGGTTCACCTACGGATTCAACGCCAGTGTTCCGACATTTGCCGGCACTAGCCCCACTGGGTTTGTCGACGATCCAAGCATCTACCTGCGGAATCCGTATCCCAGCCTGCAGGGCAAATTGCCAAACACGGATCCAACCTCGGCAAACTATCAGGACGTGGCCACCACCGCGCGTGACGCCAACCGGCCCGGCTACACGCAGAACTACAACTTCACCATCCAGTACCAAATTGCGGCGTCGACGGTTCTCGAAGTTGCCTATGTCGGCAACAAGGGGACTCGGGTATGGGGCGGCTCGCCGGGCACAGGCTACACAGACTACAACGGACTGCCCTCCAGCCGGCTCGCACTGGGCGACGTGTTGAACGAATCAGTGGCCGACAATCCGAGGTACAAACCTTTTGCTTCGTTTGACACTGACCTCTCGGTGGCGCAGGCGCTACGCCCTTATCCGCACTATGGACAGGTCAACGAGCAGTTCCCCTACAACTCCAACTCCAACTACAACTCCATGCAGGTAACGGTGACCAAGCACCTGAGCAAGGATCTCGGGTTCCTCGGCGCGTACACCTTCTCCAAGGCGATCGGGTATATCGACGCCAATGGCCCCGGCGCCTATTACACTTCCGTGCAGGACTACTTTAACCGCAAGTTAGATCGCTCCATCACCGAGTTCAGCACCCCGCACGAGTTCAAGCTGACGTGGGTCTACGAATCGCCGATCGGCAAAGGACGCCGCTTCGATTTCGGTAAGATGGGCAATTCGCTCATCGGCGGATGGCAGTTCGCCGGCATTCACGGTTACACGTCGGGACTGCCGATTCAGGTTGGCTACTCCGGATACAGCATCCCGGTGGGCTTCGCTCCCGGCATTCGGCCGGATGTGCTGAGCGGCAATCAGACGTTGGGTGGTGCGCCGGCCAAAACGGATTTCAAAAACGGCGTGGCATACCTCAATCCGAAAGCGTTCGCACCACAGCCCACCACCGACAACGGCGTACCACTCAGACCAGGCACGGCCCCGCGTTTCTTGCCGCAGGTGCGAGGGCCGCATCAGGCGCGAGAAACGTTCCGCATGAGTAAGCGCTTCTACCTTCGTGAAAAGACCTTCCTCGGGATCGGCGCCACGGCTGACAATCCGTTCAAGCGAACATCGAGAAGCTTCCTCGGCCTCGATATAGCCGACCCCGGTTCCTTCGGGCAACTGGTGCAACGTGGGGGCGGCCGCACGGTGCAGGTGGAAGCCCGGGTCGAGTTCTAATAGCGGCCTTGTTTCTTGTATCCCCGTCCGCGGCCGCTATTCGCCGTGGACGGGGATTTTCCGTTCTACGCTAAATTTGGTATCTGATGTACATTCGGCCGCTCCTCTTGATTGGCGTTGCCCTGCTGGCCGGTTGTCAGCAGAGCCCCCCCGCCGCGCCTCAGCCAACGCCATCGAACGAGCTTGCTCCGTTACGGCGGCTGAACGTCGTCGTCGTCACCATCGACACTCTGCGCCCCGATCATCTAGGCTGCTATGGCTACCGGGGCATCGAAACGCCAGCCCTAGATGGCTTGGCGCAACGCGGTGTCCTGTTTGAGAATGCGGTGGCACAGACGCCGCTGACCCCGCCGTCGCACGCCAGTATATTCACTGGACAAAATCCCACCGTCCACAAAGTGCGCAACACCGGCGGCTTCGTCCTCCAGTCTTCGGCGCACCCGCTTGCCCGGATGCTGCAGGAGCAAGGTTGGGACACTGCAGCCTTTATCGGCTCAGCCGTGTTGAAGAAGCTCTTTGGCTTCAACAATGGCTTCGCCCTTTATGACGACGAGATGCCGCGGCCCGGCAAGCGCAACGAATTCCGCGAGGACCCCGAGCGCAAGGCCTCCGTCGTGGTGGATCACGCGATTGACTGGCTGAGCAAGCGCGATGCCGGCAAGCCTTTCTTCCTGTGGGTCCACCTTTACGATCCGCATATTCCGTACAAGCCCCCGCCGGAGTTTGCCGCCAGGTATCGAGGCCGTGCCTACGACGGCGAAATCGCCTACACCGATCAACAGGTCGCTCGGCTGTTCACCGCCGTGGCGGCGAAGTCGCCGGCCGATAAGACCGTGACCGTCGTGCTGTCAGACCATGGCGAGAGTCTGGGCGAGCACGGCGAACACACTCATGGAGTCTTCATCTACGATTCCACGCTGCGCATCCCGTTCATCATGGCCGGCCCCGGCGTCCCGGCAGGCGTGCGGGTCAAACAGCAGGCGCGCACGATCGACTTTCTTCCCACGTTGCTGGAAGTGATGGGAGGGCGTGCGCCAAGCTATGTGCAGGGCGTCAGCCTTGTGCCGGCGTACTCGGGGTCGACGGCTGCGGCCGACAGCTCCTACGCCGAGACGTTGTATCCGAAGATGAACATGAACTGGTCCGAACTACGAGCCATCCGGACCAACCGCTGGAAATACATCCGGGCGCCGCGGGCTGAACTCTACGATCTCGAGGCCGATCCTCAGGAAACGAAGAACGTCATCAAGGAGCACAGCCCCGAAGCGGAGAAGTTCGAGGCGGAGATGAAGAAGGTGATCGGACCGCGGCCCAGCGGAGTTGAGAAAGTGGACACCGCGATGCTGGACGAGCGCGTCATGGATCAGCTCAAATCACTCGGTTATCTGTCTGGCGCAGGCGGACGCTCATACGATCTGAACGGCGCGGGGCTCGACCCCAAGGACGGACTAGACATCCTAAAGTTGATTGACGAAGCCGAAAGCGGCGAAACCAACCTGCCCGAGGCCAAGCGCATCGAATTGCTGCGCCAGGCCCAAGCCAAGGACCCGCACAATCCCTCGCTCTACTATCAACTCGGTGGGCGTCTGGAAAAGAATGGCCGTTACGACGAAGCCATGCAGCTTTATCGAACCGCCCTGTCCAAAGGCATCGAGAGCGGGCGGCTGCATTCGCGTCTGGCTGACTTGCTGCTGCGCCGCGGCGAAAAGGAGCCGGCGATTGTCGAATACGAGAAGGCTGCGCAGATCAACCCCGCCGATTTAGACAGCCAGAATAACCTCGCCACGGCCTATCTGGAAAAAGGGCGTCTGGCCGACGCCGAGCGCGCCTTCAAGTGGATCCTGGCCAATGACGCCGGCTACGCTGCCGCCCAGAACGGCATGGGCCTCGTCTCGATTCAAAAGCAGGATCACGGCGCCGCCCGCACTTATTTCGAGCGCGCCGCGCAGCTTGATCCGGAGTTGGTCGAAGTGCACATGAATCTGGGCCTGCTCTACGAGATAGCCGGTGAGCGCGCCCGGGCGCGAGCCAGCTTCGAGACGTTTTTGGCGAGAGCTTCGCCGCTCCAGTACGGCAACATCATTCCCCGCCTTCGGGAAAAGATTGCTGCATTGAGATAGGCCAATCCGATGCTCCTCCTGGCATTCTTACTGGCGTGGGCGGCCCAGGCTCAAACCGTTCTCTGTGATCGTGAGCGCAGCGCGTCGCTTGCGCGGGAAGCTCAAATCGCGATGCGATCCCGATCTTACGATCTCGCGGCCCAACGGCTTGAAGATGCCATCGACGCCTGCCCGGACAACCGCGAACTCCTGCTGGACTTGGCGCGGGCGCAGGCTGCGGGAAAGCGCTTTGATAGGGCGATTCAGGTGGCCGAGCGATATCTCGCCGGTGACAGCGGCTCAACCGCCGGCCGCCTCGTGCTCGCCAACACGTACCTGATGGCGCAGCAGCCGCAACAGGCACTGGCCGAGGCCGAGCGAGTTCTCCGTGACCATCCCTTCAAACCGCCAGCTTTGAAGATCAAGGGGAACGCGCTCTATCTGTTGGGCAAGACCGGCCAGGCGGTCGACACTTTCATCCAGCTCCTGGATCGTCATCCGGGTGACGAGGATGGCGCTTATATGCTCGGCCGAATCTATTATCAGGACGGGCAGACCGATCTCGCCATCGGGCAATTCGAACGGGCACTGAAGCTCCAGCCAAACTCCTACAAGGCACTGGACAACCTGGGGCTCTGCTATCAGGCAAAAGGGGACGAGCGGAAAGCAATCCAGTACTTTCTAAGTGCCATCAAGCTCGTGGAAAAGGATCATCCCGAGTATGACTGGGCCTATGCAAATCTGGCAGACCTTCTCTTCAAAACCGGTGATGCGCAACAGGCTTTCAATGCCGCCGCCAAGGCCGCGGATCGAAACCCGATGTCGGCGCGCAACTTCTACATCGGAGCCAAAGCGCTGGAGCAGCTCGGCAAAGCTGAACTGTCGTTGAACTGGGTGCAGCGCGCGACCGCGCTTGATCCCAGCTACTCCGATGCCTGGTATCTGCTGGCGCGGCTCTACCGAAAATCCGGGCTCGAAGCGAAAGCCGAGGAAGCCCGTCAGCGCTTTCTGGCCGCGAAAGCCCGCGAGCCAGCCCAGCGCAAGTGATGTCTGGACCCGGCGTCTCTCAGCCAAAGAGGTCACGAGACGGCGTGGTCCGGTAATAGTTTCTCAATCCAATACCAACCCGCGCGGAAATACCTGTTGCCGCATCGGCTAAGTCATTGACCACACGGGTTGGCGGGTCTCTTGCATTACGGCAGGTGACAAACTGGCAGCGGCGCGAATGAAGACGCCGCCGACCTGAACTTCGCCATGGTGAGGCCAGGGAGGACTATTCATGAAGTTGGTTTGGCCATTGGTAGCAGCAGTGTCCACGATCTCATTTGGTTTTGCGTCCTATCAGGCCAGCGCGGAAAGTCAAGCCCGCTATCGGGAGTTGAGACAGCGAGTCCAGCGTCAGGCCGAGGGCTTGCGCGAAACCGCTGAACGCCTGCTGGACCGCGGCGCGGTCACCCAACTCTCTCGAGTCACCGGACGCCTCGGCCAGCACGATGGCGTGCTTGGCGTAGTCATCTACGATACGCAAGGCAACCCGGCAGTGGATACCGGCGCTCTTCGCCAGCGCTTCCGAATCACTGAGGCCCAATTGGCAACCCTGGCCGCTAGCGCGGCGCCGGGAGGCGAGTGGCTGCGTTTGCAGGGCCACGCACTCCTCGCGTACGGAATTGCACTGCACCGCGCCGGACAGCCGTTCGGCAGCTTGACGATCTTCCAGGACTCGTCATCAGCCGATGGCGCTGACTGGCGGATGTGGCGAGGGGTGCTTTTGCGTGCATCGCTCCAAGCAGCCGCGCTGTCGGCTGTGATGTTACTCATGTTGCGATGGAGCGTGCTGGCGCCGTTGACCCGCGTCACTCAGTGGACCCGGGACGTGATGTCGGGCAAGATCGAAACGAGAGGCGCGTTGCCGATGGGCGAAGCCTTCCGCCCCCTCGCCCATGAACTGAACCGTCTGGCTGTGAAGCTGAAATCGGCCACCGCATCGGCGGAAGAAGAAGCCCGCTTGCGTGAAGCCAGTGAGTCATTATGGACGCCGGAGCGTTTGCGCATTTATCTGGAGAAGCTGCTCGATGGCAGCCGGCTGTTCGTGGTCTCCAACCGCGAGCCGTACATGCATGTCCGCCGGGGCAACGCCATTGAAATCGTCGTACCGGCCAGTGGATTGGTCACCGCCATGGAGCCCATTCTGCGCGCGTCCGACGGTACTTGGATCGCGCATGGGGCCGGGGATGCGGACCGCGCCACAGTGAATGATCAGGACCGCCTGCCGGTGCCTCCGGAGGAGCCCCGCTACACACTGCGCCGTGTTTGGCTGACGCCGGACCAGGAAGAGGGCTACTACAATGGCTTCGCCAATGAAGGCTTGTGGCCTCTCTGCCATATCGCCCATACGCGGCCGCTTTTTCGGCCGGCAGACTGGCGTCATTATTGCGACGTGAATCAGAAGTTCGCCGACGCTCTGCTGGAAGAAATGGAGGACTCCGAGCAACCGCTCGTGCTGGTCCAGGATTATCATTTCGCACTGCTACCTGCGCTAATCAACGCCAGGGCGCCCCGACGCGCGCGTCGCCATCTTCTGGCACATTCCCTGGCCTAACCCCGAGGCCTTCGGTATCTGCCCTTGGCAAACCCAGTTACTCAAGGGGTTGCTCCGCGCGGACCTGATCGGCTTCCACATCCAGGCTCACTGCAGTAACTTCCTGCAGACGGTGGATCGGGTGCTCGAGTCGCGTATCGACTACGAGAAGCCCGGCGTTAGCTGCGGGGACCGCTTCACCGCCGTCCGCCCCTTTCCGATCAGCGTAAAGGATCCCGGGCATAGCCGTCCGTCCGATGACCACCACGAGTCCATCTACATCCGGCGGGCTAATCTGCTGCGCCAATTGGGGACCGAAGCGGAATTCTTCGGCGTCGGCGTGGATCGCCTTGACTATACCAAAGGCATCCCGGAGCGATTGCGCGGCATTGAGCGTTTTCTCAACGACTATCCCTCCTATCGCGGTCGTTTCGCTTTCATTCAAGTGGGTGCGCCGACCCGGACCAGGATCAAGCGCTACCAAGACCTCATCCAAGAGGTGGAATCGGAAGTCGAGCGTATCAATGCGCGCTTCAAGACAAGGCAATGGAAGCCGATCGTCTTCCTCATGCGGCACCACAGTCACGAGGAGATCGATCCCTACTATCGGCTTTCCGATTTCTGCCTCGTTACCGCGCTCCACGACGGCATGAACCTGGTGGCCAAAGAGTATGTCGCCAGCCGCGATGACGAGGGCGGCGCGGTCATTCTGAGCCGTTTCACCGGTGCCGCACAGGAGTTGCAGGACGCGGTGCTGATCAACCCCTATGACGCCGAAGAGGTGGCCGAGGCCATTCGACAGGTTGTGGAAATGAGCCCCGAAGAAAAACGGCTACGCATGAAGCGCATGCGGCAAGTGGTGCGGCAGCGGAATATCTTCCGGTGGGCGGCAGACTTGGTAGGCGCTACCGCCGAAATTCGGCTGGACCGCCGTACGCCCGCGCCACTACGGAACAATGTGACACCGTTCCCGGTGGCCCGGGCGCGATGAGCCGGCATCTGCTGGCTTGCCTGGGCGGTCTCGCGCCGAAGTTGTCCACCGCCTCGGGCGGCATCTTTCTGTTCTCCGATTTCGACGGAACGCTGGCGCCGATCGCACCCGAACCAGCGCTGGCCCAGATGCGCCCAGAGTTGCGGGCCAGGTTGGTCGACCTCTCGAGCCGCCCTGGTCTGCGAGCCTCGATCGTGAGCGGCCGCGCCATCGCCGACCTGCGCCACCACGTCGGGTTAAGGAATCTTATCTATTCCGGGAACCACGGCCTCGAGATTGACGGGCCGGGCATCGCCTTTGTGCATCCGTCCAGCGTGGAGGCCAGGCCTCGGATGAAGGCGTTTGCCGAGACTCTTTCCCGCCGCCTGGCCCACATCGATGGCGTTTGGGTTGAGAACAAAGGCCTCACGTTGGCGGTGCATTATCGCTTGGCGCGCGCCGGGTCTCAGCAGGATACCGGCACGATTGTTGAGGCAGCGGTTGAACAAGCCCCGCACCGGTTTAGAGTTACCCCGGGACTCAAGGTGATCGACATCCGGCCGGACGTGAGCTGGCACAAAGGAGACGCGGTCGCCTGGATTCGGAAGGCCTACGATGGCCTGGACGCGGCGCCCATTTATCTGGGCGACGACACCACCGATGAGGAGGCCTTCGCTTCCCTGCCCGGCGCTATTACGGTACGCGTGGGCCCGCATGGGAAATCGTCGGCCGCCTACCACTTGGCCGATCCTGGTGAGGTCGAGATGTTTTTGGCTTGGCTGGCTTCCATCCGTCCGCGCGCATGAGCGCTGACTCTGTCCCCCGCAGGCGTGGCCCGGCGTTCCAGCACAGCAGCGGCCTTTTCGCGGCTGCGGGTCAAAAATACTGAGACAGTCCCGGACTGCACACCTAGAGCTTCCGCTATTTCTGCGTAGGAGAAACCGGCGACCCGCATTTTGAGGCACGCCAGCTCTTTGGGAGATACCAACGCTTCGATCCGCTTCCAGAGCCGCGCCACTCCAGCATCTCCGCCAAGAGAGTTCTGAGGCCAGGCCGGTAGCGCTCGCAACTCCCTTGCCGTAATCGCCAAGACTTCTCTTTCCAAGCGCTCTCTGCGGCGCCGATCAATGAGCTGATTCCTGAGGACCCGCACCAGCCACGCCTTCGGTTGTTCCACCCTGGAACCGCCGCGACGCATCTCAAAATAGCGCAGGAAGCAATCCTGGACAGCGTCACGCGCCAAATCCGGATCTCCACAGTACGAAATGGCGTAGCGAACCAGTGAACTGGCGTACTCTTGGTGCAAATGCTCCAATTCGGCTTCCAGCGTCATTGGTGAAACCCGATCAGCCGCGCCCTCCACCGTCAGCCCGCGTGACAACTCGCCGAGGCAATCTTCGAGTGACACGCAGACTCCGGTTGATTCCGTGTCGGTATGGAGCAAGCTCTTCAACGCACTTTTCCCTTTTATGACTTGAATCGGCAGGTTTAGGCAGAACGATAGCTGGGAGAGTACCTCAGGTAACACCGGGGGTGATTAGGAAAACAGACCTAGTCCAGGGGACCTTGTCAGGAACGGAGCCCAGTCAACCGTCCTTACCATCAAAGGCCCAGGAAGAAAGACATGCGAACAAGAACAGTGGGTAAATCAAAATGAAATTGCAACTCAGAAACAAGTCCCGGCGCAAGGGAGTAATGATAGTCGCTTTTGCGATGGGCGCCTTTATGCTCTGCGGCTTCGCTGGTCTCTCACTAGACGTAGCGTATCTGCAAATGTGGAAGCGCAAGGCGCAGACGGCAGCCGACGCGGCTGCGCAGTCTGCCGCGATCCAGCTGAAGCTGACTCACGATTCCCAAGCCGCAACAACGGCCGCCAGGGCTGACGCTGCCGCGAATGGCTTCGTCCACAACGTTGACGCGACGGTGGTGGTTGAGAATCCACCATTGTCAGGAACACGCCAGGGGGACTCGCGGTTTGCGCAAATCTTCGTGACCAAGCCGGCCCCCACCTACTTCATGCGCGCGTTTGGCCGCGACTCGGTGACTGTCGCCGCAGCCTCGATCGGGGGTCTCTCCCAAATGGATCCCTGTGTTTTCGTGATGGAGCCAACTGGCAACAACGCCATGCAGGTGGCCGGATCGCCCCAGGTCTCCATGACTTGCGGCGTTCAGGTGAACTCCAACTCAGGGAGCGCCCTCCAGGTAACCGGTGGCGCGATCATCAACACGCTTTCCTTTAACGTTGTCGGTGGAACACAGATTTCCAATAGCGCCACGATCACGCCCACACCGGTTACCAACATGCCTGCCGAGGACGACCCTCTGGAATGGCGCGCCAATCCACCTGCCGGAACCTGCGATTACAACAATTTCCATGTGTCGAGCGGCGGCAGGAACAACAATCCCATCAATTTGAACCCAGGGGTTTACTGTGGGGGCATCGACATCAACTCGGATCGGCGCGTGAACTTTGCGGCGGGGCTCTACGTGATGGCGGGCGGCGGACTGAAGATTTCGTCCCAGAGCAATATCGACGGCACTGACGTGACCATTTTCAATACCGGAGGCTCCGGCGGCGGCCACGGCGCGATCTCGATCACCGGCGGGGCAACCGTCAACCTGCGGGCTCCCCGTTCTGGAACCTATGAGGCCATGCTGATCTTCGAGGATCGTAATATCTTCGACAACGGCCCCAATCACGTCGAAGGCAACTCGGGCTCCAACATCGAGGGCATCATCTACATGCCGAACTCCATTCTGAATTATGCAGGTGGTTCGGGCACCATCGCGCAGTATAACGGCATCGTGGCGCGCACGCTGGCTTACACGGGCAATTGCACCTTCCGGAGCAACTACTCGGTGTTGGCGAACGGCTCGCCGCTGATGCGAAGCGTGCTGGTTCAATAGTTCGTTGATTCGAGGGAGACGCAATGCGTAGACGAAGATCCCGGCGGCGCGGTTCGGCGATTGTCGAGTTCGCTCTTTGCAGTACGGTGCTGATCCTGATGGCAGTGGGTGGCACGGACCTGGCCAGGGTGTTCAGCCTGGCCACTTCACTGACACAAGCCGCCAAAGCGGCGGCCCAGTTTGCTTCCTACAGCACGCAGAACGCCGGCAATGGCACCGGGATTACCGCGGCTGCCCAGGCGGCGGCACCGGGGGTTTCTATGACTGTCACCACTTCGCGAACCTGCTATTGTGGAGCCACCGCCGCCACCTGCGGGAGCAGCGGGTGCTCGACCCCGCTGGCGATGTACACACAAGTGAAGGCCGATAGCACTTACAACGCATTCCTGCCTTTCTGGGGCTCGTCCACGACGATTCCCGTGGCGGGCACGGCCGTAATCCGGGTGAAATAGACCATGCGAAACCTGAAGCAAAGAAAACGCCTCCGCAATCGGCGGGGGAACGCACTACTGGAGAGCGCCCTGGTGCTATGGCCGTTTATGCTCATCATTTTCGGTATCATCCAGATCAGCTTCGTGATCTGGTCCAACAGCACACTAGCCTACGCCGTGGACGCCAGCGTACGCTACGCCACCTTGAATGGCGCTCGCAGTTCTACGCCCGCCACCGCTGACAATATCAAGCAAGTCTTGCGCGACAATGCCTTGGGCTTAGATACCACCATCCTGACGGCGAATGTTACGTGGACACCCAACAATCGCCCCGGCAGCACCGTCCGCATCGAGGCCACTTACCCGATTCAGACTTTAATCAGCGTCGTCTGGAACCATCCGTATTCGCTCAAAGCAACCAGCGAGATGCTGATCCTCAACTAGTTCTCTGGCCGCTTAGAGATTTTGCTAATACTTAGCTATGGCTCGCGCGGCACTGCGGACCGCCCTCTCCAAGACGGACCACACCCAGTTGGCAGACAAGTTGCACGCGGGCGGTGTTCACCAAGTCCGGGCGGTGCTGCGAACCCTGGCTCGGCGCGCCAGTTAGCCGCTGGGGTAAATGCCCTCAGATCGCCAAGGTCTTGACACTCCTCGAATGGCGTCAGTGGGTTGGGAATATACCGCTCTGATCCCACCGGCGCTCCCCCCGGTTACCAGCGACCAACGCCTCATCGCCAACCGCACGAATTGCCGTTTTGCCGCCAACCACGCCAATGTGTGGCAGGACATCGTGGCTCTGACCCGAGTTGGCGCAGCCAATGAAGTGGACGTTTTCGGTAACTCGTTGACCGCCTACAACCCGGGGATTCTCCGGACCAACGGCCGTATCCGAATCGACGATAACGCGATCGACAATGTGGGAATCAATGCTTTGGACAGCGCCGCAACCCGAGCCCGTGACAACGCTACCCACCGGCATGTACATTCGCGCCGACAACGCCTCGCAACTGGACGAGGCCTTCGCACAACTCGCCTCCGAAGTGATGCGGTTTGCCAAGTAACGCTAACCTACCGGCGTTGGAACACCTTGATGATGGCGCTGTTATCGAGGTCGCCCAGGCCCTCTCGCTCAGCCTGTTCAAGCAATTGCTGATGGGTGGCCGAGAGCGGCAGCGTCATTCCGGCGGCGGTCGCTTCCTGCAGCATCAGCCGAACATCCTTGCTGTGCTGCGACAGGCGCGCGTGGACGCTGAAGTCCCCCTCGAGCATTTTCCGCCCCTTTACATCCATCGCGCGCGAGTAGGCCATGCTGCCCTTCAGCACCTCCAGAGCTGCCGCCGGGTCAACGCCAATCGCCGCCGCGAACGCCAGCCCTTCGGCCAACACTGCGCGATTCAGGCCGAGCACGAGGTTCGAGATCAGCTTCATCTTGGCCGCGCTGCCGCCCGCACCCACATAGAAAGCGGTGCGCCCTAACATCGGCCAAAGGTCGGCACATGCGTCGAAGACAGGGCGCGCGCCTCCCACCATCACCGTCGCTTCCCCTCGCCGTGTTTGCTCGCTGGAGCCGGAAATCGGGGCATCGAGATAGTGGACGCCGCGCTCGGCCAGGCGCATCCCCATGGCCGCGCTTTGGGCTGGCTCTCCGGTCGTGGTATCGACGATGGTGTGCCCGGGCCGCAATGCGTCCTGCATCTGCGTCAGTACTGCTTCCACCACGTCGCTGGTATAGAGGCTGATCAGCACTCGATCGGCGTCGGCGATGGGGTTGTCGCTCCAGACCGCGCCTTGCTTGATCAGCGGCTCGGCTTTGTCGCGCGAGCGGTTCCAGACCAGTACCTGCCAGCCATGTTCGAGCAGGCGCTCGGTGAGGGCCGTGCCCATCAGACCGAGGCCGATCATTCCTACCCTTTTCATCTTGGCAGCTCGCTATCGGTCCGCGTATTCGCCGCTGACGACACGGCCCTGCGCGTCGAACAGATTGAGATAGTACGCTCGCGATCCATCCGGCACCAACGCTGATGCCCGGCCGCCTTTGAGCTCGGCGGGCACGGCCTCCCATTTACGGGTCTGCCACTTTCCGGTATCTTGCGTGAAAGCAAGCTCGGCTTTGGCCACGGGCGTGGCCCCTTTGAAACGAACCCAGGCGCGGCCCTTATCGGTCCCCTGCGCCGTGATGCGCGGAGGACGTGCGCCGTGGCCAAGGATCGCGTCCGCGAACTGGAAGATCTCCTCAGGCTTAGCGCCATCGAGATGCCCGTGAGGCATCCTTACACGGTAGGCCAACGTGCGTGGGCCCTTCGTCAAACGGTACGACTTGCGCCACGACGGCGGCGGATAGGCAAAATCGTTGGTGCCGTTCACCCACAGCGTTGGCATTTTGGTGCGCCCCAAATACTGTGACGGGTCCCAGAGATCGAGCCAATGCTGCGCCCGCTGCGGCCCGAGATTGGCGAAGTCCTTCAGCCACGCCGAGTCCTCACCCAGGAAGCCGCAACCGTACACGGGCGCGGCCAACCGGAAGCGCGAGTCCACTCCTGAGACGATCGAAGTGAGATAGCCACCCCAGGAGATGCCCGTCAAGCCGATGCGTTTTGGGTCTACCTCGGGGAACGATCGCAGCAGAGAATGCGCGCGGACAACGGCGGCCACCGCGTGATACGTCCACTGATCCTGCGGAGGCAGATCCACATGCGTGAAGTCTCCCCAGCCGGCGGGTCCGGAAAACTCGTGACGCCGGCGATCCGGGTTCCAAGTCTTCTTGGGCTCCGTCGCCGCCTCGGGAATGGTGCCCACCGTGTCCATAGCGATCGCCGCGTATCCATGGGCATTCCACATGCGGACCCATTCTGCGTAGGCCGTGCCGCCGCCACCGTGGACCAGCACCATCGCCGGCAGCTTTTCCGTCCCGCGTCGCGACGGCGCGCCATAGTAGGCAAACACGCGAGTCGGTTTGCCCTGATAGGGCAGGCCCTCAAATGAGATCGTGCGGACGCCGGGCTCGGCACTCCGAGGCATTTCGAAGGTGCGGGGAACTGCCGCAAGATCGG
>JAYTKJ010000590.1:0-2780 GCA_043730365.1 Acidobacteriota bacterium | reverse complement strand
GGCCCGACCGCGCCGGCGGGAAAAAATCGAACGTGAACGCAATCAGCTTCGTCCATTCATCAAACGCGCGCTTGCCAGACTCGCGGTCTACCCACCAGTGGTCACGCCGAAAGTAGCGGTCCTCGGCCTCGATCACACGAATCTCCATCCACGGCGCCGTGTGCCGAAAGATCCATCCGGCCCGCTTGGTGTGATAGTCGCTGGTTACCACCAATATGCTCCGGATGCCCCGCCGCTTGAGCTCGCCGACGATGACATGCGCCTCTTCCTGGGTTGACTTGTAGTCCAGATGCAGCGCTTCAAAAATAGTCTCCGGATATCCGCGCGCCACGGCGAAGCGGACGGCCAGATCGCTTTCGTACAAGCCATAGATGCCAGGAACTCCGCTCACCAGTACCTTGTCCACAAACCCGTCTCGCTGCAGTTGGGCGCCGCGTAGGATCCGAAAGCCATGGTTGTCTCCCGCCAACACGACCGCTACGGGAGCCTTGGCTGGGGGATCGGCCTGTACCAGGAATCGGCCTATGGAAGGGAGCCACCACTTGGAGGTGAGGCCGGCAAGGGCCAGGATTAAGACGGTGGGGAGAAAGACCTGGAGACGACGAACACGCCTGAGCGGCGCTTTACTCATCCGAGCCGGGCGCCTTGGAATCCAGATGACCGACGGACTTTAGGCGCTGGTAGAGACGCTCCACCTCGGCCTCGTCATCTTCCCGCAGCAATGGATAGCGTGGCGCGGTCAGTTGCTTCCGCTCCGGCAAGGCCTCGAGCGCGGCTTGGTTGTCGCTCCAGTAATCCTCGTGCGGGAGTCCATCGATCAGCGCCTCGCGGGCGAACCGGCGGAGATGGCGCAGCAGCCGGCGTGAGTTTTCGAGGTCTCCGGCGAAGACCAGTACCACCCGCTGGCCGCTGGTCAGCTTTAGCAACACGATCAGAGGAACCAGCCAGCCAGTCCGATCCACAGACTGAATTTCGTTCCATTCAATGCTTCGATTGCCTACGCGCAAGTGACGCGGGTGAATCTCAATGACGGGGCGGCGGGCCAAAGCCAGCAGCACGCCTGCCAGCAGAGCAAACAACACCGCAGGGGCCCAAGCCCAACTCCAGTGGAATGCAACCCAGGAAAGTTGGAGTGCCACCGCCATTGAAGTGATGGCAGCGACCAGATAGTAGCGCGAGGGTGTGTAGCGAGTCACCTGGCAGCTTCCTACTATTAGCCTAGCCCCCCGGGGCTCTCACGTCAATCCGGTTTGGGCGGATTCGTGGCTGCCGAGGGCAACATTCTCCACTTTTGTACCGCCGAAAGAAAGTAATGAACCCCGCTCCATGCCGTGCCGGCGGCGCAGAGTGCCAGGGCCCACGGTTTCAACCAGGCAGGGCCGGCCAGGACCGCCGCCGCCGCCGCTATCTGTATGTTGGTGCTTATCTTTCCCCAGATAGATGGCGGAAAGTCTCGAATCGGCGTGAAGAGAATTCCCGCTGCCGCCAGCATCAAAATCATCACGTCCCGGCCTAAAACCAGCCCCACCAGCCAGCCCCAGACGTCGCCGGTTAAGGCAAAACAAACATAAATTGTGCTGAGTAATATTTTGTCGGAAATTGCATCCAGCCAGGCGCCCGTTCGAGACTCCCAGCCGTAGCGCCGGGCCAGCCAACCGTCCAGGAAGTCTGTGCCCCCGGCTATCCAGCAGAGCAAAAAGGCGTGCGGGAAACGGTCGTTCAGAATCGCCGAAGCAATCGGAGGAGTGAAGAAAATTCTCGACACCGAGAGCGCGCTCGGCAGCCAGCGCAGCCAACTCATCGGCCGCCGCTACGAGACCAGGGCGTCGGTAACACGCGAAGCCAGTTGTTCAAAGCTTAGGATCTCATAGAGAGACGGGTCTGCCATGATCTTGGAAACCAGCGCGGTGTGCATGGCGTGCCCGGCCCGCTCGGCGATCACGTGTCCCAGCAGCGGCCGGCCGATCAGCGCCAGATCGCCAATCAGATCGAGCGCCTTGTGCCGGCAGCATTCATCGGTGAACCGCAGCCCGCCCGGATTCATCACATCCGTAGCCGTGAAACAGACCGCCGAATCCAGCGTGGCCCCACGGATCAGGCCCATATCGCGCATCTGGTTCAACTCGTGCTCGAAGCCGAACGTGCGCGCCGGCGCAATGGCGGTGGCATACCGCTCCGGCGTGACTTCGATTTCCAGTTGCTGCCGACCCACCATCGGGTGGTCGAAAAACACGTCGCAGGTTAACAGGAACCGGTCCGCCGGCAGAATCGTAATCCGCTTGCCGTTGCCTTCCACCGAGACCGGCCGTTTCACCCTCAGATAGCGCCGCCTGCGACGGTAGGTCCGGATGCCCGCGCGCAGGATCATCTCGACGAAGGGCTGGCTGCTGCCATCCAGGATCGGCACCTCCAGATTGTTGATCTCGACGAAAGCATTGTCGATCCCCATCGAATAGAGCGAGCTAAGCAGATGCTCGGTGGTGGAGATGAGCACGCCCTGGCGCATGAGGCTGGTCGCGTAGCTCACTTTGGCGACTTGCTTGTAGCTGGCTGGAATAGGGAAATGCTGCAGGTCTGTGCGGAGGAAGACGATCCCGGTTGACGGGGGCGCTGGCACAATGCGGATTCGCACAGGCACGCCGGAATGCAATCCGAAGCCGGCCACTTCCACGGGACGTTGAATGGTTGTTTCGTAGCGCAAGGTTGTTCAACTGCTGTTAGCAATCTTACAACCAGTCTCCAAGTTGATGAAAGCAAATAAACGAGACGCGTCGAACCGT
>JAYTKJ010000589.1:0-2215 GCA_043730365.1 Acidobacteriota bacterium | reverse complement strand
AGCGCCGTGGAGTTGGACGCCGCGGCCAAACGCGTCGTCAAGCAAGGCAACACGGCCGTTACCGGAGCCGCCTTCAGCAACACGCTCACATGGACCCAGAAGGACGAGGCGCTCCCCTTGCCGGTCGACATGCGCGACGCCGTCATGTCGCTGGCCGTGCGTTCCTCCGATTTCCAGGAGACACTCAATCGGCAGACCCTCAAGGTGACCGGCCTCTCCGCAGGCAAACACACGCTCCGCATCGACGGCTCCGAAGTGGCGACGTTCACAGAGAGCGAACTCGCAGCGGGCGTGAATCTGTCCGGACTCCGCACGCCCATGTGGGACCAAGCCGCCCGCGTGCATGCGCTCACGATCAAACACAACGCCATTCATTTTGCGCGGTGGCGCAGCCTGCAAGTTCCTCTGCAAGCTGAGAATCCGGAGACGCTGACCGCGAGTCTGTCAGCCATTGATGCCGTGGAGCAGGAGCTGATTTCGAAGCAGCGCCAACTGGCGCAGCCGCTCGGCCACCGCTTTGAACTGGCCCGGGGGGACACCGCATTTGTCCCACTTTTTCAAGGCGCCGATCTCGCCGGCTGGCACATCAGCGACGTCAATCATCACGGCAAGACTCAGGCGTGGCGCGTGGAGAATGGCGCGATCAGCGGCTCACAGGATAAGCCCGGTCACGGCGGCATTCTGCTCACCGATCGAAAATTCAAGAACTTCGAAATCGCGCTCGAAATCAATCCGGACTTCGGCTGCGACAGTGGGCTATTCCTTCGCGCCAGCGAAAAAGGCGAGGCCTATCAGATCCTGATCGACAATCTCGATGGCGGCATCATCGGCGGCGTCTACGGCGAGAAGCTCGAAGGCGTCAAGCTCTTCGCGCCCAATTGGCAAGAGTGGTTCAAGCGCGGCGAGTGGAATCATCTGCGCGCCCGCATTGAAGGCGACGTGCCGCATATTCAGACGTGGCTCAACGGCATTAAGCTGGCCAATTGGACCGACACGGCGAATCATCTTCCTGGCGGCGCCACGTCCGGGATGATTGCCTTGCAGGTGCACGGCGGCAACCGCTGGGTGCCCGGCGGCAAGCACCGCTTCCGCAACATCTCGATTCGGGAGTTGCCGTAGGTGCGTGGCCTCGCACTAGCCCTGTTGCTCCCCCAAACGTTTATTGCGCCCGAAAGCGTCGATAACATCCTGGCTCACTACACCGCGCCGGACGCTCCGGGCTGCGCCGTCGGCGTGCGGGAACAGGGCAAGCTGACTTTTTCAAAAGGCTACGGCCTGGCGAGTCTCGAACACCGCGTCCCCATCACGCCGCAAACCGCGTTCTATGCCGGATCGGTGTCCAAGCAGTTCACCGCCGCGGCTATAATGCAGCTGGTCCGGCAGGGCAAGGTTTCACTCGATGCGCCCGTCAGCCAATATGTGCAGGAGTTGCCGGAGTTCAAGGAAGGCAACCCCACGGTACGCCACTTGCTGCATCATGTGAGCGGGCTGCGCGAGAGCTACGCACTGCTGGATCTGGCCGGCTGGCGGAACGGCGATGATGTCTCCACCGAAGACGACGTGATGAAACTGGTGCGCCGCATGAAGGCGCTCAACTTTGCACCAGGCTCACGCTATCTCTACTGCAACACCGGCTACATCCTGCTGGCGCGCATCGTGCGAAAGGTGAGCGGCCAGTCACTGCGCGAGTTTGCCGCGGAGCATTTGTTCAAGCCGGCGGGCATGACCAACTCCTGGTTTCGAGACGATCACTTTGAAGTGGTGCCGCGGCTGGCCATGGGCTACACCCGAGATGCCAAGGGACATTGGCGGCAGGCTCCGGCCCATGTCGATACGACGGGCGGCGGCGGGTTGGTGACCACGATCGAGGACTTGGCCAAGTGGAAATGGCCGGACGATCTCACCGAGCCCTTCCGCCTCACTGGTGGGGAACAGATCGCGTATCGACGCGGACTCGTGGCCGGTGAATTTCAGGACTTGGCCACGATTGGCCACGGTGGCGCGCTGGCCGGATATCGCGCACACATGCTCAGCTTCCCCAGCAGGCAGTTGGCAGTGATAATGCTTTGCAACGCCGTGGTACCGGCTGAGTTTCTCGTTAAAAGGATAGCCCCCCGATTCCTCTCGCCAAACGTGATCGGAGGCATTGAGGGAGAAGCCATACCCCCTGCAAAGCTTCCGCCCTTTCCCGGAAACAAGCCGGCGGACTATGCCG
>JAYTKJ010000588.1:0-8111 GCA_043730365.1 Acidobacteriota bacterium | reverse complement strand
TTGAAGTCCAGCCTGAAGATCGGCGATCGCTACCCTTATGCGACGGGCAGCTTCCAGCCCGGCGTCGGCGCCGTGGGCGTCTCCCCGCTGGTAAGCACGCAGTTTCAATTCGCCGACGTCGGTGTGAACATCGACATCACCCCGCAGGTGCACGGATCCGATGAGGTCTCGCTCAAGGTGGAGGTAGACATTACCAACATTCGTGACCGGATTGACTTGGGTGGCCTTTCGCAGCCGGTGATCGGCCAGCGGAAGTTCACGCAAGACATTCGGCTGCGGGCGGGCGAGGTAAGTCTGCTGGGGGGCTTGACACAGGATCAGGACACGCGGTCGGTCTCCGGCACTCCCGGCCTGGCCCAGATCCCCTGGGTGCGCCGCCTGTTTTCCGGCGAGAGCATCGAGAAGAGCCAAGGTGAGTTGCTGATCGCGCTGGTGCCGCATATCGTACGTGTACCCGACATTAGCGAGCTGAACACGCGCGGCATCGCTGCCGGCAGCGATGCGACTGTCAAGGTTGGCACTGCGGCGCCGGAAGAGGATGAACCGTCCAAACCGGGAGCCGGAGCAGCGGCGGCGGGCGCTCCCAAGCCCGATCCCATTGCGACTGAGCCTCCGGCTCCCGCTGGCGTCCCAGGCCTGACACCGCCGGCAGCGGCTCCAGCAGCGCCCGCTCCACCAGCCCCAACCGGCCCGACGTTGTCGTTCTCGCCCGGCGCGGTGACGGCCAAGCTGAGCGCCGCGGTCAACGTGACACTCAATCTGGAACTAGCGAAGAATGTCTTTTCGGCCCCGCTGCGGATCAAGTGGGATCCGAAAGTGCTCAGGCTCAACGAAGCCACCCGCGGCACGCTGCTCGGCGCGGCGGACCAGTCTGTGTTTACGCGCAACATTCGCAATGACGAAGGCGAAGTGACGGTGGTGTATAGCCGGGTATCGGGGGCCAGCGGCATCTCCGGATCGGGGCCGGTGCTGAACCTGGTCTTTCAGGCGGTGGGGCAGGGAATAGCTGAAGTGCGCATTGTCGATGCCGGGCTTCGCGATATGCAAATGCAGCCGGTGACGGCCGCCATGCCGCCGCTGCAGGTGAAGGTGGAGTAGCCGGCTGTGAGTATCATGAGACGGCGCGACCGGCGCGGGATGACCCTCATCGAGTTGATGGTGGCCTTCACGATTTTGATCCTGCTGACCACAATGGCCCTGCCGCTGACGCGTTTCAAGGTGAAGCGCGAAAAGGAAAAGGAACTGCGGCGTTCGTTGCTGGAGCTACGCATGGCCATCGATAAATACAAAGACGCCTGCGACTATCAGCAACTGGCGCCAACCTCGCAGAAGCCTGACGCGGACTGCTACCCGGAGTCGCTGGACAAGCTGGTAGAAGGCGTCAAGGCCGGCGGCTCCGTCGACAAAAAGATCAAGTTCTTGCGCCGCATCCCCAAGGATCCATTTACCGGGCGTCGCGAGTGGGGCCAGCGCTCCACGCGTGACGATCCGCAGTCCACCAGTTGGGGCGGGCAGAATGTGTTTGACGTCTACACGAAGACCTATGAGAAGGCAGGGGACGGGACGGCATATGCGGAGTGGTAAGAGGGCCGGGCAGCGCGGCTACACCCTGATAGAAATCATCATCGTGATGACGGTGATGTCGATCCTGCTCTCGGCGGCCGTGCCGCTCTACACGCGCGTCGTGCAGCGCACCAAGGAAAGCGTGCTGCGCAATAACCTGTTTTCCATGCGCACGGTGATTGACGAATACACCTACGATAAACAGAAGGCTCCGCAATCGCTGCAGGATCTGGTGACGGAGGGATATCTTCGGCAGGTGCCGGAAGACCCCATGGTGGGCGGCAACCAGTCCTGGAAGGTGATCATGGAAGACGCTCTCACCATGGTGAACCAAACCGAGCCGGGTATTTTCGACATCCGGTCCGGGTCCGACAAGACCTCGTCCGAGGGCACGCGCTACAACGAGTGGTGAGCGGCGCTCGCTATTTCTTCGCGGTGGCGACGGCCGCTACGGCGGGAACAGCGGCGACAGCGGCCTGTTCGGCGCGGGTGGCGCGTGAAATCACCCGGCGGCGTTCCTTGGCCTTGCGCATGCGGTTATGGCGCGAACGGTCTCCATTGTTTGCAGACATGTGTGGTTCTCCCTTGGAATAATCGCGCTAAGAGCGGATATTCAGGGAACCTGTCTTAGATGCAAGAGGCCTGAAAGAGGAGACGTCGAGCGTAAGCTCCTTTCCCAGTGTACGCGATCAGGCGCGGAAACAACAGCTTGACAATTCCCGCAGGCAAGCCGCACTATAGTTTTGTCGCTGGTGTGCCGCGAGGCGCCCCCGAGGGAACCCGGTGAAAGTCCGGGACTGTCCAGCAGCGGTGAACGGGAACGAAAGTCCAACGAAGGCACTGTTCCAGAAATGGAACGGGAAGCCGGATGAGTAGGAGCGAGTAATTCGCCCGTGAGTCCGAAGACCTGCCAGTGACCCGCTAACCAATGGCGGAAATCTACATGACCTTCTAAGGACGGGTGCATGAAGCGGGCCTTCATTTCTTTGTTGATTTTTTGCGGTTGCGCTCCCCTGTGCGCCGAAACGTTGCGCGGGCGCGTTCTTGATCCCTCCGGTGCGGTGGTGCCAAACGCCAGCGTTACCTTACAATCGCGTGACGGCGGAGTAAGTCGAATCACGCGCACCGACAAGCAGGGCGCCTACCGCTTCGACACGCTCGCTGCCGCCCCGTACCTGGTCCGCGCTGAAGCGGCGGACCTGGCGCCTTCCCCACTCGAGGAAGTCACCCTGGGCAAGGCAGAAACCGAGCGCGACCTTAAACTCAAACTCGCCGGCGTGACGGCAAAAGCCTCGGTGACGGCCTCCTCCACGGCACAATCCGCCGACGAGATTTCCAAAGCTTTCGATGTGATCGATTCCGTTGAAATCGCGCGCCGCCAGGAATATTCGATGGTGGAAGCGCTGCGCCTGATTCCAGGCATGCGCGTCATGCAACTCGGCGGCCCTGGCTCGCTAGCCCGCATTCATACGCGCGGCCTGCGGGCCTTCGATACGTCTCTGCTGATTGACGGCTTCCGCTTTCGAGACTCCGCCGCGCCGCAAGGCGACGCCACGTCCTTCCTGGGCGATTTTTTGCTGGTCGATACCGAGCGCATCGAAGTTTTGCGAGGGTCCGGTTCCTCGCTTTACGGCACGCACGCGATGGGCGGGGTGGTCAATCTGGTGACGGCCAACGGCGGCTCGCCCCTGCGCGGCGAAGTGGGCGTCGATGGCGGCGGTCTCGGCTTAGTGCGTGGGATTGCCAAGATGTCCGGCGGCGCCTGGCGCGATCGTTTCAGGTACACCGGCGGCGTCTCGCACCTCAATGTGACGGGCGGCGTCGACGGCGACGATCGCGCGCGCACCACGATGGCGCATGGCTGGGTGCAGGCGATCCTCTCTCCGCGCTCGACGCTATCCGGCCGGGTGATCGGCAACGATTCTTTCGCGGGCCTCAACGTCACGCCCTTTGCCGCGCCCGTGTCCGCGCTGCCCTCAACTCTCCCCCCTCCTGCGATCGAAGGCCGGACGTTTTTCACCTCGCTCAATGATCCCGATGCCCGCCGCGCCGGCCGCTTTACGTCAGGCCTGCTCACGTTCACCCACCAGTTGACGCCCGGCGCCAGCTTCCGCGCCAACTACCAGGGTCTCAGCACCAGCCGCGACACGCGCAACGGTCCTGGCGGACCAAGCTTCCAGCCCGGCTTCAACAACTCCAATATCTTTGACGGCCGCCTGGACACGATTCAACTGCGGGGCGATGTGCTGGCCACGCGCCACCATCGGCTTTCCTTCGGCTACGAATTTGAGCGCGAAGACTACGACAATCTCTCCACCGATGAAAACCCCGTCGTGACGGCCCGCACCCGCGCGCAAGTGCTGGTGAGGCAATCCAGCCACGCGTTGTTTGCGCAGGATCAGATCCTGTTGCTGGGTGACCGGCTGCAGGTGTCGCTGTCGGGCCGCTTCCAGAACTTTTCGCTCGCCTCGCCCGAATTCCGCGGCGGCTCGCCCCGCTATGCCGGCATCACTCTGCCCGATCCGCCTCGCGCGCTCACCGGCGATGCGGCTGTGTCCTACTTCATTCCTTCGTCTGGCACCAAGCTTCGCGCGCACGTGGGCAACTCCTACCGCACGCCCACCTTGTATGAGCGATTCGGCTACTCGTTCTTTGCCGGCAGTTTTAGCGCCTTTGGCGACCCACGCATCGCGCCTGAGCGAGCCGTCGCCATGGACGTGGGCTTCGATCAATACCTGGCCTCGCAGCGGCTGCGAGTATCCGGCACCTATTTCTACACCCGGCTGCAGGAAGTGATCGGTTTCGATTTCAGCGGCATCGTCAACTCGCGCACCGATCCCTACGGCCGCTCATCGGGCTACCGCAACACGGGCGGGGGATTGGCGCGCGGCGCCGAACTCAGCATCCAGGCCCAGGCGACGCGCAACCTTTTCTTCCAGGCAGCGTACACGCGCACCAACGCCGACGAACGCAATTCGGTGCTCCTGGGCGGTTCGGTGCGCTCGATTCGCGTCTCCGATCACATGTTCACGGCGCTGGTGACGCAACGCTTCGGCAAAGGCTGGGAGACCACGCTCGATTTCTTTGGCGCCTCCAGTTATTGGTGGCAAATGTTTGCCGGCGGCAGTCGTCCGTTCCTGTTCCCGGGTCCCAAGAAGGCTGACCTGGTGGTGAGCTACACACGTCCGCTCGGTGAGCGGCGTTCCATGCAGTGGTTCACGCGCATCGAAAATGTGTTCAACCGGGCCTATTTCGAGGATGCCTTCCGCACGCCCAAGGCCTGGGCGGTCGCGGGCGTGAAGTTCCTGCTGTAAGGTATGCTGGCCTGTAGCCACCCAGCATGACCAAAGTTGTTACACACTTCACCCTCGCCCGCGCTCTTGATGAGACGCTGATGAACCGCATCGCCGATGCCCACTCGTTGTTTGGCTTGCAGCGCGTCCAGCTTTCGCCTGACCTGAAAAGCGTCATTGTCGAATGGGATTCCTGCCGGCTCACGCCTGCTCAGGTGGACGCGGCTTTGCAAAGCGCCGGTATTCCGGCCATCCGAAAGTAGCGGACGGACCCGAGTGGCAGTGGCCCCCGAAGACTTCTTCAGCGCCGCGCGGCAAGGCGATCTCGGCAAGCTCGAAGCACTGCTGCAGGCCGAGCCGGCCCTGCTCAATGCGCGCAACCAGATGGGCCAGAGCGCGCTGATCCTGGCCAAGTATCATCGCCGGCAAGCGGCGGTGGATTGGCTGCTGGCGCGTCACCCCGATCTTACTTTGCACGAGGCTTGCGCGGCCGGTGTCGCCGGCGTTGTCAAAGAAATGATCGGCGGGCGCGGGAGTAAGATCATTGACACCCATGCCCAGGATGGTTTCACGCCGCTGGCGCTCGCCTGCTTTTTCGGCCATCCGGAGATCGCTGCTTATCTGGTGGATCAGGGAGCCAACGTGAATCTGGCGGCGGCGAATCCGATGCGAGTAGCCCCCCTGCATGCCGCCACGGCCGCCCGCCAGCCCGCCATCGTGAGAATGTTGATCGAGGCGGGAGCCGACGTCAATCAACCTCAGCAACAGGGGTTTCGTCCCCTGCATGCGGCCGCCCAGAACGGCGACGCCGAATCAGTGAAGCTGCTGCTCGAAAACGGGGCGGACCGTCAGGCGCGGGCCGACAACAATCAGACCGCCGCCGATTTGGCGATGCTCAAAGGCGATGCGGCGACCGTCGCGCTGCTGGAAGCTGTGTAGGCGGTGTGCCCGTGTGCTGCCGGACCCAGAGCTATTTCGCCTTAGGCGCGAAGCGGTCCAGTTTGCCGAATTTCTCGGCCAGCAAGTAACAAACCGTTACGCGGCTTTTTTCGCGCTCGGCCTTCATCGTGGTCATCACAGCCTTCAGCGCGGCATCCAGTTCGGCGTCGCTCTCGGCCAGCCCCAACTTCTTCTTCATGAAGCCGTCCCGCAACCGGGCCAACTCTTTCGGATCACTGCCTGCCACCAGCGAGGAATCCTTGGACTTCAAGGCGATCCCCAGATGTTTCACAATTCCCGCGACCGCTCCGGCATCGACATTGGCAACGTACTTCTTCACGTTGGTCTCGTAGTTGGGCTTAGCGTCAGCCATGATACATACCACCTTTTTGGTTAGAGTTTCTCTCCCGGCATCGGCCGGGAAAGGAAGTTTAGCAGATTCCAAACAGCTTTGGTCAAGTTGAGAGTAAGTGAAGAGTACCGGCAGCGAACCTCACCAACGGAGCAGCCGGAGGATCAACTTCCAAGCCTCGAACTCAGGCGCCTTGTCCGGATAGAAACCCTTCGAAGTTTCCCAGTCGTAGAACTTGCGCAAGAAGGTCACGAACGCGGCTTCGTCGTCGAAAAGTTTCGAAGTGGCTGGACTCCCCGTAGCCGGCGCGAATGAACTGCCGCCCGCGGGCCTTGATCGTGGTGCCGCCTTCTTTGTGGGCCGTCGAGAACGAGGCCCCGCCGCGGAGTGCGGCCAGGCTCGCCTGCTGCACGGCGCCCGCATC
This sequence comes from Acidobacteriota bacterium, assembly GCA_043730365.1. Lineage (GTDB taxonomy): Bacteria > Acidobacteriota > Terriglobia > Bryobacterales > Bryobacteraceae > VFZP01. Next base: position 1,540 of record JAYTKJ010000588.1, on the reverse strand, counting down.
GACGAGGTCAGATTCGGCGGACAAGGCTTGCTCCTCGCCATCGAGCTGGCATTGCCACCTTGCCGGCCCGCTGGCAGTGAGGTCCAGGAAGACTCACCACGAAACGTATAGCGGCTGATCCAGGAGAAGGCAGCATCGAAGCGCAATTCAAAACGGGTGGGGATTCCACTCTTCACCTCACCCTTGAACGAGAACTGGGGCCCATTCCGATGAGGCCAGAACAGCGTCATCAAGTCCCTTGCAAGCTGGACTTTGATTTCGTGGGGTGATCTAGAGTCCCGAAAGTGGACCAGTTGCTCCCACATCTCTACCCCGAACGTGTCGCTTGCCACATTGAACCCCCATTCGAGTCGTACTATAGGCCGAAGCTAGGGTCGTCCTGGAACGTACCTAGGGTTTGACCCATGCAACTCTAAGGGAAACAGGTTACGATAAGATCGCTTGCACATTTAGCGGTGTCCACTCCTTTGATATGGGAGACGGTCTGCTTGGAGGCAGATCGATTGAGGGCACGCAAACGAAATGTGTTGTATGGTGGAGACAGTACCGGAGGAATGATGAAGCCCTTGCTCTTTGTTGGCGGAGCGTTGTGCGTATGCGGAGCGTTGTTTGCGCAGGCACACGGCCAGGAGCGCTTGACGCGTTTGGACCGCGCAGCGATCTATTTCGAGCCCGATGGTGGTGGCTCGCGATTTGAAGCCAGAGGTAGAGGCCTCACGCTGCAGGTGTCCGAAACCGGCGCCGAACTTGTAATCCACAAGGGCGAGCGCGCCACCGAACCCGCCCGAATTGGCCTCCACATGTTGGGTGGACAAAAGCCACGTCAGCTCGAGGGCACGGGTCTCCAGTCAGGCGTTACCCACTATTACGGCGGCGTCAATCCGCGCCAGTGGCGCAGAAACGTCCCCCACTATGCCAACGTCCGCGCCAGCGAGGTTTACCCTGGCATCGACGTTGTCTATCACGGACGACAGAACCAGTTGGAGTATGATTTCGTGGTCAAGCCGGGTGCGGACCCGGGCCTGATCCGGATCGCCTTTCCCGGGGCTGAGCCCACGCTGGACCCAGAAGGCGGGCTGCTGCTCAACACCAGGGCCGGTGTGGTTCGGCAACGCCAGCCCATCATTTACCAGATGGCCGGCAACCGCCGCATTCCCGTGGACGGCAAGTACCGGTTGAATGGTGCGGTGGCCACCTTTGAACTGGCCGCGTACGACCACCAGCGCGAATTGGTGATCGATCCGATTATCTACTCCACTCTCTACGGCGGCAATGGAGCCGACCGCTTCTTTAGCTTCAGCTCTTCTCTGGCGGGCACCTGCGCCGTCGGCGAAACCGATTCCTTCGATAACGGTGACGCGCCCGGGGGCGCCACCAATGCGTTAGTTGTCTGGATGCCGGAATCGGGTCCGGCCGTACGTGCGGTGTTTGGCGGCAATGGCTCAAGCACGGCGCTTGGTGTAGCGGGCGACTGCGGGCGCGGCACGGTGATCGTGGGCCGCACCAGCGCCACCAATTTTCCTGGGGCGGAGAACAACAA
>JAYTKJ010000587.1:0-16536 GCA_043730365.1 Acidobacteriota bacterium | reverse complement strand
GTAGGAGCCGGGGACGCTGCGGAGAATCGCCTTGCGCGCGGGCTCGGGCAGCAGCTTCATGGAGAACGGCGTGGCGGTCTTCATCACCATTTCGGCGGTGTTGCAGCGCGAATCGGGTTTGCCGAGATAGGCGCTGTGCGATGGATAGGTGGCTGCGTTCATGGCGAATTCCATCACCATGATCTTGCAGTGCTTCATCACCACGCGACTGATGCGCTCGATCGACTCGTGCATTCTGGACCCGGCCGGCTGCATGACGTGCGGCGAGTCTTTGGTGCAGTTGGGATTGTGGTGGTAGGCCATGGTCTTGTAACCGGCCAGGCCCACGGCGACGCTCTTGTGTCCGCCGTTGAGAGGAATTTGAATCGAATCGAGATAGATCACCAGATCGGCGTCCACGGCGTGGCGGCTGATCTCGACAACCTCGCCTGCTTCGGTCTCGCCCAGATTGGTCATGTCTTCCGGCGCTTCGGCGTCGAAGTTAGTGAGCTGGGTGGGGAAAAACTCGCTCATCACATGATCGCCCACCATGTGCCGGAGCTCATGCTCCTTCATCTTGCGGTGGAGCGCCACGGCGCACATGAGGTGGATGTTCTTCTTGTCGACGCCGTAGGAGTACAACATCGGCAACAGCGTTTCGAGCGCCAGTTGCCTAAAGTCAGGCTTGGCGGTGGGCGGAAACGGCTGGCAGTTGTCGTCAAAGGCAATCAGGATTTTCGAGTTGCCGTCCACCAGTTCCTTCAGTGGCTCCATGCCCAGGGGTTTTTCAAACGCCTGCCGCACCAGACCCGGATATTGCTCCTTCTTGAATCCCGGAATGGGCGGATTGGTGTAGACGATATGGGAGTTGGGCGGCAGATCAACGCTGATGATGTTGTTGCCGGAGTAGGTAAGATACTTCACGGGATCGTCTCATCGTAGCGCAACCTGTATGCTGTAGATTGCTTTCTATGCGCCGATTAATCTGGGCACTGGCCGCTTCAACCGCCTTGGCCGAAGACTGGCCGGAATTCCGCGGTCCAGGTGGGCAGGGCTCCTCCACCGCCACCGGGCTACCGCTTGAGTGGAGCGAAAAGAACAACATGCGTTGGAAAACGCCGGTACCGGGCCGGGGCTGGTCCTCCCCCGTGATTGCCGGCGGCAGGATTTGGTTGACTACGTCGATCGATGCGGGTGGCAAGGCGTCGGCCCGTTCGCTGCACCTGTTGAGCTTTGACGAAGGCACGGGTGAACAGTTGCGAGACATCCCCGTTTTCGAGTTTGACGAGACTGGCAAACAGCATGCCAAGAACAGCTACGCTTCGCCCACCCCGATTCTGGACAGCGATTCAGGCCTCATTTTCGTCCATTTCGGGGTGCTGGGCACCGCTGCCGTGCGCGCTGCCAGCGGCGAAGTAGTTTGGAAAACCATGCTGCCCGGCTACGAGCACGTCCATGGCGGCGGCGGCTCACCGGTGGTATGGCATGACCTGTTGATTGTGGCCTGCGATGGCGTGGACACGCAGTACGTGGTGGCGCTTGAGAAGACGACCGGTGAAGTGCGCTGGCGCAAGGTACGGCCGCGCGGCAATATGGCTTTTGCGACGCCGCTCGTGATCGAGGTGAACGGAAAGTCCCAACTGGTGGCTCCCAGCGCCCACCGTACGATCGCCTACGACCCGGCCACGGGCAAGGAGCTGTGGTCGGTTGAGTACGGCGACGGCTTCTCCAACGTTCCCAGGCCGGTGTTTGCCCACGGCTTCGTTTATCTCTGCACCGGCTTCTACAAACCGCAACTGCTGGCGGTGCGGCCAGACGGCGAGGGTAACGTCACCCAGACCCATGTGGCCTGGCGTGCCGAACGAGGTATCCCGCTGACGCCCTCTCCCATCGTTGTGGGCAGCGAGATCTACATTGTTTCCGACAACGGCATTCTGTCTTGTCTGGACGCAGTGACAGGCAAGTTGAACTACCAGGAACGGCTGGGCGGCAACTTCTCGGCGTCGCCCACCTTTGCCGACGGGCGGCTGTACTGGCAGAGCGAGGAGGGCGAAACCATAGTGATGGCCCCGGGCCGCGAGTTCCGAAAGCTGGCTTCCAATCCTGTGGATGGCCTCACGTATGCGTCCCTGGCGGTCTCAGGCCATTCGTTCTTCTTGCGCAGTTCCACGCATCTGTATCGAATTTCTGAGCCGGGCCGATAATATACGAGAAGGATTGTCATTGTGGCAGGTGACTTGGATAAGATGGAGGGCGGGAGCGTCACCGAGGGTACGCCTTTGAAGGAATGCCTTCCAACATTTTGGCCCCAGGGCACTTTTGGGGCGCCGTCTGATCCTCTAGGAGCAAGGAATGCCGAGCGATACGCTCACAATAACCGATAACCGGACTGGGAAGACGTACGAGCTTCCAATTACTGACGAGACGATCAAGGCCACTGACCTCAGGCAGATCAAGACGGACCCCTCCGATTTCGGGCTGATGCCCTATGACCCGTCGTATATGAACACGGCTTCCTGCAAGAGCCGGATCACATTCATTGACGGCGACAAGGGTATTCTTGAATACCGTGGCTATCCGATCGACCAACTGGCCGAGAAAGCTTCTTTTTTTGAGACGGCCTACCTGATCTGGTATGGCGAACTCCCCAATGCCGCGCAACTGGCGGATTGGACGGCCAAGGTGGTGGGGCAGTCCGGGGTATCCGACGGCCTCAAACGCATTATCTCCGCCTTTGACCGGGACGCCCATCCGATGGGGATGCTGGTGTCGATGCTGGGCGCGATGTCGGCGGCTTATCCGGAAGCGAAGAATATCGCTGACGCGCCCACTCGCTTGTCGCACGCGATGCGGCTGCTGTGGCAGGTACCGGCGGTCAGCGCCCACATTCTTCGCCACCGGCAAGGGCTGCCCTTCGTTGACCCCGATCCCAAGCTTAGCTACGCGGGCAATTTCCTGCGAATGCTGTTTGGCAAGGACAACGGTCCTTATTCGCCAGACCCTGTGCTGGAAGAGGCCGTCGACATCCTGCTGATTCTGCATGCCGACCATGAGCAGAACTGCTCCACCTCCACCATGCGGCTTGTCGGCAGCGCGCATGCGGACCCCTATGCCTCGATGGCCGCCGCGGCGGCGGCGCTGTATGGGCCGCTCCATGGGGGCGCCAACGAAGCCGTACTCAAGATGCTGAACGAGATCGGCTCCACCGATCACATTCCAGCCTTTATCGCCAAGGTCAAGGCGGGTGAGGGCCGGCTGATGGGCTTCGGGCACCGCGTGTATAAGAATTACGATCCGCGCGCCAAGCTCATCAAGACCACGGCGGACCAGGTGTTTGCGGTGACCGGCAAGAGCCCGCTGCTGGAAGTGGCGGTGGCGCTGGAGAAGATCGCTCTCGAAGACGAGTATTTCATCAAGCGCAAACTCTATCCCAACGTGGACTTTTATTCGGGCATCATCTATCAGGCGATTGGCTTCCCGCCGGAGATGTTCACGGTGCTGTTTGCGGTGGGCCGCGCGATTGGATGGCTGGCGCAGTGGGAAGAAATGCTCTGCGATGGGGACCAGAAGATCGGCCGCCCGCGGCAGATTTTCCTGGGGCCCGCCAAGCGCGACTACGTGGCGGTGGAAAAACGGTAAGCGGCAAAGCGTTGGGAGCGGCATTTGTACCTACCTCGCCGATTCGATGCATCCAAGGTGATAAGATGACCTCTCCTTTGACGCGGCGACTGTGGCTGTCCGGCCTCGGCGGTTCGGTGGTCGCGGCTGCAGCCGATTGGAAGAGCGCCGCCTTCCCCAATTGGAGCGATGACGCCGTCTTGCGGCTGCTGGTAGACTCCCCCTGGGCTCACTCGCGGCGCGTCCGCCTCACCTGGTATGGCCGCAAAGAAGCCGATGTCATCACCTACAAAGACGTGCCCGGGACACGGCCCGGACAGCCGGCGTCTTCCACGGTGCAGGGCGGAAGTCCGGTGGGCGGCATCGGGTCCGGCAAAGTGCGCAACAAACTCCCCGATTCAGCCGACTTAATCTTTCGCTGGGCCAGTGCGCTGCCGGTCAGGCAGGCCAAAGCGCTGTTCCGGCTGAAGCAGCAGCAACAGGGTGACCGGACCAAGTTGAACTCCATGGTGGAATCGCGCCCGTCCTCTGGCTATGCGCTGGAGATTTTTGGACTCCCCACCGTGACCGCTCATGCCGGGACTGAGGCCATTTCGGCGCGCCTGAACAAGTCCGCCGCGATTCGCACGAAGGCCGGCCGCCTCATTCGCGCCCAACGCGCGCACACCGAAGTTACCGGCGAGCAGCTCACGTCCACCATCTACTTTGGGCGCGAGGAACTGCTGCGGTTCGAGGATCAGGAGATCGAGTGCATCGGAAATGCCGATTTGTTTGAGTTCAGCGAGCGCTTCCGGCTGCGCGACATGCGGTACCTTGACTCGCTCGAAATCTGATCGCGCGGGCGCGCGGGTGCGGCCTCCCTTGTAGAGGTTCGTAAGAGAATCCTTATCTACCATTCCGTTTCGTATAATGAACGCTAAAAACACAGGCTGCCGTTCATTCAGAGTGTCGTATAATGGACGATAAGGGATCTAAAGTTCCTTATAGTGAGCGTTAACCATGGCATTGCTCCTCTCCTTTCAGCCGGTCCGGAAGGCCTTGCGCAAACTGGGTACCGACATAGCCAATGCGCGGCGGCGCCGCCGCATTTCCACCGCCGTCATGGCGCAACGGGTACGCATCAGCCGGACCACGCTTTACCGGCTGGAGCATGGCGATCCAAACGTTTCGATGTTGGCGTATGCCACGGCGTTATTCGTGCTTGGGCTGGCCGACCGGCTGGCCGAGATCGCCGACGCGCGCTTTGACCGGTTGGGCCTCGATCTTGATGAAGAGCGGCTGCCCAAGCGGATTCGCACCAGGAAGGTCAGGTGAACGATGGACCGCCAACTCTTTGTTTATCTCGACCTGTCGGGCCAGTCTGTGCTGGTGGGCCGGCTTTGGACGCGTATGCGCCGGGGCAACGAGAGCGCCACGTTTGAGTATGACCGGGAGTGGCTGGCGCATCCCTTCAGCTTTTCGCTGGAGCCGGCGTTGACGCTGGGCTCGGGCCCGCACCATACACAGGCGGGCCGCGCTTTGTTCGGCGCCCTGGGAGACTCGGCGCCGGACCGTTGGGGCCGGGTCCTGATGCGCCGGGCCGAACGCCGCCGGGCCGACCATGAGAAGCGGCAGGCGCGCACACTCACCGAGGCCGATTTCCTGATGATGGTTGACGATGAAGCGCGCATGGGTGCGCTCCGCTTTGCCGAATCCGAGGGCGGGCCGCTGGGCGAGAACCGCTCGGGCGGCAAGCGGATTCCTCCCTTCATTGAATTGCCGCGCTTGCTGTCGGCGACGGAGCGCGTGCTGAGTGAGAAAGACACGGATGAGGATATCCGCCTGTTGCTGGCGCCCGGCTCATCACTCGGCGGCGCGCGCCCCAAGGCCGCGGTGCGAGACCGCGATGGGAGTCTAGCCATCGCCAAATTTCCGCAGAAGACGGACGAAATGCGCACCGTGCTCTGGGAGGCGCTGGCGCTCGAACTGGCGGGCAAAGCCGGCATCGTGGTTCCGCCCTGGCGTCTGGAGACGCTGGCGGCCAAGCCCGTGCTGGTCCTCCGGCGGTTTGACCGCGCGGGCGCGACCCGCATTCCGTTCCTTTCGGCGATGAGCATGCTGGGCGCCGCTGACCTCGAGACGCACAGCTACCTCGAGATCGCCGACGCCATCAGCCAGTACGGCGCCGAGCCCAAGGAAGATTTACGGCAACTCTGGCGGCGCATCGTGTTCAACGTGCTGATCTCCAACACTGACGATCATCTACGCAACCACGCGTTTCTGTTTGAAGGCAATCGCGGGTGGCGGCTCTCGCCGGCCTATGATCTGAACCCGGTGCCGGTGGAATTCAAGCCGCGCATTCTGACAACGCTGATCGACGGCGAAGACGGCACGGCCTCGATGGAGCTGGTCTACAGCGTGGCCCGGTATTTTGGCGTGTCGCCGGCCGAAGGGCGCAAGATCGCGGCCGAAGTGGGGCGGGTGGTGAAGCAGTGGCGGAAGGCGGCGGCGAAATTGGGGCTGCGCAATGCCGAGATCGATCGCATGGCGTCGGCATTTGAACACGGCGGCGGCAGCGGCGGCAAACGTCAGGGTGCGGTCATGGCGATCGCGAATTGATAGCGGAGGGTAGGGTGGGGGGCGGGCTCGCGCAGGGTTCGAATTTGGACAAAAATAACCCGCATGACGGCACCCTCAACCGGAACAACTCTCTCGGCGGGAACAACTACGGAGGTGAAATCCCCGAAAATAATCCCTCTCGATGCTGGCTCCGCTATCGACACGTCGGCCACCCGAACGCCGTCGCCCAATTGCCCGCCCAACAAGCGCGCGAGCAACACCGCCCGCAAACGTGCCGCGGCGGCAAGCGCAGTTGAATCCACTCGCGCGGGCTCGACCGCGAAAGTCACCTCGGCGCTACTCGTAATTGCTGGAGGCAAACGTCCCAGCCGGGCGCGGATGTCACTCTCGGCGATCGGCGCGGTGAAGTAGTAGCGAACCGTCACGGGCCCAGGCTCGCGGCCCCGGTCCTGGCTAAACCTGTCTGGCTCAACCTCGACCTTGGTCAGTTGCGCCTCGGTCAGCCCGGTCGGCTGCAACAGCACCAACAAGTCCGAGCGAGTCTTTGCCCGGACCGCAAACGATGCTTTCAGGACCGGAGGACCGATACGGTAGGGCGCACCCGGCGGCGTAACCACCGTAGAGACACTACTCGGGCTGAGCGCTACGCCCAGTCGCGCCATCCTCATCGCTAACGACAAACGCACGCGGTGGCCCGCGGCGAGAGGCTCGATCGTCTCGTTCAGCTCGACAATCGCACCGGGCCGATAGCCCGCCTCGATCAGCATCTGCTCCGCCCTGGCCTTGGTCTGGCGAAACAGCTCTGGCAGAACCTCCGCCCGCGCTTGTTCAACATCGGCCTCGACCGGCTGGGTGTTGCCGCGGAAAGTCAACAACAAATCCCGGCGTCCAGCGGCCATGGCTCGAAGGGCCGCCAGTGTCTCCAAGTAGCGGGCGATCGGCTGAACGGTGCGAAACAAGAACCCCTGCGCGAAAAAGTCGCCCGAGGAAGACCTGCTCATGGAGCGCGCCGCGAGATCCTGCGGCCCAATACGGGCTGGCGCGAGAGCTTCGACGACACTGGCAACAGAGCCACCCAGCTCCGCCTGCACCTGAACGGAGAAGACTGCCTCGCCCCGGCCTGACACCGTGACGACGCGCTCGGCCGAGGCAACCACACTCTGGCCATCCAGCCGGCAGACCGGGAGTGCAAGTAGCAGAACTGTGGCAACGATTCGCATGGAGTTAGTCCACCGCAAATTCGACGCCGAGGGCAATCGGCGCCAACTTGGGAGTTCGCACAAAACTGAACGAACCGAGAAGAAAGTCCGCGTAAAACACCCCATCATTCCCACTTGAACGTACCGGCTCTACATCCTGCATGAACCGCGGACTCCCCAGCGGCAGATTCAGCAACCGTGCCAAAGGTTCGGCCTTGCTACGCGCCTCCGCCAGCAAACCCGGCAGCGCCTTCTCCTGCTCCCTCGCCCGCAAAGCGCCGGAGTGTTCGAGTGAAGCCGAAAAACCCACACCCACTTTTGCGGCCGCATCGATAAACCGCGGCAACTCGGCCACCGGGCGGGTCAACTCAAAGCTCGTAGTGATGTACAGGTCAGAATCGCCTAGCCGCCGCCCGGAAAACGTACTGGACGATTGCGTCGATAGATTCGCCGCCGTCACACCCAGCGGAGCCAGCTTGCGCAAAGATTCCTCAAGCCCGGTACCTGTTCTGATGCCGATCACCGCCACATCAAACGGGACGGTAAACGGACGCGAAGAGACCGCCGCCACGCTGCGTCCAAAGGAGGCTCCGGAAGCTGGCGCCAGACGCGCCATGCGCAATGACAGCCTAGCCGTCGCCGAGGCGTCGTCGTTGGCGGAGATCTCGTCTTGCATCGCCAGAATCGGACCCGGAGACTGGCCCGCGGCCGTCAACGCCGCTTCCGCCTTCGCGCGCGCCTCTTCAAACAGTGCAGGTAACGCCGCCAGCCGCGCAGCTTGGAGCGCCGCGATCCCGGGCAACAGGCGAGCCGAAAAATAGAACCGCGTCAACGGCGCAGGTGGCTTGCGGAAAATGCGGTCCATCTCCGCCGACAAGCTTTCCAGCCGCGCGGCGGGAACGCGTAGTTCAAACGAATAGGTGGCCGTAGGCGGCTCGGTCTGGCCCAAAATGGGAATCGAGACACCCTCCTGAAACGTGACGGCCCGTTGGAGATGTTCGGCCCGCACACCCACCGGCTCCAGCAGCGCGGCCACCTGCGGAAGACCCGTGGATGAAGGAGCGGTCGCGTCAACCGTGAACAACGCCTCCGTCGCGCCGGGCATCAACTGGCGGCTCACGGTCACCTCAACCTGTGCAGACACAGTAAGTGCAAATAGAGCGATAGCCAAAATCGGGCGTATCATCGCTCTACTGTACAACCAGTGCGAGCCCAAAAGTAAATCGAAGGCGCGCGTATGCCACTCGCAATGCCTGCTCGACTTCGGCCGGCTGCCCACCTCGCGCAAAGATGAATCCCAAGTAACTGGCGCCTTCCGGCAGCGGCTCGAATAGCTGCCCTTCCTTGGCAGTGATTTCAATGCCGGTGATGAGGGGGACAGCGCGCGCCTCCTCCACGCCTTGTACCGCCTGAAACACACCTCGCTTCTGAATCGGGATCATCATCACGCCCGACGCCCGGTCAGTGAGTGCGATACCGCGGTGGTCCTCCCCCAAAGCGTGCCGCAGGATCAATTCCTCGAGCGGCATCGCGCCGGGGCCAAAGCGCAACGCCTGCGCGCAGAGCCCGCCAATCGGACGCGCGGCCATCTCCAGCGGCCACGCGCCGCGTTCGTTACAACGCAGTTCTGCGTGCAGTGGACCATCGGTGAAGCCGAGCGCCGTCACGGCCTGTTGTGTGGTTTCGATGAGCGCCTCCCGCACGGCCGCAGGTTGGCGCGAAGGGGTGACGTAGATGCTCTCTTCAAAGAACGGCCCTTCGAGCGGATCGGGCTTATCAAACAACGCCAGTACCTGCAAAACCCCACCGCGCACCAGCCCCTCGACTGCGTACTCGCGCCCCGGGATATACTCTTCGACTTGAATAAACCGGTCATCCGGGTCTTGCAGGCGCCGGATATCAGGATCGCCCAGTAGCTTGTGAATGCGCCTGAAAGCAGCCGTGAACTCCGCCGCATCGTTCGCCCGAATTACGCCCCGGCTGGCCGAGAGCCCCAGCGGTTTCAACACGCACGGAAACTGCGCCTGCGCCAGAGCATCCTCGGCCGCGTCCAAAGCCACGCGATAGAAACGCGGCGTAGCCAAGCCGGCTGCGGCAAAACGCTCGCGCGCCAGATACTTGTTGCGCGAAGCATGCACGGCCGGCGGCGGATGGAACGCGAGGCCTTGTCGCGCCGCGACCAGCGCCGCCAGTTCCGCCGGCCTGTCCCCGACGGCAATCACCGCGTCAAACGCGCGCTCCACCTGGGCGGCCGAGCTCTCGAGCGAGTCAAACTTCACCGCGATCGCCCGGTCACGCCAAGGGTCATCAAGGACATGGCAGCGGTCCGTCGCCAGCGATAACTCCACACCGAGCCGCGCGGCCGCCTCGTCAAAGGAGCGCGTCTGATAGCCCAGCTTCGATGCCGCCAGCAGCACCTGCCGCCGCTTCACTCGATCACGGCCTTGACCACGTAGTCCATCAACGGAAACCCGCGCTTCAGGTATGCCACGCCCTGCTTGGTGATCCGCTGCTGGTCCGGTTTATCGCCGTACCCGCTATAGACGCCGGCCAGCACGCCGATTCCCTTGGCCACGTCACCGAACGGTGGGAAGCCCTGCCCGTCCAGCGACTTGTTGTCCTTGAGATTGATGTAGACCTGGGTCGTGCGGCTATCGGCGCCGTCCGCGGCAAACCCCACCCAGCCGAGCAGGTTACTCTTGATCACCTTCTCATCCTTCATCCGCGCTTTCTCCCACTTGGCTTGAATGGCGGGATTGGCGTTGAGCCCGAACTGCGCCACGAAACCCGGATGCACGCGATGAAACGCCGAGTTATCGTAGAAGCCGTTCTTCACCAGGTTGTAGAAGCGGTCCGCCGCCAAGGGCGCCCACGCTCGATTGACGCGGATCACGAACTCACCGCCCTTCGAGGTGGTGAACTTGGCGCGATACTCGGCAGGCGCTTTCTCGGTTAGCGCCTCCGGCGTCATGAGCTTGTTGGCCGCTGCGGCCACGGGCTTGGCGGCGACAGCAGCGGCGGGCACTTTAGGAGCGGCCGCTTTCGGAGCCGTACCTTGCGCGAACAGCAGCAATCCAGCAGCGGGAAGGAAGAGGAAACTGGCGGCGATCTTCATCGAGGAGATTGTAGTACGCCCGGAGGCGCCTTGGTGGGAGCGGCGGGCGGACCGAAACTGCGTGCGCACCGGAAGCCGATGGTCTGGCTGCGCTCGGCCGGCCGGGCCCAGCTTCGATAGGAGACCGTGAGAAACGGCTTGGGGTCGTCAAACCAGGAGCCGCCCCGGATCACGCGATACATGCCGCTAGCGGGCCCGCGAGGGTCGCGGTCCGGCGCCGCTACGTAATAACCGCGGTCATACCAATCGGCCGTCCACTCCCACACGTTGCCGATCATGTCGCACAAGCCAAAGCTGTTGCGTTCGGTGCCGCATACCGGCTGCGGCCCATTGGTGGCGCCAAAGCGCGCGCGCTTCGGGGTGGGATCTTCATCGCCCCACGGAAACATCCGTCCTTCGGCGAGCCCGCGCGCCGCCCGTTCCCATTCGGCTTCGGTGGGGAGCCTTTTGCCACCGTCCCACGCGCAGAAAGCCGAGGCCTCAGCCCAGTCGACATTGATCACCGGGTGTTTGGGCTTGCCCTCCGGCATCGCGCCCTTCTTCCAGTGATACGGCGCGCGCCGCCCCGAGGCCTTGATGAAGGCGGCGTAATGCTCGTTGGTAACTTCGGTCTCATCAAGATAGAAAGCTTCGAGGCGAATCTTTCGGGCCGGTAAGTCATCCTTAAACCAGATCGGGGACCAGGCCGTATTGCCATCGGGCCAATCGAAGGTGCGGCCCCGCATGAATTCGCCCGCGGGGATAAACGCGCTGCCCGGCTCGGCTGCTCCGGCTACACCACTCGCCGCGAAAAGTAGAATCAGAACAGCGGCAGCCGTCCTAACCGCCATAGATGCCGGATAACTCGTCAATCGGAATGTAGCCATTGGCGCCGAGCGGATCCACATAAGCGTAAGTGCGGCGCGACGGTGTGTTGTGGACTTCCTTGCCCCAGTCGATCCCGAGCGCCGAGTAAATGGTGGCCACCACGTTCTCAATTCGCGGCTGCTCCTTCTTGTCCCACCCCGTATCGACGCAGCGGCTCCCATCTTTGTCACTGGCGCCCAACACGGCGCCGCCCTTGACGCCCGCACCGGCAAACATCGCCGGGAACACATACTTATGATGATCGCGCCCGCCGATATGGTTGAGCGCGCCCGGCGTACGGCCGAACTCGCCCATCATCACCACCAGAGTTTCATCGAGTAGGGACTTGCCTTGCGCCGAGGGTGACGGCGTGGCCGCCAGGTCCTCAATCAAACTGGCCAGTGCAGGGTCAGCTTCAGAGATTAGCTTGTAGTGGTTGTCCTCCACCGAGCGGTCCCATATTTTGCGGTGATGATCCCAACCGTTGTGGCAAATGTGAATGTAGCGCGTGCCCGCATCCTGCTTGAGGACGTTGCGAGCCAAGGCGCAGGAGAGCCCGGCCGTGGAGTTGCCGTAGCGCGTGCGGTCTTCGGCCGTAATCTGAAACGCGGCGGGCCAGCGAGGATCGGTGAGCAGTTGCTTGGCGGTAACGCTGAAATCTTCAAACGCGCTGATGCTGCGTCCGTAGCTCTTCATCCGCTCGCGCTCAAGATCGCGCAACCCGGCGAGTACCCGCCAGCGCTCCTCCAGCAGTTCGATCGCTTTCCGGTCGAGCGCCATGCCCTTGAGCGCCGCCTCCGGGTTGAGGTCAAACACCGAGAATCGCGGCGGGAGGAAACCGGTGGACAGCGCCCCCACCTGATTGGTTTCGAGGGCAAACGAGACGTAGGAAGGGAACGTATCCTGGCTGCGCCGCTTGGTCTCCAGCTCGGAAGCGATCACCGAACCCAGCGAAGGAATCTCGCGGGCGAACGCCACGTTGAGCGGCCGTCCGGCCTGAACATAATACTGGCCGCGGAAGTGAACTTCCTCATGGCTCAGGAACGAGCGCACGATCGCCACGCGGTCCATGATTTTCTCCATACGCGGAAACAGAGCATGGGGAAGATAGATGCCGGTAGGAATTTTGCGGACGTCGAAGTCCTTTTGCGTGCCCGCGTTCTCCTTGAAGTCAAAACAGTCCAGGTGCGAGACGGCGCCCGCGAACTCATAGAAAATCACGTTGCGCGCATTGCCGCGCGGGTTCGCCTTGAAGCCCGCGGCAGCTTTCACCTGGAGTGGCCAAATGGCATTGAGCGACGCGCCCACCAAACCAAGGCCCCCCACCTGCAGCAGTTCACGCCGCGAAGGGAAAAGGTCTCCAACGATACTTGGTTTCATAGGGTGCTTCCGTCATAAATAGCGTACGCCTTTGCCAGGCCCGATGTCCACGCCTCTGCTTAGGCTACCCGCTGGCGGGCGGCGATTTCGTGAGACGGAGGAATCGGTTCCGCCGTCATCAAGGCAGGCCGGGACTTGAGCGCGAGGGCGGGTCTCTCCACATATCGCCAGGAAAGAGCGCCTAATCCGAATATGGCGGTGATGGCGACGAGTAGATAGACCGGCTCCTTCACATAGCCGAGTTCGCGCATCATGTTGATCACCACCATGTTGTAGAGATAAGTCCCGTAAGAGATGTCGTTACCTTTCAAGAGCCACTCGGTGAATGCCGGGCGCGTATAGGCGCTGGCCAGAAGAAAAATGGCGAGCAAGGTCAGGGTCAGTGGATTTGAAGGCAAGATGCCGAACCAGTAGATGACGTAGGAGACCGACGCGTAGACCAGGAACCAGAGAAACGCCCGTCCCGCCACCAGCGGATAAATGATGTTGAAGTTCCGCTTGGCCAGCACGCCCATCATGAACATGAAGAGATGCGGGACAAACGTCCCGTTATAGAGCTTGAACCAAATCTGACGGGAGACGGCCGTGTCTTCGAGCACCTTCACATGCCAGTTGAGCGCCGCCAGCACCACGGCCACTGCCAGCAGGAGACCGTTTCGCTTGTGCCGATGCAAGCCCAGGCTCTTGTAAAGCACGGGCAGCACCACGTAGAACTGAATCTCTACCGGTATGGTCCATAGGCTGCCGTTGAGGACCCCGACTCCGTAGCCTCGCAGGAAGCCTGGATTCCACAACTGCACGATCGATGCCTGCGCGGCCACCCATACGGCAATGTCTTTCCATCCGGTCTGATGGAAAATCTCCGGCCTGACGATCATGACCGAAGCTATCGAGACCGCCAGGCAGACCCACAGAGCCGGGTAGATCCGGAGGAAACGGTTTTTGAAATATTCGCGCAGATTGCCGGGTTTACGTTCGAGCGAACCGCTGATCAGAAATCCGCTGATCAGGAAGAACATCGGGACGCCCGGAAAGAGATCGGTCAGGTAATTGACAATGGGAGGCCACGGAATGTTCAACCAAAGAAGTCCGTGGCAGATACATACTTGGGTAGCCGCGATCAAACGCAGGAGATCAAAGTTGTTCAGACGCAGCGTTGCCCTAGGATCGCCTGCTTGACCGGATTCCATTGCTAATGGAGACTATCATTGGAACCCGTGAATTCTGCCGGTACTTTCGTAAGGGAACCCGGTAACGTATTACCAGAACGAACCGCGAAGGAAACGATACTTGATTGATTAGAAGCGCAAAGGCCGCGTAGGCGCGGCGCCAAACCGCGAGGAACAGACTCGCGATGCCGCGCCGGAGCGAGTCCGTCTTGCGCGTATTCCTCAAAAAGCGCAAAGGCCGCGTAGGCGCGACGCCAAACCGCGAGGAACAGACTCGCGATGCCGCGCCGGAGCGAGTCCGTCTTGCGCGTACTCCCTCAAAAAGCGCAAAGGCGCGTAGGCGCGGTGCCAAACCGCGAGGAACAAACTCGCGATGGCGCGCCAGAACGAGCCCGTCTTGCGCGTACTCCCTCAAAAGCGCAAAGGCCGCGTAGGCGCGGCGCCAAACCGCGAGGAACAGACTCGCGATGCCGCGCCAGAGCGAGTCCGTCTTGCGCGGGTTCTTCAAAAGTTATACAGGAACTCAACCAGATTGAGCAGCGCCCATTGCACGTTCTGGGCGCCCTCCACGCGATTCTTCTCCATCGCCGTCAACGCCAGTGCGCGTTCGGCGTCACTCGGCACCCGCGAGAGCGTGGCTACAAACAGCTCCTCCACCACCTTGCCATTATCGGAGTAAGCGCCCAGGAGCCGCTCCACGCGACTATCTTTGGCTGCCAACACACGATCATTCACCACCGGCGAACGCATCATCATGATTGGCTGCAGCGGCGAAGGCGATGGCGGCCGGGGCGGCGTGCCGCGGTTGGATTGCCCGAAGGCTTGCATGAAGCTCTTCAACTCACCGGAAGATCTGGGCATGCTCAACTGCATCGCCATCTGCACCGGCTCGCCCGTGCCGCGCCGTCCGGACTTGAAGTTGCCGGGCCGGTCCGTAGCCGTCACAATCGCGTCGTGCACCTCTTCGGCCGTGAGCATGCGCGCAAACTTCCGCGCGTAGTATTTGGTGTAACGTTCGTTCCATTCGCCGGCCGGGAAGCGGGCCGAGAGCTGATAGGCGTTGGAATTGCAGATCAACGCGAAAAGACTTTGGACGCTGTAGTTGTTGTGCTGGAACCATGCGCCCAGCTCGTTGAGCAGCTCCGGATGCGAGGGCTGCAGATCCCAACCGGCCGGCAGCGTGGCCGGATCCTGACGAGCCAGATCAAACTCATCGAACGGCTCAACGATGCCGAAGCCCATCAGCCGGGCCCAGAACATATTCGCGGTGGCGCGTGCAAACTGCGGATGCGCCGTCAGCATCCGCGCCAGTTCTTCGCGCGGCATCACGCCCTCACGCGCCGTTTCGCCGGTGAGCATGAACTTCGGCGCCGCAGGCCCGCCAAAGCGCTTGATCCTGAGCATGCTCTCGCCCTTGGTGTCGTAGCCCGGCCCGTAGTCGTCCACCATGAAATGCCCCATGATGGCTTCCTTCTTCTCCAGATGCGGCACATAGCGCGTGCGGCCCATGAAGGCGGCCATCTGGAAGAAGTCCGAGCGTTTCTTGCCGGTGAGGTAGACGTTCACTTTCTCCAGATGCCCTTTGCCGTCGTGGCAGGAAATGCAGGAGAGGTTCACGCCGAGAAACAGTTTGCCGTAGAGAATCGCCAACTCGTCATGCGTGTCGAGCTGATGCACTTTGGTGAGCGAGTGATCGTCAATCTCCTCGCCCGGCTTTCCCTCCACGTGCTCACGCACGATGGGGTTTGACGCGCTCACTACATAGTTGCTCTTGGCCGACGCGGAGATGATACTGCGCACCATGTCGTCGTAGGGCCGGTCGGCGGCGAGGCTGTCTTTGACCATCAGATGGAACAGATCGATGCCGCGCCCCATCTTGCCGTTGGCCCGGATCATGTCCAGGAAGAAGTAAGACCATTTGTCGACGAAGGCGTCGCTCGTCACCAGCTTGTCAATCAACTTCGCTCGTTTGTCCGTGGCCGGGTCGGCCAGAAATTCGCGGACTTCGGTGGAGGAAGGCAGGCGGCCAGTCAAATCCAGCCGCACCCGGCGCAGGAACTCGCGATCATCGGCCAACGCCGAGTGCGGGATCCGGTCACGTTCGATCCTGCCGAAAATATGTTTGTCGATGAAATTGGCGCGCGTCATCCGCGTGGCTGCAACGGAGGCAGAGCCGGGCAGTGAGGCGGCTACGCGTTCGGTGAGGCTGCCGGCTTCGATCGACTTGGGTGCGTTGAACAGCGGAGCATGCACCTCGGCCGGCATCTGCGACAGGTCTGCCACGGCGGGCTTGGGCTTCTTGCCTGCGGGCGCAGGCGGCGGTGCGCCCGGCAACAGCAACGCGGCAAACGCCATGAGACAGACTTGGTTTCGAACTTGCATCGCGCACACTCCTCGACAATGGGACTCTATCGAGAATTCGCGTCGACGTCAAGTGCCCCCCTGCCCCCCTATGGAGCAAAGTAGCCGTTGGTGTCCAGAATCAAGGCCGTCTCGTTGGTGACGAAACTTGACACCGCACCCGCGGTCCCGGCCGGCACGATGGCGGCGTTGGCAACAATCGCGTCGCCAACGGCGTTGAGCGTGGAAACCAGCGGCTGCGCCGTGCCGGTGGGCCAGAGGGTCAGATAGCCGAGCCCGGTGGTGGGTACTACGGTGGCGTTGAGTGAGA
>JAYTKJ010000586.1:0-3888 GCA_043730365.1 Acidobacteriota bacterium | reverse complement strand
AGACTGAAACCGGCGGCGAACCGCCTCGGCGCCATCCATGCATTCAGGATAGCCCAAAACATTCAGTAGTGGAAATGTTATTTCTTAACGCTGCCTAAGCTGCCGGTACGGCTCGGAGAACTGTTTCCAGGATCACGGCTACACGATCGTCAGTGCTGACGCAGACGCCGTGAACTTTGCCGAAACACGGGGTGGACCTCGGAAGATCGTTCACTTGGAAAATTGCAATTACAGAACCGCACATGCAGAAGCGCTCTTGCGCCATTCTGCGATCCTGATCGCTGAATTAGACCGGTCGCTCCGAAGCGTACTCAGTATTCGAAACACATAGCGAGCCGATGGCTTTCTCCAGAAGCTAGTGCGGCTTCCCCAGATTGACCGTCAAACTCACGAGTAACTGCCGGTCCGGTCCATTCCCAACGAGACCGAACCGTTGACCGGACACGTCCACCGAGACCCGCTTATTGACTTGGTACTCTACCCCACCGAACGCGGCAAGTGTGCGCTCGAAGCCGGTAGATTTCTCCAGCACCGTATTCACATGCGGAGTGATTCGCCCCAGCAGTCCCGTTGCGGCCAAAGGCCGGCCGAAGCCCGCGGCGAAGTCCCAAACTCCCGCCGGATTGCTCTCGGTGACGGCCGTCGCCGCAGTCCAACTAGCGGAAAGCCCAGCGCTGTTGCCCGCGCGGTCATAACGCGCGATCACCGTTCCTCCCAGCCTCACGCCCGATTCATTGCGAAGAAACGCCGTCACCTGAGGCGCCACGGCGATATCGAAATGCGGGCTGTCGAACACCACTGACGTGGCGGCAAACGTCAGCCGGTCGCTGAACTGCGTGGAGCGGGCGCCGGTGTTGATCTCGCTGGCCACCGAATCGAAGGCGACACTATATTCGGTGCGGCCGCGAAGCAACGATCCTCCCGCAGGCGTGAACTTCAGGGCCGAGGGCATCGTCCAGGCGCCGGTGGTGTACGAGTAAAGACTGCCCCAGTCGAGCTCCACGGTGCCGGGTTCGGTGATGAGATCATTCACGTTCAGGCGCTTGCGGCTGGAGACGCCGGCACTGCGGCGGGAAGACGACTGCCGGTTTCGATGGAAGACTGCGGCTGGACAGGGTTGCGCCGCCACCAATATCAGCAAACCTGCGATGGCGATTTGGCTGCGCACCTGCTCAACCTACCACGACGCTGCGAATTGGAGCGCGGCGTCGCGAGTGGTGATGCGGCCCTCGAGTTGTTCGGTCTCTACCGCCTCGAGCAGACGCCCGAACTCCGGACCTGGAGCCCGCCCCAGCGCGATCAGATCGTCTCCCGTCAGCAGCCTCGGCGGCCGCAGCTCTTCCGGTGAAAACGCCGCCAGTCTGGCGCGAGCGAATTCATACTCGCCCGGATCGCGCCCCGTCGCCTCCAGACGAATCCGCAGCAACTCCAGCCGTTCATCGAAATGTTCAATCCGTAGAAAACGCTTGAGCGCGCTCAGGCTCATGGTGCGCAGTTCGGTGAAGCGGCGTTGGGTCTCTACCAGCGAACACGCGCGCGCCGCGTCTTCGTGCGAGAATCGCAGCCGCTCCAGAATCGCAGCTGCGCGCGGCGCATCGTGCAGCAAAACAGCGAGGGCCAAGGGTAGGCTAGGCTCCCGCATGGCGCCCAGCATGGCGCGAATAGCCCGCCCCATCACCACTTCAGGCAGGATCGCCCGCTGCAGTCCGGAGTCTGCCAGCAACTCAGCGCCCCGGCGAGCGCCGCCCTCGGTCAGGATCCGCGCCAGTTCGTCGCGCACCCGCTCGGCCGAGATGGACTGGATGCGCGGCGCCAGCGCCTGAATCGCCGCGAACGTCCCGGGCTCGATCGCAAAGCCCAGCCGCGCCGCCAGCCGCACGCCGCGCAGCATGCGCAGATGGTCTTCTTCAAACCGCGCCAGCGGATCGCCCACCGCGCGGATCAGCTTGGCCTCCAGGTCCGCCCGTCCGCCGGCAAAATCCAGCACCGCGCCGGACCGGGGATCCATCATCATCGCGTTGATGGTGAAGTCGCGCCGCAGCGCATCCTGCCGCGGATCGGTCTCAAATGAGACAGACTCGGGATGCCGGCCATCGCGATAGGCATGGTCGCTGCGAAACGTAGCCACCTCAACTGTGGCGCCTGAGGCGTCCTTAACCAGGACCACTCCGAAGTGCGCGCCCACGCAATCGGCCTCGGGAAACAGGCGCAATAACTCGTCCGGGCGAGCGCTGGTGGCGACGTCGAAATCCTTCGCGGGCCGGTCCAGCAGCAGGTCCCGCACGCAGCCTCCCACCAGATAGGCGGTGTGTCCGGCGTCGTGCAGCACGCCTAGAATGTGGGCAGCCAGAATCGAGCCGTTGGAAATCGACACTGTATTGATCGTAAGATAGAAGACGCAGGCGTTATTCGGCGCCTCGCATGCATGTCTGAAACTTCAGAGCCCTACCCTACGGGCAAATCGTCGCTTCCTGCCTCAGCCAAGGTCGTGATCGCCACCACGGTGGCCCTCTCGTTCATCTCCTTCTGGCGTGGCGCGGCGATCGTTCTAAGTGACCTGGCCTCCACGATGTTCTACGTGGGCGGCATCGCCGAGCAAGCCATCGGCAAGTCCGCGCCGTGGTTTGTGCTGGCGGTGATGATCTTTAGCTTTGCCGTCCGCAGCGTCTACATGGAAAGCTCCAGCATGTTTGTGCGGGGAGGCGTGTATGTCGTAGTGCGCGACAGCATGGGTCCCACTATGGCCAAGATCTCGGTGTCGGCGCTGGTGGTCGACTACGTTCTCACTGGCCCGATCAGCGTGGTCAGCGCCGGCCAATATCTGGGGCGCCTGCTCAATGAGATGAGCGAGATGGGCCAGCAGAGCTATCGCGTCGATCCGAACTCGTTCGCCGTCGTCTTTGGCGTCATCGTCACCGCCTATTTCTGGTGGTGCAACGTGAAGGGGATTCACGAGTCCAGCGGCCAGGCGCTACGCATCATGCAGATCACCACCGTCATGGTGGCCATTCTGCTGGTGTGGTGTCCGATTACGTTGCTGCTGCAGCCGCACACTCAACTCCCGCCCGCGCCGGTGCCGGCCAATCTGCACTTCACACCCGAGTCGCTCGGCTGGCTGGAAGGAACATTTTGGCCGCAACTGGCTTTCGCCGGGCTGCTGATTGCCTTCGGCCACTCGCTGCTGGCCATGAGCGGTTTTGAAACGCTGGCACAAGTGTACCGGGAGATCGGTTATCCCAAGCTCAAAAACCTGAAGATCACGGCCAACATCGTTTGCACGTACGCGATGGTCTCCACCGGGCTGATTAGCGTTTTTGCGGTGATGATCATTCCGGACGCCTCACGTCCGCAGTATTACGCCAACCTGATCGGCGGCTTGGCCATGAATCTGTCCGGGCCTTACCTGCTGCGGCTGGGTTTTCACATATTCGTGGTGATCGTGGGCGTCCTCATTCTCTCGGGCGCGGTCAATACGTCCTTGATCGGCGCCAACGGCATTCTCAATCGAGTGGCCGAAGATGG
Organism: Acidobacteriota bacterium; assembly: GCA_043730365.1. Lineage (GTDB taxonomy): Bacteria > Acidobacteriota > Terriglobia > Bryobacterales > Bryobacteraceae > VFZP01. The sequence continues at coordinate 366 of JAYTKJ010000586.1, read as the reverse complement.
CGTGCTGCTGGACTGGTTTCGGAGGCCCCAGAAAAAGTTCGGCACCACGCATCGGGTGATCTCCATGATTGCGCTGGCTCAGATCGTCACGATTTTAGGCAGCCGGGGCGACATGTACCTGTTGGGCGAGGCCTATGCCTTCGGAGTCGTTTGGAGCTTCTCCCTAAAATCGTTGGGCGTGCTGGCGCTGCGCTTCCAAAGGCACGATCAGGAATACAAGACGCCCGGCAATTTCAGACTCGGCAAGACTGAAATCCCTATCGGCTTGGCGTTGGTGACGACGTTCCTCTTCCTGATTGCGATCGCTAACCTCTTCACCAAGAAAATCGCGACGGTTTATGGGCTGTCGTTTACCTCGATCCTGCT
>JAYTKJ010000585.1:0-2347 GCA_043730365.1 Acidobacteriota bacterium | reverse complement strand
GCCAATCTGGAGGCGGGCGGATTTCGCGCCAAGTCGCTAAGGAAGCGTAAAGCCGCAAAGATGACGTTGGGGCGTGGGTGGCACGGATCAGTGGGCGGGGACTGAAACATCGTCATCACGCCCGAAGAGGCAGGAACTTCGCACGGCAACTAAATCCCCAATCTAATCAGTAGCGTAGAGGGAGATTCGCATCCCACGAGATTCGGATCTTGCCTGGAACATGGTTTTGGGGTTAAACTTGCAGTCATATGAAGGCAAGTAAGGGACTCAGCCGGATTCCCGAACTGGCCCTGCGCAAACGCCGGCGGGGTCTGGCGGAACTGTTGCCACCGGTCACCGAGATTCTGCGTGGGTCGCTGGTGGAGCGCTATGTCACTTGTGGGAACCCATCCTGCAAGTGCGCGCGTGGGGAGAGACACGGACCGATTTGGTACCTGAGCGTGACCTTAGGTCCCGGCCGGACTACGGGCGGCATCGTCTCCGAAGAGAAAGTCGCGGAAGTCCGAGCCTGGATCGAGAACTACCACAAGCTCAAAGATCACATCGAAAAGATCTCCGAGATCAATCGCGAGTTGTTGCGCCGGGAACGGGAGCGCGAGCGCAAGCAGGGGCGGAAGAAATAGATGACCGGAAGGACAGGGCTGCGCACGGCCGGCCTCTGAATCTTGCATTCATGAGACAGCAAGAAAGACCCGCTCACGAACTCCCTTCCTTCGCCCGCTACCTCAACAAGGTCTTCGATTTCCGGACCGCCGCCGCCCGTTTGACCGATGCCCGGCGCGACCCCGCCATCTCGCCCTCGGCTGTATTTCTGGCCACCTTCCATGGCTTCGTGTTCCGCTTACCCAGCTTTCAACAACTAGCCGGCGAACTCGCCCAGCCGGCCTTGCAACGCTGGATCGGCGCCGGACGCGCCTTCAGCGACGACGTGCTGCGGTACAGCCTTGCAGGCTTTCAGGTGGCAGGCTTGGAACAAATGTTGATCGATATCAACCGGACGCTCAAGCGCAATAAGGTCTTCGATGCGGACCGCGTCCAAGGCCGGATCGTCGCCGCTCTCGATGGCGTGGAGACCCTTTCCAGTTATAGCCGTTGTTGCGACGCCTGCCTGGAACGCCGAGTCTGGGTGCGCCAGGGCGGCATAAAAGTCGAACAGTTGCAGTATTACCACCGGGCGGTGGGATGTCAGATTGTCACCGGGCCCGTCAAGACGTTTGTGGCCCTGGAGTGGTTGCAGCCCGGCGAAGGCGAGGACACGGCGGCCTTGCGCCTGCTCCGTAAAATTCCCGCACAGTACGGCAGCCGCTTCTTCGACATTCTGCTGCTTGATGCGCTCTATGCGCAGGCGCCGGTGTTTCGCCTGGCCGCCGCATTGGGCTGGGACCTGGTGGTCAGCCTGAAGCAAAATCATCGCGAGCTTTATCAATCCGCCATCCGGCTCTTCGCCCGCCGCCCTGCCGATGGCAGCGCGGTCGAGACCCGAGCAGGCAAGAGTTATCAAATCCAAGTCTGGGACACCGAGGGGTTACCGTTTTCGGCCGACTACCCGCAACCGGTCCGGGTCGTCCGGTCCGAAGAGACCCTCACCCAGAATCACTATCGCCGGGGCAAACTCGAGCCGGAGACCACCGAGCATGAATGGGTTTGGGTTACCACGCTGGATCGGCAGACGTTTCCCACCATGCTGGTGCGGCGCCTGGGTCACGACCGCTGGAAGTTGGAGAATAACGGCTGGAACGATCTGACTCAGAACTGGGGCCTCAAGCACGGCTTTCTCCATGCCTGCCGCCATCGCCCCCACCAGGATGTCAATGGGGTGCGCGCGCCGGTTCCCAACCACGGCTTACCGGCGGTCGTCCTGATTCTGTTGCTGGCCTTTACTCTGACGGCGGCCTTCGTGCATTGCCATTCCAAGCTCTTCCGTCTCTGCCCCTCAAGCGTGATCGAGGTGGCTCAGCAACTTCGCCGTTCGGTTTGCAAACTCCCCCTTCATATTCGCGACCCGGATTCTCCAGCTGAGTCATCAATCTGATCCCACCAGTTGGCTCGATCGAATGAGCCGAAGCCCTCTCGCGCCCTTTGGCACTCTGATCCCCTCTGCCCTCCGCGCCTGCGCTCCTGAACCCCGGGCAACAGCCGAAAATCGACTTGCGAATCTCCTTCCCGGGTCTGACTTGCCCTCACTCCAGCCATTTCATGGCGGCCGCGTGGCTTCCCTTGCCACCATGCGAAGTTCCTGCCCGAAGAGGGCGGCGTCTTCCATGGCCCCGAGCATTGAGGTAAGCTATCGAGGCATTCGACGTAACACCTACGCGCCAGGCCGAAGCTACTCTCTCGAGTCGAAGGC
>JAYTKJ010000584.1:0-2525 GCA_043730365.1 Acidobacteriota bacterium | reverse complement strand
CCGAGCACATAACCCGCAAAGCCCTTGGATTCGCGCAGCCACGGAAGCTCGTACACAAAGTTGGCCACCGTTACATGACGCCTGTCGAACGCCAGTGGCCCACGTCCTTCCCTATAATTACGCGGATTCTGAACGGGGACGCCGTCCTGGCTCCCGCTGCTCTCCCCATTCGCTTTGCTGAATACATAGTAGATGCCATATGCCAAACCTCGCGAATGCCTTTTGTCGAGCGAAACCGTCATGCCGTGATAGAAGCTGTTGAGGCCGTTCACGATGGCCTGTAGATGCCCGGCTTGCCGTACCTCCACCTGGGGCCGGAGTGGATCGTGGAAGAATCGAACCGGTCGATTTGCCTGGAAGTTGGTATTCGACGAGGGCGGAGCGGCGTTCCAATTCTGAATAATCCCGGACAGGTGCATCGATCGGCTACCGACATATCCCACAGTTAACGCTGTCCCGAGCGGCAACTCCCGTTGCAGGTCGAATGACCATGTCCAGTGGTTGTGGTTGCGCCTATTTTTCTCCACGTACCAAAGGTTCTCCGGATTCGCGCCCGCCGCGCCGGAAAACAATCGAGGCCCCAGTTCGAGCGGCGTTGTCCCCGGGCGGAACCGCCGGGTTGACAAGTTGAACGTCTGCCCACCCGCAGTCACCGGAACCTGCTGTGCCGAGTCCGTGACCGAATTGAATTGCTGGCTTCCCGAGTAGGGGGGCATGAGGTTGAGAATCGTGAAATTGTTGAAGTGCGGCGTGCTGGCATACCACCCCGAACCGGAGCGCAACACCCAGCCGTTCGCCGGACGCCATGCGAGTCCGATCCGCGGCATGATCAACTTCTCGTTGTAGTTCCACAATGGCGTCGCCGCTGCCTGACCGGTTTCGACGGGATACAACGTCGGCAGCATTTGACCGGATGATGCCCGGAAGGTCCGGTCGAAATCGAACGAACGCCAGAACCCGCCGGCATCGTGAGGAGCGCCGAAATGGTCATATCGCACGCCGATATTAGCCGTCAAGGTGCGAGTGATCTTCCAGTCGTCGAGCACATAAAGGCTGAACATATTCGAGCGCGGCTGCGTAAGCGGCAGTCCTTCCGCGGTTTCAGCGAAGTTCGGATAGCCTAGCAGCAGGGACGCGAACGCATGGCCCGACTCTAGAGCGCTAAACCCGATTCGTCCGCCTGGGTAATTGGCCGCGAAGCGGTTCATCCCCGTACGCCGGTACTCGAACCCCGTCTTAATGCCATGCGCGCCTCTCTGAATTGTAAGATGGTTGGCGAAGTTGTAAACCCGAATGTCGTCTATGCCGCCGCCGTACGCGTCCCCGAACTGAGTTCCAAGCCCCTCAATCAAAGGAATCCGTGCCTCCAATTTAGTCAGTTCGCGCTGGCCCGTGGGCGAATCTACTTTAAAGATCCCGAGGCCCAAGCCGTTCTGATCGAACCCTGTTCCGGCCCGGCGTTCGAGAGCCGAAAACTGCGTGTCGAGAAACCCAAAACGAGTCTCGTTTAACACTGTGGGCGAAAAGATGTGAATCCACTGCGACGCGAAGCTGAGAGGTTTGTTTGCGAAATTCAAACCGAAGTTTGGATTGATGGTTGGACCGTCCCAGGTTTGCTTGTCCCAGGCGAGCCGCACAAATGCCCGGTCTCTCTCGCTGAAGTTGTGATCGCCGCGCACGAACCATGCGTTCTGTCTCACCGGGATGCGGAGAGCGTTGCGATTGGTGAAATCCAGCGGATCGCGCTGCTGAAACTGCTGGTCGGGGAAGTACGGCAACAGGTTCTTCGCTCCCCCATTGATCCTGCTTGGCGGAATCACGTTGCCCGGAAATGGAACTCCGGTCTGCGGATCGTAGATGACGATCGGCTGCCGCGCCAGTGCCCCGGTAAGATCCACAGGGTTCAGTAACTGCGAGAAGTTACCGCTGCGCATAGCCGCCGACGGGAACCATCCTGTAGCCACCGATTCGCTGACCTCGCGCCGGCCTTCGTAGTTAAATGACCAGAACGTCCGGTTGCGGCCGTTATAGCCGGGCAGTAGCACCGGACCACCCAGGAACGTTCCGAACTGGTGCCGGCGCAGCGCGTTCTTGTTCTTTCGCACCTCGCCAGGCGCCAACTCGAAGTTGAGAAAATAATCTTCCGCATCGAGCGCGCTGTTTCGGTGAAACTCATACAGGCTTCCGTGGAAGGCGTTCGTCCCCGACTTCATCGCGATCTGCACCTGGGCGCCGCCGCCCAGCCCATACTCGGCCGAGTAGGCCGCCGTCTGCACCCGGAACTCGGCAATCGCGTCCAGCGAGGGCGTCAACGTCATCGTGTTGTACCGCGGCTCTTTGACGTCGATTCCGTCGAGTGTCAGTGACTGCGTCTGGTCAGTCTGCCCGTGCGCCACCAGCGACACCGCCGTTCCGCTGGGGGACGTTCTCCCCGTGGATCCGGTGGTCCTCCCCATGCGTGTGCCGAACGTCACACCGGGCACCATCACCGCCAGGTGACCGACGTTCCGATAGGCGACCGGCAC
>JAYTKJ010000583.1:0-19581 GCA_043730365.1 Acidobacteriota bacterium | reverse complement strand
CTCGATCAACTTCTGGATCTCGGGGATCTCTTCCGGCTTCACGTCCACCAGCGGCGGGCGCGAGGGGCCACCGGGCTTGCCCATCATCTCCATCATCTTCTTCATCACCGTCACCTCATAGCCGCGCGTTTTGTCGCGCAGTGCGTAGAGCGGGTGAACGTATTTCTTGAGGATGGCGGCGAGCTTATCCATCTCGCGCCGCATGCCGGCATCGGCGATGGCGAGCGAGAGCTTTGGGGCGATGTTGGAGATGCTGGAGGTGTAGGCTTGGACGCCGATGCCGAAGTAGCCGGCGGCGCAATCGTCGCCAATGCCGCCGATCCAGGCGAGGCGATCTCCCACGGTACCCATAATGCGTTGAAACTTGCGCGTGTCGCCCTGGCCGTCCTTCCAGAAGGAGAGATTCGGAATGCGGTCTGCGAGGCGCGAGACCATATCGGGCGTGAACACGGCCCAATCGCGGCTGTAGATCGACACCGGAATATCCACCGAGCCCGCGATGGTTTCGTAATAGCGGAAGAGGCCTTCGGTGGGCGCGTTGGTGTAATAGGGCGGCATGATGAGCAGCGCGTCAGCGCCGGCCTTGGCCATGCCCTTCGCCATTTCCACGCCGATGGGCGCGCTGTAGCCTACGCCCGCCACCACCGGCATGCGCTTGGCCGTGGCGTTCACCGAGACGCGCACGCACTCGATGGCTTCGGCTGCGGTGAGCGAATAAATCTCGCCGGTGCCGCCCACCGTGACCTGCGCGCAAAAAGGATACTGCGTCATCCAGTCCACCAGTTTGGCGAGGCCGTCATAGTCGATGGATTGATCCGGCTTCATCGGCGTGATGGGGAAGCCGAAGACGCCGGTCAGTTTGCGGGCAAATTCACGATGAGCGCTCATTTTTCTCCTGTCAGGCTACCACCGCGGAAGGATCCGCTTCCAATTGGGATCCACGTGCTGGCGCATTTCGGCTTCGTCGTCACGCTTGCGATAGGTGAGCTTGGAATAACGCTCACGGCCGCGCGCCAACTGATCGTAGTCAAGCTCGACGCCCAGCCCCGGTTTGTCACCGATGTGGACGCAGCCGTCGACGATGGGCACGCGTCCGCCCTCCACCACCTCGTCGACATTGGTCTGCCACGGGTAGTGGGTGTCGCAGGCGTAAGTGAGATGCGGGCAGGCGGCCGAGGCATGAGCCATGATCATCATGCTGACGCCGAGGTGATTGTTGGAGTGCATAGACATGCCGAGGCCGAGCACTTCGCAGAATTTAGAAAGATGCTGTTGATTGCGGATGCCGCCCCAGTAGTGGGGATCGGAGAGCACGATCTGCACGCCGTCGAGCCGCTTGGCGATGGGCAGATGCTCGAACGCCGTCGTGGCGACGTTGCTCGCCAGCGGCGTCTCGTTGCCTTCGGCGAGCAGACGCCGGCGCACTTCGGCCATGCCCTCGATCGACGCCGTGGGGTCTTCGAGGTAGCCGCCATCGGACAACTCCACTTTCAACTCGCGCCCAACGCGTACGCTAGTGTCGATTGACCAGGCGCAGTTGGGATCGATGCGTAGCGGGAACTTAGGGCCGAATTCGGCGCGCAATTGCTTGATGGTTTCGATCTCCTGATCGGGATCGAGCACGCCGCCCTTGAGCTTGATTTCCTTGAACCCATACTGCGCGATCATCTGCTTGCACTGGCGCACCATCGACTTGGCGTCGAGGCATTCACCGTACTCGTCCTCACGCGCGTCGGCGCCGAGTCCACCGCCGCCACCATGCTTGTAGAAGAGATAGGCGGAGAAAGGAGGCGAACTGCGGGCGCGCCCGCCGACGACATCGCAGAGTGGCTTGCCGACAGCTTTGCCGATGATGTCGAGGCAGGCGACTTCGACAGCCGCAAACGTACGGGCGTGCACGTCCATGGGATTTTCGCCGGGCACGAGATAGGTCTGGCTGCGGTCACCCGTGCGATCGCGCTCGGCCTGCTGGCCAAGCTTTAACCACAAGTCGGTGAGTTGGAAAGGATCGCGGCCCAGCACGAGCGAACGCGCGGCTTCGAGCGCGGCCAGCGGGCCATCGCCGCCGTAGGTTTCGCTAATGCCGGTGAATCCATCGGTGGTCTTGAGCTCGACGATCGTGCGAAGCGCGTAGGGAGCATGCCGTCCGTACGAACTGCGCAGCGGACCGTCGGCGACCGCGATGGGATGAAGGTGAAACTCCGAGATCTTCATCGCAGGCGGGCCTGGCCTATTAACGCCGGGCGCCGCGTTGCGGGTTCTTGACCCTGGTCTGCCGTTTCTTGTGCGCTTTGCGCTTCGGCTTGGTGATGGTAAAAGTGCCGCTACCGTGGTATTCGGCTTTGTAAAGCTTATCTTCGACTGCTGCTGCCAAGGGGGTTCTCCAAAGAGGATCTAGCAGCGTGAACTGCTCCCCATGATTGTAGCGCAGTCGCGCAGGCCGCTATCTGGCCAGGAAGCGTTGGTTTCGGCCCAAGCTTGAGCGGCGGCGCGGGCGGTGGCTTCCGGCGACGGGTTGCCGCCTTCGGGATTGACGACGGGCGCGATGCGCTGCAATTCCTCCCCAGTGCCGCAAATGAAGTGGGAGGCGTCTTGGAAGACCCGGGCCGTCAGTTGCTCGCCCTTCCCGGCGGCCCGCAGCGTGGCGGCGATATCGCGAGTCATGTCGCCCGAGGGCCACACATGGTCGCGCGTGGCGCCAAGGAGGAGAATGCGCGCGCCGGTGTTCTCAAGGGGAATGCGGGCGGCCTGGCGATCCGCGTTCGAGAGCTTAGCCAAGCTGCGGCGGTGGACTGCGCCCCGCCGAGAGACGTCCTGACAGCACGTCGTCATAGTTGTCGTAGGGGATGAAAGGCAGCGAGCGGCCCTTGGCGGTCCAGGAGGAGAACAGTTCGCCGGGAACGGGCGGCCGCCCGAAGCCGGACCAGACTACGCTACTCGGGGCGCAGGCTACGACCCGGTGAATCCACGGCAAGTTCGCGGCGGCGACCAGCGCGTATTCAGCGCCTTTCGACACACCCCATACGGACACCTGATCGGTGGTCACGCCAGGCTGACGAGATAGCCAAGCGCGGGCGGCGGTGAGGTTTTCGATGGGGATGTTGACCAGCGCTCGCGGCAGCCCGCCGAAGCCGGTCCAGGAGAAGTAGTTGAGGCTGAATGCCGCGTAGCCGAGTTGAGCAAAACGGATAGCGTTGGCGCGTGCCTCCTGGGTGCTGCCACCGTTGCTGCCGTGCAGGAGAATGATGGCGGGGATCGGCGCGGTAGCATTTTTCGGCTTGGCGAAGGCGCCGTTGAGTCCGGCCTCGGCAACATCCTGGATGTCCACTCGGTCCTCGCCGTCGGTTAGTTGCAGCGTGAGTTGGGCCGCGGCCGCGACGCCGGCACGTTCGAGGCGGATCACTACACTACGGCCCGACTTGATGCCCATGTCTGCCCAAGCCGATTTTTCCCCGGACCAGAGGAGGCCAAGTGGGTCCGCTCCCTCGTAGGTGCCTTTTACAGGCGGCGTGGTGTCCACCTGGACGAGGCCTCGGGAATCGGCTTCGAATTCGGCGTAGGCATGGGCGAGGGTGCGCGGACTGGCAGAGGCAGCGCGATACGCATGGAGGGTTACACGCTCCTTTGGCTTGAGCCCTGTCACAGCCACGTCTGGAGACTCGCCCAGGAGCACTTCGGTGCCCGCGGTGGCCTTCAATTCCTGGGCTTGGCATGGCGGCGCCGGACCGAGAGCCAGCACGAGGATGGCGGTGAGACATGACTTGAGCAAGGCGGTAAGACGATTCAAACTCGACGGCGTTAGGGAGTTGGGGTAAAGGATGTTGGTATCATGGCGGACCTGTAGTTTTGTGATTTTCGATGGCCAAGAAAAAAATCTCGACGAAGCCCGAGCCGAGACCCGAGCCGCCTCGCCCAAGCCCGTTTATGTGGTGGCACTGGGTGGTGGCCGCAGTGATTCTCATCGCCTATGCCGTTCCGCTACTCAGTCCGGATGCCAGCATCCAGTGGGATGCCGTCGACGTTCACTATTCGGCCCAAAGATACTTTGCCGAGCGGATCTGGCGGGGTGACATTCCATTTTGGACGCCATACGTATTCTCCGGATTTCCGTTCATGGCCGATCCCCAAACGGGCGCATGGTATCCGGGCAACTGGCCCTTCATGCTCGCCGGCGCTGGCGCAAAGGCGCTGGAGGCCGAATTGGCGTTCCATGCCCTGCTCGCCGCGGCGGGTATGTTTTTCCTGCTGCGCCGATGGTTCGCAGGTAGCGCGGCGGCGGTAGGGGCGCTGAGTTACGCATTGGGCGGATTCTTTGCCGGACATAGCTCCCACATTGGCATCTTCGAATCGGCTGCTTTGTTTCCGTGCCTGATCCTGGCTTTCTTCATGGCCGTAGAAGACCGCTTCTGGTCAGGGCTATTCTGGGGGACGTTGTGCGGAGGCGCGCTCATTTTAGCTGGACACTTCCAAACCGCGCTCTACGCATTCGCGGCGTTGAGCTTGCTGGTTGTGGCGATGGCCGTCCTACGGCCCGGCGAGGCCGGCAAGAGGGCAGCCGGATTTCTTCTCGTCGTAGTTGCTGGTGCGGCGCTGCTGTCGGCCATTCAGACGCTGCCGGGCCTGGAGTTGACGGCGCGATCCGTCCGAGCTTCGGCGAATTATAGCACCAGCGCCGATGGCGCCTTGGAGGCTCGATCCTTGCTCACGCTGGCGCTTCCGGATTCCCTGGGGGCGATGTCGGGCAGCTTTCAAGGCCCGGGCGATGTGACGCAATACTATTTTTACTCCGGGCTCTTGCTAGTCCCTCTGGCGCTGCTCGGATTGCGAAGTGCCACGGTCCGCCCATATGCACTCTGGCTCGGGATTCCCGCACTGCTGTACATGGCGGGCCCGGCGTTGGGTGTATTCCGGCTCGTCGCCTGGTTGCCTGGCTTTCGCAGCGTGCGCGCACCAGTCCATGCCTGGTTTGTGGCGGCTTTCGCGTTATCGATGCTCGCGGCCGCCGGGGTGAATTGGCTGGAATCGCGATGGCGTTGGGCTGGCGTGGCAGTTGTCGCGATCTTAGCGCTCGACCTTTGCAGCAACAACATGTGGACCAACCCTCTGGCCTACGCGCACCAGAGTTTCGAGTCGCTGTACGGCAACCGACTAGCCTTGGCTCAAAGCCGGCTGGTTCCCACCGTGCCGACTCTTACTAGATTTGAGGCGCCCGATCAGTTGACGGCCTTGGGGCCACTAAACCACCCGCTTGACCTCCGGATGGAGACCACTTATGGCTACAACCCTCTGGCCTTGTCCGGTTACTTGGAATTCCGAGGCGCTCTCGCCCGCAATCCGAAACTGCGCGATTCGCTCTCGATCAGCCGTGTGCTCGACATGGCCTCTAGAGAGATGCGAGACAATCCCACGCGATTGCCTCGCGCATATTTTCCCAAAGAACTATTAGTGGTATCGAATGAAGCTGAGGCGCTGAAGGCGCTGGACACACTGGATTCGCCCAGGCAGGTGGTGATGGTTGGACCTCCACCTATAGTTCAGCAGGACCCCGGCGCTGCCGTGACGATCTTGGCTGCTGACGAACAGAGGTACAGATTCTCATATAAAGCCGCGACGCCAAGCGTGCTAAGACTGGCATTGCCATACTTTCCTGGATGGAGAGCGACCGTGGACGGTGTTCCCTGCCCGATTTTGCAAGCCGACTATGCCATGACGGCCGTTGTCGTACCGGCGGGCGAAAAACGGCTCGAACTGAGCTTCCGCTCCACCTATTTCAGAACGGGCGCCGTGCTAAGCGGATGCGGTGTGTTACTTCTGATTGCACTGGGCGTGATGGGCCGAAAACTAAATCAACGAAGCAGTGAAGTGACCCGAAGTGACCAAACGGACTAGGAGCAATACGCCCAAGATCGCTACGTCCGCAGAGAGCGCGGGCAAAACGGCGTGGCCCGGGCGACTACGGGCAGTGCTGGCGTCAAGAAGCCTGTTGATCGCCGGTGCGGCCGTACTAATCGCGACAGTCAGGATTGTAGCCACCTACCCGGTGTTCAACCACACCATTGATGAACCGGCACACGTCGCGTGCGGGATGGAGTGGCTGGCGAAGGGATCTTATCAGCTTGAACCGCAGCACCCTCCGCTGGCGCGAGTCTTTTCCGCGCTCGGACCTTTTCTAGCGGGCGAGCGCAGCCAGGGCCGCAAGGAAATCTACAGCGAGGGCGCGGCAATTCTGTACCACGATGGGAAGTACGAGCGAAATTTGATGCTGGCGCGTTTGGGGACACTGCCGTTCTTCTGGCTGGCGTGCGCTGTCGTCTGGGCAGCGGGTGCGCGCTGGTACGGGAAACCCCAGGCAGCGCTCGCGGTGATCACCTTCACGCTACTGCCATCGATACTCGCTCACGCTGCGGTTGCGACGACGGACATGGCTCTCACTGCCACGGCCGGCTTAGCTTTCTATGCACTGCTGGTTTGGGCGGAGCATCCCAGTTCGGCGACAGGCGCCGTGATGGGCTTCGGTTGTGCCTTAGCCGTGCTGTCGAAGTTCTCCAGTCTGGCGTTTCTTCCGGCGTGCATCGGAGGAATTTTGGTTTGGCGGATGTGGTCGGATCGCGGGCTCGCGGCGTTGGGCCGATTGATGACCGCGCGGCATGGGCTATCGTTTCTTATCGCTCTGTTGGTTTGCGCCGTTACGGTGTGGGCGGGTTATCGGTTCTCGGTCGGAGGCGGTCTGCCCGCTCCAGAATTTTTCGCTGGCATCCGGCAGGCCTACCAGCATCAAGCCAGCGGGCACCCTTCCTACTTGCTTGGAACACGAAATACTTCCGGATTCTGGCTCTTCTACCCGGTTGCTTTAGGAGTGAAGACTCCCTTGGCCTTTCTGGGCTTGCTGAGCGGCGGCATTGCGCTGGCTTGGCGAGGGCGAGAAAAACTGGTTTGGTCAGTACCCTTGGCGTGCATCTTGGGAATTCTGACGGTGGGCGTCTATAGCCGCATTAACATTGGCGTTCGGCACGTGCTGCCCATCTATATCTTCTTTGTCCTGCTGGCATCCGCCTTCGCCTGGGAGCGACTGGTGCGCGCGTCCGAGGGGAGTTGGCTGAACTGGACCGCACTCGTTTTGGCGGGATGGCTCGTCTTGTCCGGTGCGTGGCACCATCCGGACTACCTTGCCTACTTCAACGAACTGGCGGGTGACGAACCGGAGCGGATTCTGGCCGACTCAGACCTTGACTGGGGCCAGGACATGTTGCGGCTAAGCGACAGACTGCGCGAGGTGGGCGCGCCCAGCGTGGCCTTCAGTCCGTTTATTAGGGCTTACCTGCATGACTATCATGGCTTCCCGCCGATTGAGGCAAGCGACCCAGTCTCGCCGTCCCCTGGTTGGAATGCGGTCAGTACCACGTTCTGGAAGGTTGCTCGCATGGGTTTGATGGAAGAGCGTCCAGAGTTGCGGCTCTGGCCCGATCTTGTGAAGCCGCGAGAGCGAGTCGGGCGCGGCGTGCTTCTCTACTACTTCCAACCTCCCCCAGCTTCGCGCACGCCCGCGAGAAGATGATGGAATCAAGGGGGGTGAAGGCGTTCATTTCCCAGCGGCGCCGAGCGCGAAACCCGTCAGGTGACCAAAGCGGCCCAGGAAAAAAAGCAGCGTTCCCAGAGCCAGCGTGGCTTTTCTTTGCGGAACTCCGGCGGTGCATTAGAGCGTTTTCAGTTCAGGTGTAGAGCGATTCCTAACGGTCGCGCCTCGGTACGGAAGCCGCGCCGGCAAGCGTGACTCTGCAGAAATCTGAAACGCTCTAACAGTGCCTTCCAGCGTCCACAAGGCCGCACTCTGCTGGCTGCGGCGCTGCCAAGCTTAACGTTACGCCCCAGCCCTTGATGGTGAGCAGTCGCAGGTCGAAATCCGAAACGGCTTTCTCAACGGCAAAATATTCCTGGAGTTCGATGTCGTTCATGGTTATGCGGCGGCGGGGCCTGGCGGCAGCAGAATTTGCGTGGAGATGCAGCCGTTGCCCCACACCGTGTGCCGCCCCACGCCGGTATAGAAAGCGGCACGCAGGAAGGGAATGAAGGCGTCCAGCGGCCCGGCATACTCAGCTTCTCCGACCATGCCGCCGATGGGATGCGTTTGACCGGTGCGGCCCGAGGTGCGGGCCACTTCGCGCAGATCGATATCTGAGCGCACGGTGCGCACCTCGGTGGCGAGCTGTCCGAAGAGCTGGAAATCCAAAGCCGGCTCGCCCGGACCGTAGAGAGACATGAGCGTGGATACGCGGTCGCGAATGCGGCGGATGAGCACGGCGAAATCGGGTTCGGCCCAGACGCGGCCTTCATGCTTGAGCTCGGTAGGGGTGATAAACGTGACTTTGGCGAGCGTGGCCACTTCCTCCTGCAACAAGGGAATCTCCACTCGCTCGTCCACCGTCGCGGTCAACTTGGCCTTACCTCGTCCAATGCCGGCGCCGGTCTCAAAAAGATGCTCCAGGGCGGCCGAGATGGGCGTGGCGATTTCCGGGTCGCCGAAAATGTGGACGTCGAAGTAGAAGTCGTCATGCTGGGCCACCTCGAGTCCATCCAGATGGGCGGCGCGGAACAGAAAAGGGCGGGGAGGATCGGCCAAGCCGCTGGGCCCGGGCCCGAAGGACTTAGGTTCAAAGATGCGTTCGTAAAGTTCCGGCGCGGCAACGGCACGCAGCGAGTGACCAAAACCGCCACGCAGAACGTTGGCCGCTTTGCCCTCGGGAAAGCGGATCAGGTCTCGGGCCTCGAACCAATGGCGGCGGACAATCACCGGCAATACCATTGAGAAACGAGTGTATCGCAGCCCGCGCAGCCGCGCAGGCTGTGGGTACTACCAGCCTTCGGTTGGGATGGCTTCCTCGTCCTCAGTCACAGTGTCATCGTAGCCACGAGACTGAATCCGGTCCTGACAGGAGACGCAGTACTTGGCCCACGGAATGGCCTTGAGGCGTTTTTCCGAGATCGTCTCCTCGCATGAGGCGCAAATGCCGTACTCGCCGGTGTTGATGCGCTCAATAGCCGCGTTGACCTGACGGAGCGCTTGATAATCCATACTGTTGCGCTTCAACGAGATGAACTCTTCGTGCGACATCTGGGCCTGGTCATCCTCGGCAACGCGCCCCATCTTGGCCAGCGTGTCGAACTTGGTGTCTTCCAGGTTTCCGGTCAACTCCTGGCGTCTGGCGAGGAGCGAATTCCGGAACGGGTTGTCAGGCAAAGCAGGGGACACAGCGATCGGCCGAGGGGCCGGCGGAGGAGTCCGCACCACCGCAAGGCGGGCCGGGTTAGCGGCGGCAGCAGCAGGTTTGGCGGTGGGCTTGGTGACAATCGGGGTTACCGGCGCTCGCCGACTGGGGACGGCGGACTTGGGGGCCGGACGGGTGGTGGTTTTTACTGAGCGGACTGCCGGTTGCGGAGCTCCCGCACGGCTGGTGCTGCTGGTTCTACTTGTTGCTGACGACGACGCTACGGCTGCTTTCCTCATCATCCCTCTCTCCTTCGGGGGCGGTCCGGCTACTTTGTCCTTGACACTCCGGACTCTGCCTGTTCCTATCGGCGGTTCGGTCCGCCAACATAAAGGTAAAGTGCGCTCAGGAGGTAAAAATCTCTCATTTTCTGTCAGAAATGTGTCTTAGGTCACGTTGACGGCTGTTTTCCCCGCCCCGCCGGTGAATCGGCAATTTGGATACGGTAGTATCCTGAGACCAAGGCGCCCATGTCCACCACCAGAGAACTATCCATTCATATGCCCGACGGCGAAACGCGCGTGATCCCCTTAACCGGCCGAAGGATCACGCTGGGCCGCACCTCCGATAACGATCTGGCTTTTCCAGACGAGGCCATCTTGTCCAGACGTCACATCGCCATCGATTCGGACGGTTCCCAATGGTGGGTGGAAGACCTGGGCAGCAAGAACGGCACCAGTGTGAACGGCGAGCCGCTGGCGGGCCGGAGATTATTGGGGCTGGGAGACAGGATCGGTGTGGGCCGGCTGACACTGGCACTGGTGGATCCGAACCTGAGCGACACGGCAGCCAACGTGGTCTTTGAAGAAGACCTGAACCAGACTGTGATGGCGCCCTCCCGCATCACCACCAGCCTGGAACGAGTGGTGGGCAAGGGCGCCGGGGGCCTGGAGGCCGCGTTGCGAACGTCGGCGCTGGCCGGCACGCCGCGGGTGCAGGCGTTGCTGGATGCCGGCCGCGAGCTCGCCGGGCATCGCCCGCTGAAAGAGCTGTTCCGGGTGATCCTGGACTTGGCGATTAAGTCAGTGGGCGCCAAGCGCGGCGTGCTCATGCTGGAGGAAGACGGCGTGCTGACGGCGCGGGCGGCCACCGGGGCTGGCTTCCGTATCAGCTCAGCCGTGCGGGACCGCGTGCTGCGTGACAAAGAGTCGATGCTAGTGGCCGACACCCGGTTGCACGCCGAGATGCGCGAAAGCCACACGATCGTTCAGCAGGGCATCCTCAGCTTTCTGGCCGTCCCGCTGCAAACGCAGGACAAGGTGATTGGGCTGATCTATGTGGACTCACAGAACCTGCTGCGCCAATTCACCGAAGAGGACCTGACGCTGCTCACGGTGATGGCCAACATCGCCGCGATTCGTATTGAGAACGAGCGATTGTCGGAAGTCGAACAAATTGAGCGCGTCATGGCCAAGGAACTGGAGCAGGCCGCCGAGATCCAACGCAACCTGCTGCCGCGCCAGCCGCCGCCGGTGCCCGGTATGGAGTTGGCCGCTTTCAGCTACCCGTGCCGCTCGGTGGGCGGAGATTATTTCGACTACCTCCACATGGCCGGCGGACTGCTGGGGATCATCGTGGGCGACGTGGCCGGCAAGGGTTTGGCGGCGGCGCTGCTGATGTCGAGCCTGCAGGCGCGTGTGCAGGTTCTGATTGAGGAGCCGGCCGACGTGGCGACATTGATCACGCGGTTGAACACGAGCGTGGCGCGGACGTGCCCCGGCAATCGCTTTGTCACCTTCTTTCTATGCGCGCTCGATCCGGCCACCGGCGCGGTGAACTACACGAATGCGGGGCATAACCCGCCGTATCTGGTGCGGGCGGCGACCGGTGAGATCGAGGAGCTTACAGTGGGTGGCCCGGTGTTGGGGATTCTGTCGGGGGCGCGGTATGAGTCGGCGAGTCTGCGGCTGGAAATAGGCGACGTGCTGGTGATGTTCAGCGACGGGATCACCGAGGCGCAGTCGCCCACCGGCGAGGAGTACGGCGAGGAACGGCTCCTGGCGGCGCTCCGGCCGGTGAGTGGCTTGGCGGCCTCGGCGATTTCCAAGGTGATTGGCGAGAGCGTGGAGCAGTTCATGGGGACGGCGGCGGCGGTGGATGATATTACGCTGGTGGTGGCGCGGCGGGTTTCCTGATTGGGATTGGGGAGAACTAGAAGGCGCTTGGTTTGGCGTGCGCCCCGCCCTAGTTGAAGGAAGGGGGCCGTTCGCTGTAGCGGGTCGCGGCGGCTGCGTTGAGCTTCACGCGGCGGCAGCCTTTCACAACCAGTACCGCAATTGGTGCAGTTGCGGGGGCCACTTGGTCGTGGACTTAGAACCATTGGTTCGCCAGTATTTCGTCAAGCTTATCGGGAAGGGCGAGTTTTGTTCGCGTCTATCGAGACCAGGAGCGACCCTGTGTTGGCAGCACGAAGAGCCCCCCGTTCCTGGTGACGGTGAATGAACCTGCCAGGGGCATCGGGGCTGGCGGACGACCTTGCATTAGCTACTCACCGCTATCCATAACCCGTTGGCGTCTTGTAAGACGCTCCTGAGCACCGGCTCACGCCCTCCTTCTCTTTTAGATCGTTTTCTTACCTGAAAAGGACAGCACTCGCGAAGGCGTATCCAGCACTCCGAACAGGCTGCGAATCTGCTTGCTCGGGAGCCCATGGTCTTTTGATAGCTTGCTCATGTTTAGAGGCGTCCCATACAGAACTTCAGCCATTGCCCGCAGCATCCGAGGGGACTCCTGCTGCACGATATCGTCTCCTGGCTCGCGCTTGCGCCAGCCGCGAGAGCTTATCTGCTGCCAAAGATAGCGGGACTGATTGGGGGTCGTGAATCCAAGCGCCTCCGCGCGCATAACAAGAAGCTGTATCGACACCATCCAGCGTGGCTTCATCTCGGATAGCCCGCTCAGCGTTACGGGACGCGGCATTTCCAGATCCATGGCCTCGGCTGGCAATAGGAACTCTTGGGCGAACAAGCGGGCTTCTTTGTCGGCATCCTCTTGGCTTATGTTGAGAGGGTGATGCATTGCCAAGTGACCCAGCTCCTCGCTTGTCGTGAAGTGTTGTCGATAGCCAAACTTGCCTTCGAGTAGCGCGATTACAGGCCGTTCGTTTTTGCTTCCTGCCCAAGCGGAGAAGCCGTCCAAGCCTTCGGCTTCCATTGGAATTCCGAACACAAAGACGCCGCTTTTTTCCAACGTACGAATCAGATTCTTGATTGGGGTGCTCGGCGATAACCCGAGGGAAGCTCTCATCAGCCGCGCACATTGCGCTGGATCGCGATCTGACAGTCTAGGAATGTTTACCGGGATGGCCTTCAGCTTATTCGATAGCCGTAAAGCAAGATCGAATGCAACCAAGCAGTGCGCGTGCGCGTGCGTCTTTACGCTTGGCTTTATGGATGCCTGTGAACGATAGAGTAAACTTCCGGCCGATAACTCTGGTAGCTCGCCCAACTCAAAGAAGTTAAACCCAAAGCCGGTAGCCATGGAGATCTTCTCAAGGAACTCCGATGATGGCCTATAGCGTCCAGACTCCAGGGATGCAACTCCGGCTTGCGATGTGCCGATTTTTTCGCCAAGCTCCTGCTGGCTCATGCAGCAAATTTCTCGCGCGATCCTGATACGACTTCCGTACATCACTGACCTATCCTGCGCGCGCTTAGCTTCCAGATTTCTCGGCAGTGTCGTCCTCGGCGTCGGTGAACATCGCTTTAAGGTCGTCATCCTCGTCGGAGGCAACCGTCTGGATGGTGGCATTCTCTGCTGGATGCTGAAGTGGCACTATCCAATAGCACTCTATGTCCCTGGATCTCTCCGCGCCCACAATCGGGCATGCCAATTGCACCCTGCCGATACCCATGAGTTCGTCGAAGTCCCACAGATAGAGCAAGTTTAAGTTCGTGGTTACAACCTTCCCCCTGCTGTTTAGCTTGGATACGGGCGTTTGACCGTAGAAGCCCTTTCTCCGTTCCGATTTTCCGCATCCCGGCGGCACCCCGTCGTTGGCCTTGAGTATCCTTACAGCGACGCCACGATATTGGATGAGTACCGAGACCAGGGGCTCGTCAGCGAGATCGATGGCATCCTCTTCGGCGTTGATCCCATTCTTTCGGAGAAACCGCCGGGTCTGGTGCCGAACAATAGTTTCCCGTATGAAGGGCTCTGGCTTCTCGTTGTCACATAGGTCATGAGAATAGGATCTAGTCTTTGTCGCGCCCGCATCGAGAGCCCTGAAGATCAGATCCGAAAGCCCGCCCAGCCTCTGGAGCGCCTCGCCCGCCAAGGGGAGCAAGCTCAAATCGGGACGAAGACCAGGAAGACCAGGACAGTTTTGCAAAGGCATGTAATAAAAATACATTGTTTTGCAGAACTCGTCAAGCCTCATGCTCCTAATTCTTTCGCACCGAAACAGGCGAAGCTCCGGCGAATCTGATTAAGGTACACAGTTCCCGAAATTCCCACCGAGAAACGGCGTGTGGGTTCACGAATCCTCCACCTCACCCGTATATCCTTAGCCGCGGCGTGGTGCTGTCTATCTTTGGAGTGAGGGGAGCCTCTGGTGAGCCGGGCCTTTGGCATCGTTTAACCGAACCGCTGACCGCGGACCTCGTATCGCTTGATGGCAACGAATTACTTGGCTTACAGCCGCCCGGCTTGGCTGTGCGACAAGGTTAATGAAGCCCGGAAGAGTCGAAAGCCAGCGTTGGATGGCGACGGTAACCAGGGACCTGGCGTTTCCCTCGGCACGAGCATTCTCTCTCGTCCGGCACCTACATGTGGCAAGCTAGTCGTAGGAGTAGTGTTAGCCTTGAGTCCTGCAACCAGACAGATCGTCTCAAACGTGACAGGCGTGCTGGTCCAGGCGGCCCGTCCGAAGCGGATCATCCTCTTCGGTTCCCAGGCCAGGGGCGAAGCCGCCAGCGATAGCGACCTCGACATCATGGTGGTGGAAGAGAAACCCGCCAATCGCTTTGCAGAGATCGTACGTCTGAATCGCCTCCTTCGTTCCTTCGACATGGCCATCGATCTCTTGGTCGTCAGTGACGCAAACTTTCAGTATTGGCGGGACACTCCCGGCAACGTCTACTACCAAGCTGCCACCGAGGGACAGGTCCTGTATGAAGCGGCGTGAGCAAGCCCAGATCTTTCTACGCAAGGCCGCTCAGGACGAATCCTTGCTGGATGCGGTCCTGGAATGCGCCAGCGTGAGCGACGAGGTAGTCGGCTTCCACTGTCAACAGGCTGCGGAGAAGATGTTGAAGGCGTTGCTGTCCGACTTGGGCGTCACGTTCCACAAGACCCACGAATTGGGAGCCTTGATGGATTCCCTGGCACATTCGGGCGCGCCGTTGCCGGGCGAGTTCGAGAATTTGGACGAGCTCACGCCGTTTGGTGCGGTGTATCGGTACGACGACTACGACGGCACGGGGCCGCTGAACCGGGCTGAGACGCGAGCACTGTTGAAGTCGCTCCGTGCCTGGGTGGAACACCACCTGCTCATTCGCTCCGTTTCGGAAGCAATGTAAATGATTCGAGGGTCGCATGATGTTGATTGAGTTCCATAGGCACGCCCGAAACCCACGCCGGCCATCGAGCAAATATCGGTTTGAATCTTAGACAGCGGCACGGCAGGCTTGCTCGATCTTTTCGGCTAGGCTCCGGGCCTCACGGTCGCCTTCGATACGCAAGGCGCGTGCCACCACCAAGGCGTCTTCCCGCTCGGGAGATTCGAGATGGCGTTTGTTCCACAGGGCTGGCGCCGTACCCGGCAAAGGCGAGATGGTAGAGGCGCACGAAATCTTCCATAGTTTCGACGGTTTAATGATAGCCTGAGGGCATTCCCATGCGGTTCTTATCATTTTGTTTCTTGCTGGGATTTTGCGCTGCCGTTGACGCTGCTCCCGTCTCTGAGCTCGAGCGCAAGTTTGCGCAGACCGTGCGGCCGTTTATGACGCGGTACTGCATCGGCTGCCATAGCGGCGATGCGCCGGCGGCGCAGTTCGATATGCGTCCTTACTCCACTGTGGACGCGGTGGTGCGGGATCATGCGCGATGGAATTTGATAATGGAGAGGCTGGCGGCCAAGGAGATGCCTCCATCGCAAGGACCGCAGCCGGCGACGGAAAGCCGGCAGCAGGTGGTCGGTTGGATTCAGGCGATGCGGGCCAGCGAGGCGCGCAGGCATGCCGGGGATCCTGGCGAGGTGCTGGCGCACCGGTTGAGCAATGCCGAGTACAACTACACGATTCGGGACCTGACGGGCGTGGATATTCGCCCGACGCGGGAGTTTCCGGTGGATCCGGCCAATCAAGCGGGTTTCGACAACACAGGCGAATCCTTATCCATGTCGCCGGCGCTGCTCAACAAGTATCTGCAGGCGGCGCGCGAGGTGGGCGACCACATGGTGCTCACGCCGGACGGATTCGATTTTGCGCCGCACCCGATGCTGGTGGAGACCGACCGCGAGAAGTATGCGATCAAGCGGATTGTGGATTTCTACGCGCGGCAGCCTACCGACTACGCGGACTATTTTCAGGCGGCGTGGCGATTCAAGCATCGAGTGACATTGGGTAGGCCCACCGCGACGCTCGGGCGGATGGCGGCGGACGCGAAGATCAGCGCGAAGTATCTGCCGATGGTCTGGCAGTTTCTCGAGGGGCCGGGGAACGCTGAAGTGGGGCCGGTGGCCAAGCTGAGGACGATGTGGCGTGCGTTGCCTGCGCCGGACTCCAAGGCGCCGGACATTGCGCGCGCGCAATGCGTAGAGATGCGCGATTTTGTGGTGAAGGTGCGCAGCCATACGGCGATGCAATTTGCCGCTCCGGTAGTGAAGGGGTTGAGCCCGACCTCGCAACCGCTAATGAACTGGAAGCTGCGGGCGTTTGCCTCGCACCGTCGGGATTTCGACCGTGGCGCGCTACGCCTGGCCAGCGATCCGGAGCCGGTGGCGCCGGAGGCGGGCAAGCATCCCGGGTTGGGACAGGAAGCGGCCGTCCGATGGGCGAAGCTGGCGTTAAAGGCGCGGGCCTGCGATTCGGATCTGGTGATCCCGACGGCGGCTCAGCGGGCGGCTTACGAGGCGGCGTTTGCGAGCTTGAGTTTTGTTTTCCCGGATGTGTTCTACGTCCGCGAGCGGGGCCGGTTTTTCCCCGACGATTCCGAGGACAAGGGTCGATACTTGAGCGCCGGCTTCCACAATGTGATGGGATATTTCCGCGACGATACGCCGCTGATGGAACTGATACTGGATGACAAAGGAATCAAGGAGCTGAACCGGCTGTGGGACGAGTTCGATTACATCGGCGACTACACGACGCGGACGTGGGTGCAGTATTTCTTCAATCAGAGCGGCGAGGTGCGGGGGAAGGGCCGCGAGTCGGGCAGCGTGCGGCCTTCAGATAAAGAGGTCAGCTCGACGCCGGTGATTTTGGGATTGCGCGATGCGTATTTCGCCAAGGTAGAGCCTAGTAATAATCCGGTGGCGATGGAGGCGATTGGCGATCACTTCCGGCGGGTGGACAACACGATCCGGTCTGTGGAGCGCATGCGACTCGAGGCCGAGCCGCGGCACTTGGACGCGCTGCTCAAGTTTGCGGCGCGCGCTTACCGGCGACCGTTGGTTAAAGCCGAGCGCGACGATATGCTGGCCTACTATCGCAGGCTGCGGGACAAGAGCGGGTTGACGCATGAAGAGGCGATTCGCGATTCGGTGGTGAGTGTGTTGATGGCTCCGGACTTTAGTTATCGCTTGGATGTTTCCGATGCCCGCGTCGGCGCCGGCACGGCGTTGTCCGGCTATGCGCTGGCGAGCCGGTTGAGTTACTTTTTATGGTCCAGCATGCCGGACCGGGAGTTACTCGCTCATGCGGCGGCTGGGGACTTAGCGAACCGGATGGTGCTGGTGGCGCAGGTGCGCCGGATGCTCAAAGACGATCGCGCGCGTGGGCTGGCTACGGAGTTTGCCGGGAACTGGCTGGACTTCCGGCGCTTTGAGCAACATAACGCTGTAGATCGCGGCCGCTTTCCTGCATTCAACAACGAACTGCGGCAGGCGATGTATGAGGAGCCGATTCGGTTCCTGGAGGGCATAGTGCGGGGCGATCGCCCGGTTCTCGATATTCTGTACGGCAACTACACGCTGGTGAATCCGGTGCTGGCCAAACACTACGGGATGCCGGAGGTGAAGGGCGACGCGAGTACATGGGTGCGGGTGGACGATGCGCAGCAGTATGGGCGTGGGGGCCTGCTGCCGATGGCGGTGTTTCTGACGCAGAATTCGCCGGGGCTGCGGACGAGTCCGGTGAAACGCGGATACTGGGTGGCGCGGCGGGTGCTGGGCGAGACGATTCCACCGCCGCCGCCGAACGTGCCGGAGTTGCCGAGCGATGAGGCAAAGTCTGACCTGCCGTTGCGCGACATGCTGGCCAAGCATCGCGAGAATCCGGTTTGCGCGACGTGCCATGCGCGGTTTGATTCGTTCGGGCTGGCGTATGAGGGTTACGGGCCCGTGGGCGAGTCGCGGACCAAAGATTTGGCGGGCCGGCCGGTGGACATCAACGCGGTCTTTCCTGGCGGCAGTCAGGGAGCGGGGCTCGAGGGCGTGCGGGCTTACATCAAGGAGCATCGGCAGAAAGATTTCCTGGATAACTTGAGCCGCAAGCTGCTGACTTATGCTCTGGGAAGGGCGCTGCTCCTCTCCGATGAGCCGGCGCTCGCACGGATGCAGGCGGGGCTGGCGGCGGCGAACCGGTATCGCTTTGGCGCGATGGTGGAAGCGGTGGTGACGAGCCCGCAGTTTCTCAATCGGCGCAATCCCGATTTGCGCAAGGATAGGTTTTCCCGGCAAAATGGTAACAGTATTAGAGGTGAATAAGATGCCTGCTGGACGAAACAAACAGATTTCGCGGCGCACCGTGCTGCGCGGCGCCGGTGTGACGATGGCCCTGCCGTGGCTGGAATCGATGCCGGCTTTCGCCGACACGACGGCTTTCCCGAAGCGGTTTGCGGTGCTGTTCATGGGCAACGGCATCAATGAGGATCACTGGAGCGCCGAGGGTTCAGGCGCAACGATGAAGCTCAGCAAGACGCTGTCGGTGCTGGAGCCGTTGAAGCACAAGATCAACGTGATCGACGGGCTATTCAACAAGGCCGCGACGGGGCAGGGCATTCACCCCGCGCAGACCGGCAGCCTGCTCTCGGGCGCGCAAATTCAAAAGGGCGCGATCATTCGGGCGGGCATCACGGTGGATCAGATGATCGCAAGCCGGATTGGCGAGAACACGCCGCAGTCCAGCATCGTGCTGGCTTGCGAGCAGCCGATGACGGGCTACCACGAGACGAACTTCTCGATGGCCTATAGCTCGCATATTTCGTGGCAGACGGCCGATTCGCCGGTGCCGAACGAAGTCTACCCATCGCTGGCTTTCGACAACTTGTTTGAGAATCGCGGCAGTCTGCGTAACATGAGCATTCTGGACCGCGTGAAGGATCGCGCCGAAACGCTGAGCAAGAAGATCAGCTCCAGCGACAAGAGTAAGCTCGATGAGTATCTCACCAGCGTGCGTGAAGTAGAAAAGCGCGTGGATGGGATGCGGAAGAACAAGGATCAGGCCGAGGATCTGGCCAAGCAGAAGAATCGCCCGGTGTTCACGATGGACCGGCCGGCCAATGGGCTGCCTGAGGATTTGCGCGATCACGCGCGGCTGATGTGCGACATCATTGCGATTGCTTTTCAGACGGATAAGACTCGCGTGGCGTCGCTGCTGCTCGCGCGCGATCTTTCGGCGCTCTACTACCCGTTCCTCAATGTGAAGGACGGGCACCACGGCGCATCGCACGATAATCTGTCGGCGGGTTATGAGCGCATTGCGCGATTCCACTTGAGTCAGCTGGCGTACCTGGCGACGAAGCTCGACGGCATGCCGGAGGGCAGCGGCACGGTGCTGGATAACTCTTGCTTGATGTTCCTGTCGAATCTGTGGATTGGGCGGAAGCATGATAACTCGCGTTTGCCGGTGGTGCTGGCTGGCGGCTTGGGCGGGACGCTGGAGACCGGTCGGTCACTGGATTATTTGAAGGCGGGCGACGGGAATCGCAAGATGTGTAGCTTGTATCTTTCGATTATGGACCGCATGGGGATTAAGCTTGAGCGTTTTGGGGATGCGGATACCCGGCTCGAGCGGTTGTAGTTGGGGCGGCGATTCCACGGATTAGTTTCTCGCCAAGGCGGTAGAGTAGGAGAGAGGGCGACACCGAAGGTGCGACCCACTCTCCCCTCGTCGAACCGGACAAGCGGATTTCCCGGCATCCGGCTCTCCTGAAAACG
>JAYTKJ010000582.1:0-5606 GCA_043730365.1 Acidobacteriota bacterium | reverse complement strand
TCAAGCGTTGGTTTGGGCGCGCCGGGTTTGGGTGGCGCCATCTTCATTCGCACCGCCATGCGCTCCATCAACTCACGCCATTCATCCCAGGCCCCGGTGATGACGGCCGACTCGATGAACGGATGTACCGGCTTCACGCCCGTCGCCTTCATCATCGCGGCATGTTCCCGCAGGTTCTCCGGTCTTACCTCTAACTCGGTGATCCCCATCGCCCCTAAGGCCCGGTAGGTCTCGGCGGGCTTTAACGCCATCGGGCCGCGCACGGTGAAAAGGCTCAGGCCCAGATTCCTGGGAACCCAGGCGGACCGGCCTTGAACCGCTATCGGTAGAGCGCCAGCGGCAAGAAAGTGTCTGCGAAGCATCGGCTCATTATCTATCAACCGGCAACCGGCTGGAGGGTCGACCAGGGACTAGCGCCTGCGGAGCTCGACGAGGGCGCGCTCGGCCAAGTCATAGAACTCGCGTTCCTTCGCCTCATCAGGGAAGCGAATCCCGGCGGCGCGAAACGCATCGAGTTGCCCGGCCCACTTGGCGGCAACCGACTGCCGGTCAGCGGCGACGCGCACGGGGCGGCCATCGTGGAGCAGGTATGAGGGGTTAGTGTGGCCCCACAATTCGGGCTCACCCTTCTCGCTGCGCGCACGCACCCGCGCTGCGACCCAGCAAC
The DNA here is from genome assembly GCA_043730365.1 of Acidobacteriota bacterium. Classification (GTDB taxonomy): domain Bacteria; phylum Acidobacteriota; class Terriglobia; order Bryobacterales; family Bryobacteraceae; genus VFZP01. The sequence continues at coordinate 4,939 of JAYTKJ010000582.1, read as the reverse complement.
TCTCGGCGTTGTCAATCGTGGCCGTCAGCGTCGGACCCGAGCCAGAGCCGACAACGACGCCGTTGCGGACGATCTCCACGCGCTCCAGCGGGCGGAAGAACGACGCGCGGGCGGTAGCCTCGTTGCCAGACATCTCAAGTTCCACCAGCGGACCGTTGGTGACAACCACGCGGCCCTCGCGCACGCCGCGCGCCCACGCATCGTAAGTATTCTCGCCTGGCTTGGCTTTCACCAGCGCGCGCTCGGGCCCGAGCAAAGGCAGCCAGTGTGGCCAGGGTTTAAAGCGCTCCAAGGGTACGGGAAAATCGCTGCCCGCAATGCCGGTGACGCGCAGGCCGGCGTTAAGCAGTTCATACCAAGCCGCGGTTTTGAGCGTGCCGAACTGGAAGACTTCGACGAAGTCAATATTGCCGAGCGCGGCGTCCATGTAGATGGCCGAGTGCTGGGGTTTCTCAAAGAAGTGCGCGTAGCCCACGGTGGCGCCGGCCCGGCGGCCCTCGGCAAACAGCAAGCTGGGGAACGGGTACGAGGCATCGGAGTTGGCGTACATCGAGCCCGTGCTGAGCGGCTCAATTATACGCGGTGGGCCGAGGATGTTGATATGGCCCCAAAATTCATTGCGCGATTCGTGGCCGGAGCGAATGGTGTAGCCGGCGCGGCGAGCCTCGGCTGCGCGCCCAAAGCCATACTGCACGGCAGCCTGCATCTGGCGCTGCAACTGCAAGAAATTGCCGAGTGTGAGATCCTCAGCCTGGAGCCAGGAGAGGTAGACGGCGTCATGCCGGCGGCCTCGCGTGAGGTGAATGTGATCGTCGGCCGAGATCCATGCCGCAGGATCGGTCCAGGGTTTAAGCGGCAGCGCGACGCGCGAGGTTTGATCGGCCTTGAGTTCAAACTCCACCCGCGCCGGCTCATAGAATAGCCCGCGATAGGCATCAATGCGATACTTGCCCGGCGGCAGGAAGAAGCGGCCCGTGCCTTTTAGAAGCAGGTAGTGATACTGATCGGCGGCCACGATCTCCATGGTGGCCGGATCGGGAACCTTCGAGTAGTAAGTATCGCGATAGAATGTGTCGCTCCGTATGGGCAGCACCGCGTCAACGGGAGTAAGCCGGAACTCGCGGCTATCCTTGTACAGATAAATGCGAGCCGGCAGCAGCGGCGCGGTAGTTACGTCAAGGATAGCGGCGCCACGCGGCGGCCCCAATTCTTCCCACTGCGCCCAGGCGAGGAGGAGGGCGAACAGGCCGACGGCTGCCAGGCGGTGCGTCACTGCGGTGGGGCCGCCGTTGTGGTCTCCGGCATTAGGTAGATGATCAACGTGCGCCCGTCAGAGTGGAACTCCTCGCCATGAGCCGTCTTGGCTTTGGTGATGGTGTTCTTGGCCGTCATATAGTCGAGCTTGGCCGCGCTGCCGGTGTTTTGCAGAGTCTTGCCGATATAGTCGCGCTCCTGATCGGTGTCGGGATCGATCTTATGCGTGACGCCGCCCGTGCGCTGGTCCTTATCAAAACCGATGTCATGGGTACCTGCGCCGGCGAAGACCGTGACGCCATCCAGAGTGAAGGGCGCTTTCCAGACACGAAAGTGATGACGCGCGGCCACCACCTTAATCGGGTCAGCCTGGGCGAACCCATAGTCCTGATTGCGGCCGAACAACTGCAATTCGCTCATCGGCAAAGTCACGTAAGATTGCTTAGTGAGAGTGGCGAGGCCCAAGGCGACGATGGCGTTCGACTTACTCTTGTCCACACTGACCCAGCCGGCCTTCTTGAGGCCATCCACCAATTGCTTCTCGCTTCCCACCACCATGAAATTGACGCGATCGCCAGGGGTGCCGGCGGCATCCTGCACGCGCGGCGCAACCGAGTCCAGCAGTTCCTGCGTCATCGCCGGGAGCTTCAACTTACTCACGTCCACTGGAGGAGGCGGCGGCGCCACGCGATCAAAGTTGACCGTGAACGCGCCTTCGGCTTTGTCACTGCCCCCTTGATTGATGCCGAGGAAGAGCCGGCCCGCGATGGGCGCCTTCGCCTCCCACTTTTCGCCAACGGCGAACGGGATTGCCTCGCCAATCCGCGCCACCAGCGCGCCGCGGCCGGAGGAGTTCACCGGCAGCGTGCGAGCCATATCGCGGAAACCGCGCTTGAGGCCAGTGACGCCGGCGGTCTGTTTTTCACCTTTGCTATTGGTGTACTCGAGTGAGCCGGATGCGGTAAGGCGAATGGTCTCGCCGGCCTTGACGTCCTGGTTGGTGTCAGTCCAAACCTGGTCGCCTTTGACCGTGATGTCTTGAGCGGCAAGCGCGCTGGCGGCCGCGAGTAGGGCGGGCAGGAAGCTCTTGATCATGTGAACAGGATAGCGCTCAAATTTTAAGCTTTGTGAACGCCAGGTCGTCCGTTTTCGACAATCCAACTCGAGTGCGTGATGATAGGCGCATCGGGCTTGGTGACATAGGGGACGATGCGATAGTCCACGCGGCATTGCGAGGCGTCCAGCGTGATGTTCACATAGCCGCGCCGGCCGTTGAACATCTTCAGGTGCGGGTTCTCGCGATACCAGTCCGGAGTGGTGGGGCGTTCGTCAGATCCATCGCCGCCGGAAGAGATGGAGGTGCCTACAAACTCGCTGGCCACCGCCGGGGCGTGCTCATTCTTCCAATCCACTTTCAGGTCATTGACCCAGTTGGAATGAATGTCGCCGGTGATGACGATAGGATTGGCCGGCTTCCGGTCTCGCAGGAACTCCATGAAACGGGCGCGGCAGCTTTCGTAGCCACTCCACTGATCCATGGACAATGCTTCGTCAGGGCCAGGCTTGAGATCAAGGCGCGCCATCATCACCTGATTGGCGACGATGTTCCACTTAGCATGCGATTGATCGAGATTGGACTTGAGCCACGCCTCCTGCTCTTGGCCGAGGATGGTGGCTTGCGGGTCAAACGTGGCATCGCAGGGCGCCTTTAGTCCGTCTCCACAGGGTTGATCGGTACGGTATTGCCGGGTGTCGATCACGCTAAACTCGGCTAGGTCTCCGAAGCCAATCCCCCGATACAACTGCATCCTCGAGCCTTCAGGCCGGGCCGGAAGGCGAAGCGGCATGTGCTCATAGTAGGCCTGATAGGCGTTGGCGCGGCGCTCCAGTAGTTCAGCGCGGGTCTGCGTGTCTTCCGCTATGTCGCCGGCATAGTTATTGTCCACCTCGTGGTCATCCCAAGTAAGAATCCACGGGCAGTGGTGATGCATGGCTTGAATGGCCGGGTCTGTCTTGTAGAGGGCGTGGCGGTTGCGATACGCCGAGAGTGAGACGATTTCTTCGCTGTTGTGTTTGCGGATGCCCGCGGCGCCGGGCTTGCCTTCGTAGATGTAGTCTCCCAGATGGACCACCAGATCGGGATCGTCGGCTAGCATGTGGCGATAGGCGGTCCAGAGGCCCGTTTCCCAATGCTGGCATGAGGCGAAGGCGAACTTCAGCCGCGCCGGTGTTTCACCCGGCCGGGGCGTCGTCAGTGCGCGGCCGATCGCGCTCACCTCTTTGCCGGCCTTGAAGCGATACCAATAGGGACGTTGCGATTTGAGGCCGCTCACTTCGACGTGAATCGAATGTGCAAGCATGGGCGCGGCGGCGGCTTTGCCTTTCCGGACGACCTTACGCATCGCCTCGTCCTCAGCCACTTGCCATTCCACTTCCACGACCGCGCCCGGGTCCATGCCGCCGCCGCGCAGCGGGTCCGGCGCCAGGCGGGTCCACAAAACGAAGCCATCCGGCGATGGATCGCCAGACATGACGCCGAGCGAGAACGGGTACCGTTGAAACCTGGGCACGGCGGCGTAGAGCGACGTGGCGGCGAACGCAGCACTGCGACTCAGGAACAGGCGGCGGCTGAGATCCATCTTGATTGCCGGAACAAATATAGCATTGGCGCCGCGGTCATCGTCGTCAAAGACGGCCAGCCGATTATTGAGCGCTTCAGCGTCGCGGTATCCGGCATTGTTGGAAAGCGCGTCGCACGGCATCCGCGATGTCAACGTCCGCCATCAGGTCATTGCCCATGGCCGTCCTTACCCTGTCCAAATAGCCGAGGAGCAACTTCCCGCAGGTCGAGACAACGCCATCGCACTCTGCCTGTTCGTGCTCCATTGGAGAGATCCGCTTGAGCTCGGAAAAACAATTGATTAAGCTTCTCTTTGGCAGAAAGCTTGTTGACCTTGAAGGATCTCTCTCATTAGTTGCGCAAAGCTCTCGCCATTCCGCAGTGTTATGCAGTAAGATCTTGCAACGCTCGAAGCCTGCACCTGGGAAGTGGCCGGGTTCGTTGCACAACCGCTCGTTTGGGCAACCTCTCCCGCAGCAACGTCCCCGAAATAGTGGAAAGAGGAAGCGAACACTGCGATGAGGAACATATGGCTTTCAACGTCTCGTTTTTATACTGTAATTACCCACAAAATGGTTGTGATTTTTATTGACAACTGTAGCGACCTGGGAGCATACTTCGGTTGTAAATCTCATACTGTTTTCAAGTCTTCGAAAGCAGTATCTAAGGGAAGGAGTGCTTCGTCATGCACAAGCAAAACGCTATTCATGTAACTCTTCTGATACTGGGCTTGACACTCTGGTCCAGCACATCTGGCGCTGAAAAGAAGGTCCGCCTAACATCTCTTCACCTCGGTATCGCTGCATATCAAAGCGGCTCCCCGTTGGCGATCGTAAACATGTCGGCCACAAATGCGTTTCCATTTCAAAAGGTGAGCCTCCAGAACACTTCGGATAAGATGGTGTCGAGTGTCACCTGAATTATGCACGGCCACAGTTGGCCGCATGATGCCGGAAGAGTAGAGAACCATTTGGTGACCCCACAAACAATGGGGTAAAACAGAAGTACTGCGAAGATCGCAACTTCGCAGCCGACCCCCAAGGAGGTCACCCAAATGGTTACAGA
>JAYTKJ010000581.1:0-4886 GCA_043730365.1 Acidobacteriota bacterium | reverse complement strand
AGACAAACGACGGCGCGGGTGGCCGACAAGGGTGAGGTGGAAAGGCGGAACAACTTTCAATTATATCGCTGCCTACATCCCCGCTGGTGTGTTAGCTTGGACCAAATGCAAACTAAGCGGCTTGGTAATAGCGACCTCATGATCACGCCCATGGGCATTGGCGCCTGGGCCATCGGCGGCGGAGGCTGGGCTTTCGGCTGGGGCCACCAGGACGATTCGGAATCGATCGGCGCCATCCGCGCGGCGGTTGACGGCGGTTTCAATTGGGTGGACACGGCGCCGGTCTACGGGCTGGGCCACTCCGAAGAAGTTGTGAAGAAGGCGCTCGAGGGCCTGTCCCCGCGCCCCTACATTTTCACTAAGTGCGCCCGGATTTGGGATGAGAACCGGCAGATCGGCAAGTCGCTGAAGCGCGACTCGGTGCGGCGCGAATGCGAGGCCAGCCTGCGGCGCCTCGGTGTCGACACGATCGACCTCTATCAGATGCACTGGCCGGAGCCGGATGAGGACGTCGAAGAGGGCTGGGAGACGATGGCGCGGCTGAAGGAAGAAGGCAAGGTGCGGTGGATTGGCGTGTCCAATTTCAGCGCCTCGCAATTGGAACGCGCCCAGCGCATCGCGCCTATTACCTCGCTGCAACCGCCGTACTCGATTGTGCAGCCGGAGGTGGAGGCGGCGGTGCTTCCGTTTTGCGTGCAACACGGCATCGGCGTGCTGGCTTATGCACCGATGAAGTCCGGACTGCTTACGGGCAAGATGACGCGCGAACGCCTGGCGGGGCTGCCGGAGGACGACTTCCGCCGCCGAAATCCGTTCTTCCAGGAGCCGATGCTCACGCGCGCGTTGGGGGTTGTGGACGCGCTGCAGGCGATTGGCGCCCGACACGGTCGAACGTCGGGGGAAGCGGCGATTGCGTGGGTGCTGCGGAATCCGGCCATCACAGGCGCGATTGTGGGGTTGCGTAACGCCGGGCAACTGGAGGGCGTGATCGGAGCCGTTGAATTTCGCTTGAACGCGGACGAGGTGGCGGCGATCGGCGCGGCTTGGGCGGCTTCACACTGAAAGTTGGCCGGGGCGAGCCCGTCGATATTCGTTGGAGATGCTTGTCGAGCCGATTCTCGACCTGCTGGTCGGGTGGCTGGTGGACCCAGAAACCAGCGGGGACACCAGCTATACACAACGCAAGGTGAGCAGGACAACCGTCGCGTCGTGAGTCTGCAAGTCCAGCCAGACTGAGGTGGGCGACTGAATCGGCTGCTGGCGGGTTCGATGCCCGCAGCGCTACCATTTAAATTCTAAATCCAAAAATACTTAGGCGGATCTGGGGGTGCTGCTGCACTTTGCTCCATTCCGGCAAAGAGGCGAACTCGTTTCTCGTTGACGGCTCGCGGTAGTATGACGTTAGGCAGCGAGGAAAAATACTCCAGATGAAAGTGTTGGAAGCCGTCCCCTTCAGCGTTCTTGCCGTTTTGACGTCTTGCGTTGGCAGTTCAAATCATGCTGAGGCTGGGCGTGCCGCTTACGGTTCCATCCCCACTACGGTTACGTGTGACAGATTCGATCCAAAGGCCACTCTACGGGGCGACCAACTCAGCGTCTCGTTGGACACTGATCTCCCCGACTCCACCGTCGTCATGGTCGGCGTCGCTCGGTCCTATTTTCAAGCCTCATCGGCCAGCGAGTACCCCCTCAACTACTTCGTGGCCCGCGCGACGGTCGGAGAATGGCGCAAGCCTAATAACTTGACCGTGAATCACACCGTGTGGCAAAAGCTTTTGGACGATCGCGCGCGATCATTGGCCGCTGCTGGGCTTTCCTTCGCGGTCCAGAATGTTGATCAAAACCTGACCATCTCATTCACGGTGCCAATTAGCCAGCCTGACCCGCGCTTTGGTCAGGACAATCGTGGTCTGGTCGGAAGGATGGTTTCCACCAAAGGCCTTCGCTCCGTGCGAGCGGAGGTCAAGGTTAGTTACCCTCTTGGCGGCGCGGGAGTGAAGAATGCGACGGAGTTTGGTACGGCTCGCGGTCTTCAGCCGGGACTAAACTATCGTTTAGCCCGACGGACGCTATTAATGCCCGAACGTGATCCCACAGATCCACTTCGCGCCGCCAATATGGCACAGCCCCTTCCCCCCGGGACGGTCATCCACATTCTTAAAGTTGACCAGACCAATAACGCAAATCCCTGGTATCACGTGTCGGCGACCGGCAACTCTGGTGCGAACGTCGCTTCTGGCTGGATAAACAGTATTGCCCTGATCGGCCAAGAGCTCAAGGTTTTGAGGCCCTAGCCAAAGTTACTGCCGAGCTCCTTCACCCTCGACCGCTTTCCTCGATTCCCTGTAGAACTGCCGATTTCACGGCCCGTCCGATGTAGAGTCCCTCAACCGTCGGCCGTCTTCATCGTGCGCCAGCCTTCTCTAGGATACGCACGATGCGCTCGTAGCCGCGCTGCCGGGCATGCGTCAGCGGCGTTACTCCCTTGGCATCGGCAAGATTGACAGACGCGCCCTTCCCGACGAGAAGTCGCACGATCTCGGTGTGACGAGCGCCGCCATCTCCCAGGATGATCGCTTCGAGAAGCGCCGTCCAACCCAGGTTGTTGACGTGGTTGACGTCCACCCGCGTGCGCTCCAACAGGACTCTGACGGCCTCGACGTGCCCGTGATGGGCGGCGGGGATCAGCGCCGTTCCCCCGAATCGGTTCGTCAGCTTCGTGTCCGCCTTGGCGTCAATCGTCATTCCCAGAATCTCGAGCAAGCCCTCAGCGCCGGCATACAGGAACGGATTGTCGTAGCGGTTGTCCCGGATGTCGATGTCCGCGCCCGCCCGGATGAGAGCTCGTACCGTCTCGACGCGGTTTCCGTGCGTGGCCGCTATCACAGCGGTGCGTCCCTGTGGGTCCCGTCCGTTGATGTCGGCGCCTTCCTTCAGCAGACTTAGGACTGCCGGCGTGTCGCCTTGCTCCGCCGCCCGGACCAACTGCCCTGCCGCCGAACATTCTCCGGACGACAGAACGGAGAACACCAGCGCTGTCGCCAATCGAAACGGCATCTTCCGATCACGCACGGAGTTAGTGTAACGCACGTGCGTTTTGGAATCGCCCGCACTTGGCTGGCAGGGGACCGTGAGAGAATGCATGAAATGGTCAAGATCAGCATTCTCTACCCGCATCGCGAAGGCAGCCGGTTCGACATGAGCTACTACGTCAAGACGCACATGCCCATGGCGATAGAAAAACTAAGCGTAGGAAAAGGGTATCTGGGTGTTTCGGTGGAGCGAGGCGTCCGCGGAGCTCTGCCCGGTTCGGCGCCTGCCTTCGCCGCCATGTGCCACTTTCATTTCGACTCTGCCGAGGACTTCATGGCCGCGTTCATGCCGCATGCCGCCGTCCTCATGGGAGACATTCCCAACTACACCGACGTCGAGCCAGTGATTCAGGTGAACGAAATCGCCATCGCCAAGTAGGATCGACGCCTCCGTGACTACTGCGGTAGCGCGAACGACATAATATTAGCTCCCACGGCCAGCGTGATGAATTGCTTGCCGCCGATCGAGTAAGTCATGGGCGAGGTCTTGATCGTGGTATTGAGTGGAAGGCGCCAAAGCGTCTTGCCGTCACGCTCGTGGACCGCCACCAGGTTGCCGCCGGGATCGCCATAGAACAGCAGCCCACCCCCGGTGCCTAAAATGCCCGCCACTCTCTTGCCGTCCACCGGTCCCACTTGCGGCACTTCCCAGGCGATCTTGCCGGTGTCGATATCGATCGCGCGCAAATACTTCTTGCCCGGGTCTTCCGGTGGCCGCGCGGTTTTCCAACTCCCTGGCAGGAGATTCACGGTGCATTTTTCGATGGCCATCACGTAGTAGAAGCGCGTGACCGGGCTAAACGCCGTGCCGTTCCAATTGGTGGCATGGTCCGGGCAACCGAGTTCGCCCGGCGGCAGCCGCACGGGTTTGCCGTCGCTGCCGATGCCGCTCGCCCAGGTCACGCGGTTGACAAACGGTTTGGCGAGCAGCAGTTTGCCGTTGGTGCGGTCGAAGACATAGAAGAAACCGTTGCGGTCGGCGTGGAGGAGAAGTTTGCGCGGCTGCCCCTGGTAGCTGGTGTCCACCAGCACGTTGGGCTGCGTGGCATCCCAATCGTGGGTGTCGTGCGGCGTGAACTGGTAGTACCATTTCATGTTGCCGTTGGCCGGGTCTAGCGCGAGCACGCTATCGGTGTAAAGGTTGTCACCGCCGCGCTCGCGATCATCCGAGTTCGGCCACGGATTGCCGGTCGCCCAGAACAGCGTGTCGATGGAAGGATCGTAGGAGCCGGTGAGCCACGTAGAGCCCCCGCCCAGTTTGTACCCGTTGCCTTTCCACGTCTCGATTCCCGCTTCTCCCTCGGCCGGAACAGTCCAATGACGCCAGACGCGCTCGCCGGTGGTGGCTTTGTAGGCAGCGACGAAGCCGCGGATGCCCCAGTCTCCTCCCGCCACGCCCGCCACCACCATGTCCTTGACGATGAGTGGTGAAACGGTGCCGCCATATTTCTGAGGCTCATCCCACATTATTTGTTCCCACACCAAGCTTCCGGTGATGCGATTGATGGCGATCAGATGCGCATTGTCGGTGACCATGAAGATATTGCCGCCCAGTATCGCCACGCCGCGGTTAGTGCCGAGGGAGGGATCGGAAACGAGGCCAGGGGTGCGCGGGCGCGCGTAGCGCCAGATCTGCTGCCCGGTGGCCGCGTCGAGCGCAAACACCTGATTCGGCCCGGTGACGTACATGATGCCGTCGGCCACGAGCGGCACCGTCTCCAATCCGTAGTAGCGCATGTTCTCGTGGTAGTACGGCGTGTCGGGAAAGAACTGCGTCCAGAGAGGAATCGAGAA
>JAYTKJ010000580.1:0-2033 GCA_043730365.1 Acidobacteriota bacterium | reverse complement strand
TTCTGCTCGCGGCGTTGACCAATTTTTTGAACAACGAGTGGCACAAACAGCGCACTTTGAAGCGTGGCGGAGGCTGTCAATTGGTTTCCTGGGATGCCGTGACGGCGGAAGAGCACTATCGGCACGAGCCGGCGGACCACATCACGCCTGAAAAATTGTTTGAGCGGCGGTGGGCCTTCATCATCCTGGAGCGAGTCGCCGCCAACCTGAAGCGCGAATACACGGCCAGCGACAAGGGGGCTGTTTTCGATGCGCTGCATCCCTTCCTTTCCGCCGAACCCGGCCCCGGAGCCTACGCCGACGCAGCGGCGACCCTGGGCACGAGCGAAAGTGCTTTGCGAGTGGCTTTACATCGGCTGCGCCGGCGGTTTGGCGAAATGTTGAGACGGGAGATTGGACGGACAGTTTCCAGTCCGGCCGAAGTCGATGATGAAATCCGTCATCTCTTTGCCGCCGTGGGCGAATGACGCGGCCCGTCAGGTTCGGTTCCGTGACGTTTGCCTGTAACACTGACGCCGCGTTCTGTTTGAACATCTGAGCCGGGACTATGCAGTTCGTTATGGGGAGCACACGCGCCCCCGCGTGTTCCGACCGGCGCCCGCGCCGGTCGGGCTAGGCGCGGGGCCAGTCACCGGACGGGGGGAGGGCGACGCTCCCGAAGTGTTCCGCGAGGGCGCGTAACACGGCCCGCGAGGCGCGTGCGCTCCTTTCTGACTGCATGGTTCCGGCTGAAACGATCCTGAATTTATGACCGACCACCGACGTTGTCCGACTTGTGGCGTGCCGCTCACCATGGGTGCGCCCTTGGACCAATGTTCCCAATGCCTGCTTCGGCTGGCGCTGCCTCCGGACGACAGGGATGAAATTCCATTGCCGGTTACCTCTGGATCAAAAATCAAATATTTTGGCGACTACGAGCTGATCGAGGAACTCGGTCGTGGCGGCATGGGCCTTGTTTTCAAGGCCCGTCAGAAGAGCCTGGATCGTCAGGTGGCGTTGAAAATTATCCTGGGAGGAGCGCTGGCTGGCGAGGCCGACCGCAGGCGCTTTGCCCGCGAAGCGGAAGCCGCCGCCAGTCTCGACCACCCGAACATCGTGCCGATTTATGAAGTGGGTGAACACGAGGACCAGCCCTACCTGATCTTGAAGCTGATTGAGGGCGGCAGTCTCGCCCAGAGGATGGCTGAGTTTCTGGTTCAGAACCCCGACGGAAAAGAAACAGAGAGTGTTTCAACCCCTCTCGACAGTGCTGGCTCAGACGGACGCGGGCGCACCGCCAAAAAATCCGAACTGCGGGATCGCCAGATCAAGGCCGCCGCGCTGCTGGCCAAAGTCGCGCACGCCGTCCACTTCGCCCATCAACGCGCGATCCTGCACCGGGACTTGAAACCGGCGAACATTTTGATCGATGCCCAGGGCGAGCCGCACGTCACCGACTTCGGACTCGCCCAGCGCCTGACGGATGACCGTCTCCCGCTGACCTTCACCGGTACGATTCTAGGCTCGCCTCATTACATGGCCCCCGAACAGGCGACGGGCAAAGACAGACGCCTGAGCACCGCCGCCGACGTTTACAGCCTGGGCGTGATTCTCTATGAGTTGCTCACCGGCCGGGTTCCGTTCCGGGGTGGTACTCCGCTGGAGACATTGCGTCAGGTTGTGGAATGCGAACCGGAGAAACCCCGTGCGCTTGGTCCGCGCCTGGACCGAGAACTCGAAACCATCTGCCTCAAATGTTTGGAAAAAGAACCTCGGCACCGCTACGGCTCGGCGGAAGCGCTCGCCGAGGATTTGGAGCGGTGGCTTCGCCGGGAGCCGATCACGGCTGTCCCAGCCAGCCCGTGGACCCGCGCGATTAAGTGGATCCGGCGTGAGCCGCTCAAGGCGGGATTGATGCTCCTTCTCGCGCTGGCCGTGCTTGGACCCTGGCTGGTCGGGAGATATTACCACCGCGAGTTTTCCCACATGGCGACCGAGCATCCGGTCGCCACCCCCGACCGCCGTGGCACGTATTCGCTTCCCCTCGATCCCAC
>JAYTKJ010000579.1:0-2614 GCA_043730365.1 Acidobacteriota bacterium | reverse complement strand
GTCGACGAGGATGACCGATAGATCCAGGCTTTGGCCGCCGATCATGTTGAGCGCCTCACGCCCGTTGGCCGCGGAACAGACTTCGTAGCCGAACCGGTTGAGCATCCGGCCCAGGATCATCCGCATCGCCCGTGAATCGTCAATTACTAGAGCCGTGCCCATAGAGTTCCCCCAAGGAAAATGACATGCAAGCCATCCCGTTGCGCTAGCACCGGGTCAAGATTCCGGGAGACGCCCAGGTCCAGTACCAGCAGCGGTTCGACGCGGGACTCGAGTAACGGCGACAGCACCCGGTCGCTAAGGAGGGAGACCCGGCCCTGACAGGTAACGACGACGGCGTCGATATAATTAAGTGAATTGGCCGCTTCCCGCTCCGAAAAACCCGGCACGCCGAACTTGCCGGCAAAGCGGCCGGTCTTTTGCCTGTCCCGCGCCCACACGCCGGCAATTGTAAACTCCGGGGGCGCGGCTGGGGAGCGGAGCGCCATCGTGCCGGACAGCACTGAAATCGTTTCCGGGAGCGTGAGATGGGTGGCTACCGCTTCGGCCATGACGCCGGCGCCGAGGATGAGTACCCGGACGGACTTCGCGCGCCGGGTCCGCAACGGCGCCAGCCGCCGCAAGTTTCCGAGTACGGTTGGCCCGAGGGAAGCTGGAAGACTTGGCATGAGGGGCGGCATGAGACTTTATCGCGGCCCCGATCTTACGGCCGAGACCGGAATTTTCGCCAATTCACGTTTACTCATCCGCTCCGCGCCAATCAAGACCTGCCCCACAGCCGCGGCCATTACCCGTTCGGCGTCGATTCCGTTCCCATCGCCGCCTTCGTGGAAACGGCCATGTGCCGCTTTGCCCGCGCGAATTCGAGCCTCCGGGGCCTCGATAATCGTCTTGTCAAGCGCGATCTCCGCCCCATCCGTCTCCGGAATCACCTGTCTTCCAGACCGGGCCGGCAGGTCGCGCACGACGCGTGGCAACATCTTCCAAACAACGCCGATGGGCTGCGGCGGATTCAGCCGCCGGCTCGTCTCCGAATGCGCTTGCAGCGCCGCGTCTTTTGGCCGCCGCTTCAACAGCCCCAACTCCCGGTCCAGCCGGTCCAGGTTGTCGTTGGTTTCTATCCGGAATTCCTTTGTGATCTCGCCGTCGTCCATTGCCGTTTTCCGCCTACACCCTCTCCTTCGTCCAAACCAAGCTCCAGGAGTAGTAGCCCGCGGATATTCGATCCCCTCAAATGGGGAGGATTATCCCGGCCTTGGCACGTATCACCCTCCAAAGGGTGCGGGAGTCTATCATCGCCAGTGGCGGAAAGGGGCGGATGGGAAAGACGTCCAGGTGGAAGACGTGGAGATCCACGATGTAATGGCGTCGAGCGATCATGCGCTGACGTTTCTACATCGCAATGCGCAGGGCGCGCCGATTGAATTGCCGTTGGGTTGGTATTCGGAGACGGGCGGATGCTTTGCGATGAGGCCTGGGTTTGACAATCCGCGGCTGGCGGCGCGCCGGAGGATCGACTATGACCGAATGGCGTGTCACAACGCCACTCCGCGCATTCCGGCCGGACATGCCGGAACGCACGGAGCACCCTACGGCGTCCGGCCGGAAGGCCGCTGCCAGAGATCCTTCCGTGTCCGCACTCTAAAATACTCCTCATTGTTATATACGGTGGCGGGATCGTAGGTCCGTTCGTCGGTGGTCTTCCATTCGCCGTCTTCAAGGGTGCGGAAGAAGCAGCTTTCGTAGCCTTCGTGGCAGACGCCGGGGCCGACGGGTTCGACGTGGATGAGGACGGCGTCGCGGTCACAGCCGGTTCTAATAGATTTGAAAAGCTGGCGTAGCCGCGTTCGACGGTGAGGCGGAACGACTCCTCATTCATATAGACGACCATGAGAATCCGGCCGGTTTTGTGGTGCTGGACAATCGCGGTGACGAGGCCATCGGCTTTGTTGAAATCGAGATCCATTTCCGTGACTTTGGGGTTAGGAATGAAAAAACCCGCCGGGCGTCCGGGCGGGACACGGGCGACGGGATGAAGCTGTCGCGGGATAAGATCACCGGCACTTCGCACAAGATTCTGGCGGCGATGCGGCAGGGCCGTTATTTCCGGTTGAAAGGACCGGAGAACGACATCCGGCTGCATATCGCGAAGACGTTTACGGCGCTGTTGTTCGCGCGGGATAAGATCCGGTCGCAGAAGCGCGAGATTTTGGAGGGCCGCGAAGAGTTTGAACTCTTGCAGCGGCGGTATTGTGCTGAAGAAATGAAGAAGATCGGCATCGATTTGGCGCGTTGGTTTCATGGGCGGGGACCGCTCCCTGACGGTCGCGGCTCGGTAGCGGCGCGGTTTGGCGTGGTAGGGGCGGGGTTTGCCGCGGTACCGGTGCGGTTTGGCGCGGTAGGGGCGGGGTTTGGCGCGGTAGGGGCCGGGTTTGGCGTGGAAGGGGCGGGGTTTGGCGCGGTAGCGGCGCGGTTTGGCTCGGTAGCGGCGGGGATCGGCTCGTGGCCGACGAGATCGACGACGTTTTTGTGGAAGATGTCGCGGTAGAGGTTGACGACGTTGGGTGTTACGGGACCGTTAATATCGTAAGTTTGGGCCGTATTTTCACTATTT
>JAYTKJ010000578.1:0-3239 GCA_043730365.1 Acidobacteriota bacterium | reverse complement strand
CATCTTTCGCTACCACACGGACTCCGGGCAAGCCGCCGAACACACCACACTCCGCTACCCGGACTCCCGGCGCCGATTCCTGCGGCTCGCCATCGGCGGTTGGCCTGATCCTTCGCAGTTCCAAGGCGCCAAAGTGCGCCGCGACTCGTCCGCGGAAGCCAGCCGGTCGGAGATCTGGTCGGTAAAAGATCCGGCCGGCGTGACGAAGAACCGGACGACGTGTACCGTGCTGGACACGGGTACGCGAGCGCCCCGGGATACCGCCCAACTGACTCTGGCGGCGGGCCGCCAGACGTTTTACCGGAGCGTGACGGTGGAACAGAGTGCGGACGGAAAGTACTGGGGTTGGGTCGGCGCGGGCGCGATCTACCGGGTACCCGGCGAGGAGTCTTTGACGGTATCCTTCCCGGAGACGCAGTTACCCCTGCAGCGACTGTGCATATTTCAGGGAGACGATGAGCCGGTGTTACTCGCGCGCGTTCAGCTATTGGGCGTCGACCGCGAGGTGCGATTCCGGTCGGAGGCCGCGGGTACTTACGGGCTGTACTACGGAGCGCCTAATGCCAGTTCGCCTGAGTATGATCTGGCGCGCACGGCCGGCGATGAGTTCCACGGCGCGGCCCAAGCCGGTTCACTCGGGCCGCGCGAGGCGAACCCCGATTATCGCCCGCCGCCGGAACCGGTAAAGCCGTGGACGGAACGCTTCCCCGGCCTGCTGTACGGCGTCCTCGCTATCACCGCCGCCGGACTCGGGTGGATGGCGCTCCGCCTGCTACGGGCGTAGTACCGCGACCGGGTGACGCGGTCCAATCTGGCACTACCGAGCCGCGGCCTTGAGGGGGACGTTTTCCGCGGTCAAGGCACTAGTATAGCGTTTCAGTAAAACATAATCATATCGTTTTGTTTTTGCTATGCTGATGGCAGTGCGCCACGAGCGCCAAGGGCCGAGGATGGCTCAATGTGTGTAACTGCTCCTCGGCGCTCACCAAACTTGACCACTTGTGCTCCGATAGAGTTGCCCACTCCCGGCGCCGCACCGCGGCCCGCAAGCCACAGGTAGGCAAGGCGTTATCATCCCCGGCCCTGCCGGTCCGGTGGGTCACTTTTCGTGAGCATACCTGGGTCTCGCGAGTGCCGAAGCGCCAATCCCTGAAATCGTGAGAGAGCCCTAGCGGCCAGGCATCAAACATAAGGGCGGAAAGATTGAGGAAGGACTCGTGCAAGCTGGTAGAGCATTCGGCGCGCCAAGCCGACGTTTCTTGCGTGATAGATCCCACTCGAGGTCTGCGGGCCTCTGGCTGCCTTCGCCATTTGTAACCTTTGACCCGGTTGTGAACCGAGGAGCGCTTAAAGTTCCGCACCTATTTTTTGGCGTTCTCGTATTCGCGCAGGCAGTCATGTAGTGGCTTGCCCTGGTTGTAGATGCAGTCGCAGAAACGTTGGCAGCCGTTTGGACTACCATTGCTCTGGCAGCCGTTCGTGCATTCAAGTTGAGAGTTTCCGGGCCGGATGTCGTACAGAAGATTAATGGCAATTACTGACGCCACCGCCGCGAATACACCGACGAAAAGCAAAACTGGGAACTTACTGTTCTTGTCTATGACGTGATGAACTTCATCGTGGCGTCTAAATGGCAAAACCTGTCTCAGCCGGTCATAGTCCCAAACCAGCAAGAACAGGTTCGCCAACAGCATGAACGTTGCGATGCGGGTTCCTTCAAACCGAACAGCATAGGTCAAAACGCAAATGTTCAGGATAATGGGGAAATAGATGACCGCTCCCAGGAGCGCCGTTCTCGGAATGAGCAAAAGTAGCGCCGCCATCAGTTGGCCAATGCCTATGAATGTATAGTAGTAACCAGTCAGGTGCAGGGCGTCGAAGTAGTGGCCCAGAGGATGATTGGATGGCAAGGCGGTAAACCGTTCGCCCATCACCTTTACGATGCCAGATGGAATAAACCCAAGGGCCAACGCTAGGCGGCAAAAAACAACGAAATAGCGAAGCCACTTGTTCCGCTTTGATTCACCGTGCAGCCGGTCAAGGTCAATAAGTAGGCTCATTGGTTGCAAATACCAAGCGTAAGGCTGATTTGGAACACGCTCCGACGGTTGTGCGATCACCTAGCCGACTTCGGCGCACAGCAGCCAGAACCGGCGGCCGGTAACCCCGCCTCGGCGTCAGGCGAGCCCCACGGCTATCATAAAGGGCAGTTTACCATAGTGTCAAGTACTTTGTATTGCAGAGTGAAACAGTTCCAACGACGGCACGATGGAGTCTGGTTCCGAATCACCTGCCTGTCGTAGAATGGCTTCTCCGGGGAAGCTAAGGCGGCCTGAAAATAGATGACTCCAACGGCGTAGTGTAGTCTGATCGTCGCGACGGGATCCAAAGGCGTTCGGGGAAATTGCAATCAATCGGGATCCCGAAACTGGATGGCTAGCAGCCGAGGTCATTTTGGACACGCTTATTTTAACGCCTATGGCAGAAAGAAGAGAGGCCCGAGGCTCAAGTTTTGGAGGGATTGGGAGAGGAACGGCCGATGATCGGCGGCGGCCAGTTCGTGGCGGCGGCGGTCCTCAAGGGAACGATCTTGCCGGAGAAGTTGCAAGGCAAGCGTAACGAGCATGGCCGCCGGTAGAAGAACCAGCGCGACGAAGGCAGCGAGAAGTCCGCGAGAGAAGGACACGCGTATTATATTTTGCCGCCGCTATGTCAACGTTGTGTCAAGGTCTTGCGTTGCAGACTTTTTCCGGGTTTGGGGTGTGGATAGATTACGCGTGAAACCGCTTGCCGACGGGAAGGGAAGAGCGCTTACGCGCCCTCCCCTGGGTTGCTTCGGCGGCGGGCAACTTTCGCCTTAGGCGGGAAAGCAGCGTAGCGTTTGCCGCCGATCAGCAGGGTGAACCCCTTGCTCTTCTTGTGGACAGGGATCCGCGACAACCTACCCATATCGATTGAGTGCGTCGCCTAGCCGATTGCAATGGGGTCTCCTCTGGCTCTCCCGGACCTGATAGGCGGAAGCCTTGTGAGAATTGCGTGACTCCAGACCAGACTTTTCCGACTAGAGTTGTTTTCTGACAAACACACGATCATCGGCTACTCTCATATAAACCAGCATTAGAACCTGCCTAGAGGAGTCGTAAATGTTCCGGCATTTCTTCGGATTAGCTGCGTGCGTTCTCTGTTGCGCCCAAGCGGCCGGCCAAACCGGAACTGGCGGTATTCGCGGCACGGTTCTC
>JAYTKJ010000577.1:0-6381 GCA_043730365.1 Acidobacteriota bacterium | reverse complement strand
GCGGGGACTTCGGTGAGCTCCACCCATTCGTCGTTGCGAAACTTGAAGGTGCCTTGCACGGGCTGCAGATCGCCCTGGCGGAGGCGGAGCGTGGCTTCGGTCATCTCGCCTTCGGTGGAACGAGTTCGCACCTCATAGAAGCTGTTGCCTTCCGCGACTTCGTCGGTCTTGGCGGCCAGACGGCTATTCCAAGCGAGGTAAGCCTTGGCGCTGAGCGGATCGGCCCAATCGTAGCCAGCAGATTCAAAGAGAGCCGCCACGGGGCGGAGATCCGCAGCGGAGACGGCGACCGAGGCTGCGCGCAAGATGCGTTTGGTTTTGGTACGCACTTGCAGGGCGCGCGTGTGGGGTTTGGACTCTGCCGCAGCTACTGCTTTGCGCAGCAGTTCGGCGGCCTGCACGGTGGGTGTGACTTGGAGCCACGGCACGACGACCAGCGTCATCACGAGCCCCAACGCCACGGCGGGCACCCAGAACTTCGGAGCCGATAGCGCATCCCAAAAGGTCCGTAACCAGGATTCAGCGGCAATCTCGGCGTCAATCGCGCGGAAGCGGGCCGTCAGATCCGGCCAGGGAGCCGACGGTGGAGACGGCAAATGGGCCTGCAGCACGGACTTGCGATAGTGAATGCACTCGGCCACCGCCGTCTGGAGCGTGTCCAGTTCAGCGCGGCATTCCCAGCACGCTTCCAGATGGGCCCGCACTTCGGCGGACTGGCGGGGCGGCAGTTCGCCATCGGCGAAACGCAGCAGGCGCTCCTCGCCAGGATGTCCCGGCACTACCTTACTCATGATGCTCCTTCTTGAGACGCGAAATGGCTCGCCGCAGGAACTCTCCCACGGTGGAGGCGCCAATTCCCAACGCCTCGCCAATTTCCGGATACCGCAACCCTTCCATACGCAGATACAGGCACCGGCGCTGCTGCTCACTCAGACCTTGAATGGCCCGATGCAGGCGGCTGGTCCGATCACGATCCAGCAAACCCTGTTCGGCGTTTTCCTCCCGGCTGGTCAATTTCAACTCCAGTTCGGGGTCATAGGGTGCGGTGTGGTTCTGTTTGGCTCGCACCTTCAGCCCATAGTTGTGGGCCACGCGAAAAATCCAGCCCCGGGGACTCTGGATTTCTTCTCCGCGTTTCAAGGTGGTGTAAAAACGGAGGAATACTTCCTGCGCCGCCTCCTGGGCTTCAGGCGGATGAAGGCCCAACAACAGGAGGTAGCGATACACGTCGTCCCGCGCATCCTCATATAAACGCGTGACTTGATCGTCAATGGACATGTTCGAATCCGACCCCGCAAGGTACTGGAGGCGCCCGGCAATGCTGCTGGTCGGATTCATATTCCTCTATATGCATTGTCTAAGACCCGCGGCCCGGCGTTTCGACGACACTTCTTACGAAATCTTTTTTGACCGGGGTGTCGTCGATTGGGAAGCCGGCGGGTCTTAGAGGGTGCGTGAACAGTTTGAGGACGGACTCGGTGGCCGTGACGGTGGTAACCCACAATAGCGAAGCCTACATTCGTTCTTGCCTGGAATCGGTGCTCTCGCAGGTCCACCCAACTTGTGATGTGGCAATAGTGGATAACGACTCCCGGGACGGTACGTTGGACGCGGTGATGCCGTTCCGGGGGCGTGTCCATATCATCAAGAACTCCTCCAACATAGGTTTTGCGGCGGCGCAGAATCAGGCGATTGCGGCAACGCGGTCGGCCTGGGTGCTGACGCTCAATCCCGACACTCAGCTTGAACGCGGGTTTCTGTCCGAGTTGCTCGCCGTGGGCGAGGCCGACGACCGGGTGGGGACCGTGTGCGGCAAGCTGCGATCGATGCATGCGGATCTGACGAGGCCGTTTGAGCCGGTGCTGGACTCGACGGGCATCGTATTTACTGCCGAGCTGCGGCACTTTGACCGGGGCTGGGGTGAGCGGGATCTGGGCCAGTTTGATCGGGCTGAGTATGTTTTCGGATCGACCGGCGCGGCGGCGCTATACCGGCGGCGGATGATTGATGAGGTTTCGACGCGAGCCGGGTTTTTCGACCCGGATTTTTTTGCGTACCGCGAAGATGCCGATGTGGCGTGGCGTGCGCAACTGCAAGGATGGCGTTGCCTGTACACTCCGGCGGCCGTCGGATATCACGTGCGGCGGGTGCGCCCGGGGCGGCGGGGGAGCGTGCCGGCGCCGATCAATATGCACTCGGTGAAGAACCGCTTTCTGATGCGGATCAAGAATCTCACGGGCCCGGTATGGCGGCAGTGCGCGTGGCCGGCACTACGGCGGGATCTGATGGTGCTGGGCGGCTGCCTGCTGACCGAGCCTACCTCCCTGCCCGCGTTCTGGCACCTGCTGCGGGCGCTGCCTGGCGCGCTGCGGCAACGGCGCGAGATCATGGAGCGGGCTACGGCGGCCGGGCGGCTGGATATCGCCAGCTGGTTTGGGGGCCGGAGCGCGGAGGCGCTGGCGGTGGCCGAGCCTGTGTTGGTGGCGCGCAACGGCGGCTATAAGAAATTGCTGGCGTCTTCGTCGCCGACCACCAATCGATAGCCCACGCCCGGTTCGGTGCAGAGGAACTGGGGGCGGGCGGGGTCGGCTTCAAGGTAGCGAACGGTGCCTCATAGTGCCATTGAGCGAAATGGGTGTGTCTCTATACCGACTGGAGGGCTCGTATCGGGTTGAAACCTGTATACTACTGGGGAAGTGGGGAGTAAATGGACCTCAAACCCTTGGAGACGGTCAGCGCAATTGCAGCAGCAGTTAAGGTGGCTGAGCCATTCCTGGCCAAAATCTTAGGGCCCCCATCGGAAGAGCTCGGGAAAGTTATCGCTGCCCCGATAAAGGACTTGGGCGAAAGGCTAGCTAGGCGACGGCAAGAGCGAATTACTCAGGTGGCTGCTGGCTCGGCGGAACAGGTCCGTAACTCCGGGGCGGAGCCAGTACAAGTTCCTGACTACATCCTCGTACCATTGCTCGAAAAGGCGAGTCTCGTTGACGACGACGGACTTCAGGCAATGTGGTCATCGCTGCTCGCACACGCTGCTCACCCAGATCACTCTGACACATTCTCGCACTTATACCCAGAGATGCTTGCTGGCCTTTCTCCAAGGCAGGCGAAGTTCTTGCAGGTTTATTTCGAGCACTCTCATCGTGTGGTTACGCCAACAATTCAGCCCCTCTCGCCTTCAGAGTTGGTGATGAACAGTCGTATGGAGGAGTTTATGTTGATAGAAATCGTTGGCGCAAGCTCATTCAAATGGAACACCAATTCAGAGAAGTCAGGGACAATAGATACCCTCGCAGCGTTGGGCATTTTTCGAGTCGAACCGGAGGTTGATCCTGAGTGGTATCGCTCGCTTATCTATAAATACAACCAGAGCGCTCGGGGCGGTAGAACACCGGATCTACCCAAAGATGTTGCAATAACAATGAGGCGCTACTGTCAATTTACCGTGGTCGGTGCTGCGTTCGTGATGGCATACCAGCCGCTTGATGGGGCAAGAAAGACGGAGGCGTAGACGCAAAGAGCTTTTTCCTTCTGACAGTGGTGCTTGTGAGGCTCACCCTTGGGCATTTGGTAATTATGACCTATCGTTGCATAGCAACCGGTCCAGCGCCGACCGCGCAACGAACGTCTCCATCTCGGTGGTCAGTCATCAATCCTTGCACAAAAAGCCGTCAATCAGCGGGTTCGGCTCCGCGCTGCGCCTTATGATTGTTCCATCTTTCGCGACCATGAGCCCAAGGTTTGTCAGCATAGGGAGGACCATCAGTTTAAACACGGATGATGCAAGCGCCTCTCCCAACTTGGATACTTCGCGAGTCGCGGACTCTCCACTATGGATGATGCAATTGCGTACTTTGCGGTAGTCGTCAAGTTCGACCAACAGTGTTTTAGATGCGCCATCTCGCTTTACAGTTTTGAGATCGACGACTGCTAATTTCGTGAATAGCAAATAAAGAATGTCATTATGACGCCCGAAACCAGATTGCCCTAGGAGCGACTCCATAATCCTCTTTGCTAATCCTTCGTGATGGACTAGTCCATAGATGACCGGTCGAAGAATGGTCGCGTTCACGTAGACTTCGATTGCAGTCGCGAAAAACACCGTAGCTGCTGCGTAGTGACCTTCGGTGTGAAGTGCGCGCGCTTCACGCAGGCTAGAGAGTATGCGTCCGACCAAGCCCTGTTGAGTCAGCCCCTCAAAGCTGCTGAGATAGCGGCATGACCAAGCGAAACGAAAGTGCAAGGAGCGCGCAGGAAACCGCGCGATTAGTGTCCGCGTGGGAGCGAAGCGGGCTGACGCAGCGCGAATATTGTGACGGTCATGGGATCGCGCCGTCAACGTTCGACTACTACCGGCGGCGGGCACGCCAGCAAGAGCCGAGCGAGGCGGCGGCGCGACTGCTGCCCGTGTGCCTGGTGAGTCAGGAGCTGGAGCCAGAGCCGAAGCCGGGCGGGTTCGTGCTGGTGTTGGTGAACGGGCGGCGGATCGAAGGCGGGTGGGCATTTGCCGAAGAAGGCTTGAGGCGGCTGCTGCGAGTGGCCGAGCAGGCGTAACGATGTTCGGACTCGGACCGGCCACCAAGATCTTCGTCGGATTAGAAGCGGTGGACATGCGCAAGGGATTTGAGGGCCTGCACGGGTTGGTCCGCGACCATCTGGGACAGGACCCGCTGAGCGGCCATCTGTTTCTCTTCACGAATCGCGATCGCACCAGATTGAAGGCGCTCGTCTGGGACGGGAGCGGACTGTGGGTGTGTGCCAAGCGTTTGGAGCGAGGGCGCTTCGGTTGGCCGAAAGTATTACCGGAAACGCGGAGCGTGACGATGCGGTTCGAGGAGCTGGCGATGCTGCTGAACGGGCTGGATCCGGCGCAGGCAAAACAGCGGCGAGGGTGGTATCGCAGTTAGAGAAAAGAGTAAGTCGGTGCGACTATTCTCTGGCATTATCGAGGGTGTTGGCTTATACTAAGTCATCCCCGTGAACGCAGCATCCAGCGACCACAATCAGGAACAACTCAAACGCCAGGAGGCGTGGATCGTCTCGCTGCAGAGCCAGTTGAGTGTGGCCCTGCAAGAGGTGAGTTGGGCAAAGCTGAAGATCCAATCGCTGGAGGAGAAACTGCGGCA
The DNA here is from genome assembly GCA_043730365.1 of Acidobacteriota bacterium. Taxonomy (GTDB): domain Bacteria; phylum Acidobacteriota; class Terriglobia; order Bryobacterales; family Bryobacteraceae; genus VFZP01. The sequence continues at coordinate 1,255 of JAYTKJ010000577.1, read as the reverse complement.
GGAGCGCGTCGCGCGCTTCGGTCCCCGTAGCGAGAATCTGAGCGATCTGCAATTGCTGCTGCTGGGAGAAGAGCCCAGCGTCACGTTGGATGAAGTATCGGCGGAAGCGGGGCGTGAGCCGCTGCCGGATACGGCAGCAACCACGCCGTCCCCGGCGTCCAAACGAGCCCGCCGGCCGCATCCGGGCCGCCAGACGTTGCCCGGCCATCTCCCTCGCAAGGAGGAAGTAATTCGGTGCGCGGCAGAGGCCTGCCAGTGCGAGTCGTGCGGCCAGCCGACCGTGGTGATTGGCTACGACGAGAGCGAACGGTTGGATGTCGAGCCGGCGCTGTACTTCGTGCAGGTGATCAAGCGCGAGAAGCGGGCTTGCCGGCAGTGCGCCGGGCGGTCGGTGGTGGCGGCGCCGCTGCCTGAGCGGATCATCGAAATGGGATTAGTGAGCGACCGGGTGGTGGTGGACACGATCGTCAAGAAATACTGCGACCATCTGCCGCTGTACCGGCAAGAAGCGATCTGGCAACGGGAGGCCGGAGTCGAGATCAGCCGGTCGACCATGGATGGTTGGGTGATGCAGGCCGGAGAGCTACTGATTCCGGTGCGGGCGGCGATGCGGCAGGAGTTACTGGCCCGGTCGTACTTACAAGCCGATGAAACGACAGTGATGGTGCAAACTGGCGAGAAGAAAGGGAGCAATCACGAAGCCTATCTATGGCAGTTTGGCCAGCCGGGCGGCGGAGTCGTGTTCGAATTTGCGATGGGGCGCGGGCGCGAAGTGGCCGCAGGGTTCCTGGGGAACTGGGAGGGGAAGCTGCAGACCGACGCTTACGTGGGCTACGAGAAAACCGGAGGCGCGGGACTGCGCCACTATGGCTGTTGGAGTCACGCGCGCCGTTACTACGTGGATGCGGTGAAGGTTAACGCTAACGACATCGAAGCGACGCAGATGGTGCTGCGTATGGATGCGCTGTTCGCGGTGGACCGCGAGGCGAAGCGGCTGGGGCTGACTGGCGCCGAGCGCCTGGCGCTCCGGCAAGAACACGCTCGGCCTTGGGTAGAGGAGATCCGGGCCAAGTCGCTTGAGCTGAAGCCGCGCGTGCTGCCTAAGAGCAAATTAGGCGAAGCGCTCACTTACACGATCAATCAGTGGGACCGGCTCGCGCGATGTTTCGAGGATGGTGAGGTCGAGTTATCGAATAATCTGGCCGAGAACTCGATGCGCCCGTGGGCACTGGGACGCAAGAACTGGCTGCACGTC
>JAYTKJ010000576.1:0-2466 GCA_043730365.1 Acidobacteriota bacterium | reverse complement strand
TGTGATGGGGCGCGGTTATGAGGCGGTCTTCAACTTGAATTGTTTGGTGGGGCCGATAGACCTGAGGGAGAACTATGGATTCTCTAGCCGGGAAATCGGGCACGTGTCCGGCGTTTTGAAGAGCCACCTAGGCGATTTGTGCAGGGAGTGGGAGCTAATTCATGGCGTCACGTAACGTCTTCGCATTGGCAAACCGGCGTGGCAAGGATTTCGCGGCGGGGACTCCGCGAACGGTTTCGGCGCACTACGATCGTAAGACCGGGCGAGTTGTACTCCATCTCAGCTCCAGGCTGATCGTGAGTTTTGCGCCTGGCGATGTCGAGGGACTGGAGCACGCCACGCCCGGGCAGCTGGAGGGAATTGAGATTAGTCCGTCGGGCTTCGGCATCCACTTTCCGGCAGTGGATGCGGATCTCTATGTGCCAAGCCTTTTGGAGGGCATGCTGGGGTCCAAGACGTGGATGGCCTCCAGGCTGGGTCAAGTTGGCGGCCAGTCTAGAAGTAGGGCCAAGAAGATTGCTTCCAGAGCAAATGGAAAGCTTGGTGGCAGGCCGCGCAAGGCGGCTGAACGGTAGCGCGGCGAAGCGCTGTCTATCCGCTGCCGCCGCTCATTCACGCTGTGGCCTCACCAGTGAGCCATTGATAGTCCGCACCGTAAAGTTATCCTCGCGCCCAGACGGCGGCTCCCTCGGAGATTTTACTCCCAATGAGAGATGGACTTAGCCGATCAATGGATTCGCCGGTTTGGGCAAGATCATCCAGCCCCAGCGCCATGCCCGCTCCTCCCGCTATTCGCTGCCCAACAGGTCAGCGCACCATCGCCCAGGGAGCGGCCGGGCTCAAGACACGCGTTTCGGGCGATACACGTACAGAACGCCGCCAATCGCCTCACCGAGCTTAACGCCAGGGCGGCCGGCCTGTCCTCGATGAACGGTCGGGTGGTTGTGGCAGGAAACGCAGTTCGCAATCGCCGCAATCGCCGGACGAGCGGCGATCGTCCAGCTTTGCCATTTCACTTCGTGCCCCTTGCCGCCGTCTTTGAAACTGCTCATCGCCCGGCGCGCGATCGGGTAGATCTGGTTCCAGTCCGGCAATCCGTCTGCTTCTTCCGGGAGCCAAGTTGCAGAGGCCACTGTCCCCGGGTACCAACGCGGCCGCGGCGTATAGACCGTGATGGACCCCGGACCTTTCAATGCCCTGAAGTGCGGCTTGGCCGGATCCTCCTGAAGAATCGCTTCGCCAAAGAGATACAGCCCAACCTGGGCGTGCCGCTCCTCGAGTGTCGCGACGACCCTCCGTTCCTTGTCGTTCTCGGGAGCGAAGTCGCGTTGGCCGGAAATCATCGGCGAAAAGTGCACGCCAAACGACGGCCGCATCATGATTCTCGACATACCGAGCGCATCGGGAAGCGGTTGCACCAGGCGTTGCTGGATGAGGCCGTTCAGTTCGTCGATCAACGATGCCAGAGGAGGTTCAGCCGCGTTGGCGGCCAGGCTGGTTGTAACGAGGACAATCGAAAGGTTTCGCATCATGCCTTCGAAATGCCGCCTTCCTTGGGATCCTTTCAAAGTTTGTCGCAAGTGGCTGCGGAGGTCCGGTAGCCTCCGTTACTTACTCGGGCTTGAGTTCGCGGATCACTCGCATCACCATTTCCGGGGAATCGCGGGTAAGCAGGAAGAGCCGGGAGACGCGGTGGGTGCCGCGCTGGACGGCGAGGTCAGTGCGGACGAGCCAGTCCAGTTTGGAGTCTCCGTCAAAGTCGCCTCGTCGCCGCCCGCGGAGACGACGAAATCCTCCTCGGCGGCGAAGGCTGGCAGGAAACCCTGGTGCTCAGGCACTTGGTCGTCAACACGCCCCAGCACGGCGATGTCTCTCGGATACTGCGCCACATACCTTTGTGTCTGCAGACTGCGAGCGCTGGCGCAGTCCACGATCAAACCTTTTTCCCTGCGCCGCCGACCTCTCCGAACACACTCTCGACCCCGGCTACGATCTGGAGTTAAAGTAGGCCGCCTTCCTCGCGCATCGCTGCGCAGAGGATTAGGAGGACGCTGCCTCCTGTTTGCCATCGGGCGCCGTCAGGGCAGTGGACTGATGGCCTTGAAGAAGCGTGAAACTGCTGGTGCTGGCTTGGGGGGGCAGTGGGAATTCTCACCGCCTTGACGCCTATCAGTTTGTCAATCACTCTGCCGGTGCGATTGGATTTCACGCCTACCGTTTTCACGTTCTTGAGCAGACCAATTGGGCGGTGTGGTCCGCGGCGGTGAAGCCGTGGCAAGTTTTCCCCGCGGCCACGGGAGGCGGCTATTCGACGTGAGGAGGACATCGTAGTGAATTGAAGATGCCGGCCTGGCTATTTCGCGCGCACGAGGGCAGCGGCAGGACGCGCGGCAGACCCGAAATCTAAAAAGGTTTATCCAATAGGCGGCGGATGTCAGTCACAGTCTTCTCAAGAGGAGACGGCAT
>JAYTKJ010000575.1:0-1626 GCA_043730365.1 Acidobacteriota bacterium | reverse complement strand
CAAGCCGATAGCTGAAGAGAATGCCGCGATGCTCGATCTGTTCGTAGCCAACGGCGTAGTGGGCGTCCGCGAGATGGGCGGCGACTTGAGTGACCACGTCCTGCAGTGGCGCGACTAGATTCGCGCGGGGAAGCGCGTAGGTCCGCGAATCCTTACTCCCGGCCGCAAGCTCGACGTAGCGACTCCGGCGTGGCCGGGATCCATAGCGGTTACCTCGCCAGACGAGGCTCGCCAGGCCGTACAGCGGATGAAGCGGGTTAAGGCCGGCTAGAGCCAATACTCGTCACTTAATGACATTTTCATGCTAATCCGTTCAACGCGGGGTCAAGCGCAAGATGAGCAACTTCCCGTTACGCCGCAGATACAGGCCTACCTCCCATCGACATCCGCGATGTCATTAGGATCGTTAAATGACGAGTATTGCGGCTAGAGCTGCTTTCCGCGAGCGGTTTGCCCTCGCAAAAGGAACGTGCTGGGGAATCGACCGGTGCCACACAGCGTGAACGTGCCGAAGTCTTTGCACCAATCGCCGTCGGGCACATCAGGGTCTTCGGCCTTCCATTGGGCGAGAGCGAAGAGGTCTTCTTTTGAAATTCGCCGTTCCCGGGCGCGGTCCCGGAGGTGAGACCACTTCTGACGTGGGAGCTGTTCCCACTGGATCTTCGGCACGCGTCACCGGCCCAATATTAACGAGCGAAACTCGTCGATCAGTTGATCTTCCCGGTTAGGGTCCTCGTTCGCAAGATTTGCCTTCAGTTTCTCGAAGAACTCCCGCTTCCGATGCTGCTGGCCTTCCAGACCCATTCGTACCAGTGCGGCGATCGCCTTGCTCATGCTGATGCCGGTTGCCTGGGCGTATTTCTCCACCAGATGGGCGATGCTTGGCGCCAGCGCAACGGTGTACCGGGAGTCGCCCTTGGGAGCAATATCCTTTGGAAGTTTCCGGCCCGGCCGTTGGCTCTGTTTTTCGGCGAAATTGGGATGAGGCATACATCCTCATTATGCATCACTGTGATGCGCGGATACGTTCTTACGATCAGGGGCGTAGCGTAGAGCCGGACCTCCCCGCCCCGAACTCCACCAGCCTCGTTCTTCCCTTCCGGGAAACAGGATTTACCTCCAAATACCGCCGCAAAGGACTTTGCGAGTCCTTCGCCGAACGGATTTGCGTCAGATTCAGCACCGCCTCTTCCAAGGCCGGATTGGCCGCCAAGACCCGGTCCCACAAACGTCCGGCCTCGACCGACGCGTGAAATCGAGGCCGTGTTTCTGGGCGGCGAACACTATTCGCGCGGCAAGCTCGACGCAATGCTGCGAATGGCCGCGGACCGCGCGGCGGCGGCGTGGGCTCCAGTCAAGTAAGGGAGCTGTGCGGGCTATTGTCCCTTCACGATCACAGCCGGTATGGCCGCGTCGCGGACGAGCTTGTTGAAGGTCGGAAGCTCTTTGTTAATGAGGCCGTCAAGGCGGCGGAGATGGCCGTTGACCTTCGTCGCCAAGTCTTCGAAGACTTGGTTGGACTGAGCGGTGGGGGCGGTGTCGGAGCTTTGGACGACGCTCAGCAGCGCGGCCAGTTTGTTGTTTAACTTGATGGGGTAATTGAGCGGGTCCTGGCCGCTTTGGTTC
>JAYTKJ010000574.1:0-1876 GCA_043730365.1 Acidobacteriota bacterium | reverse complement strand
CCCGTGAGAGTGTGAGTGAGGTTGTCCATCTCCCTATTTCGTAGCAGCCGGTGGAACCAGTACGGTGAGAGCGGCCGGAACCAAATCGATAGTCGCCGGGAGTTGGCCCACTGCCTCGCCATCGATCTGCAGATAGACTGGATCGCCATCGATCGGCATCAACTCCACCCGCCGCGTGAGGGTGGACTGGACGCCGGGCAGTTTGGTCGTGTACGCTACGACGGCGCCGGCCAAATAGAGGCCGTAGGGAATCGTAGAGCGCCCGGAGAAAGTGACGAGTTCGAAATGATCGGCAAATAGCGAGGCCCGAGTCGCAATCGTCAAGTCTCCACCATAGTTGGCCACGCGGCTGGTGAGCGCAAAACCGGTGATAAACTCGCGGCCCTCGGCGCGAACCTTGAGAATGGACATGCCGCTGCCGAAGGTGCGCAGTCCGGCTACCCAATAGGCGAGCTTGCCGAGTCGACGCTTGACGCCAGGTTCGACGCGCTGCACTACGCCGGCATCGAGTCCCGCGCCGGCCATGAGTAGAAAGTATCGTTCGGCTGCCTTGGACGCGTGGATGCGCCCCAACGCGATGCGGGCCTCGACCCAGTGCGGCAATTGTTGCGCGGCCTTCGCGGCGTTGCGCGGGATCCCGGTCTCGCAGCAGAACACGTTGGCCGTGCCGCCGGGAATCACCGCCAGCCGCACGGAGGAGTGCACCATGCCGTTCAGGATCTCGTTCACCGTGCCGTCGCCGCCCATCGCGATGATCAGATCCGCGCCGGCCTTCACGGCGCCGGTAGCCAGTTCGGTGGCATGGCCCGCCGCCGTGGTGGGAGCCATCTGAACGGTCAGCCCGCCTGATCGCAACACCGCGCGCACACGTTCGGCGAGCGTGCCGTCCTTGACCAGCTTGCCCGCGTTGGGATTGTAGATGAGATAGGCGTTGCGGTAGATACCTCCAGGGTAGCGGCTGCTGCCGCGTCCCGGCAACAAAATCGGCGATCATGGAAGATTAATGTCCCGCGCGTCGAACCCGGCCGCCGAGGCCGAGCAGCTTCGGTCGAAGCTGCGCTATCACGAGCACCGCTATTACGTCCTGGACGCGCCGGAGATTTCCGACGCCGAATACGACGTGCTCATGCGGCGCCTCGCCGAGCTTGAGCATGAGCATCCTGAGCTGGCCACCGCCGATTCCCCCACGCAACGCGTCGGCGGAGCCGCTCGCGAAGGTTTCGTACAGGCGCGGCACAGCTCGCCAATGTTGAGCCTGGACAACGCGCTCAACGAAGGCGAATTGCGCGAGTTTGACCGGCGTGTCAACGAGTTGCTGAAAGGCGAGCCGTATCGGTACACCGCCGAATTGAAGCTGGACGGCCTCTCTATGGCGGTGCACTATCGCGGCGGGCGTCTCACGCAGGCCATCACGCGCGGTGATGGCGACGTGGGTGAGGACGTCACGGCGAACGCGCGGACGATCCGGTCTCTGCCACTCCACGCCAAGACCAGCCGCGCCCAGTTTGAAGTTCGCGGCGAAGTGGTGATCCCGAACAAGGCTTTCCAGGAGTTGAACGCCGAGCGTGAAGCGCAGGGGCTGCCGCGCTACGCCAATCCTCGCAACTCGGCGGCGGGCTCGCTGCGCGTGTTGGACCCCTCCATCACCGGTTCCCGCAAGCTCGATTTCTACGCGTACTTCCTGTTGGTGGACGGTCAGCCGGCGTGCGAGAGCCATTGGGAATCGCTCGACGAATTGAGTGCGATGGGCTTCAAGGTGAATCCCAACCGGCTCCGCTGCGAAAGTGTGGGTGAACTCTTCGAGTGGGCCAGCGGTTTTGAATCGCGCCGTGACGATCTGCCTTACGAAATCGATGGCGTCGTGGCGAAGGTGGAT
>JAYTKJ010000573.1:0-5211 GCA_043730365.1 Acidobacteriota bacterium | reverse complement strand
GGGTTGCCCGAAGATTGAGCCTCTTTGATTTGGATTCGTCGGCTGTAGAGATGCCCATGGTGACCTCGCCCCATTGTACGCACACTGTACGTCGTTATGTGCCCGTGGCCGTTTGGACGGCTTCCTGGCAAGCCTCGCACAGCACTTCGCTCGTGATGCGCTTGTCGGCGCGCCAGCCATCTACGATGCCGGGCAACAGGTAGATCTTGGGTGCCGCCAGCGGTATTAGGCGCGGAGCGTCGCAACACGCCGGCCTGACCCCGATCGAAGAGGTTCCGGATCCGAAACCGCCGCGCGGTTTGCCTGGGAGAACGCAAGCTGGAAGCCGTACCGTCGGAATCCGCCATAGCCCAATTCCCGGCGGGGATCCGCGTCCAAAGGGCCAGGCGCGCTTTGCCACCCCTTTGCCCTTAGCGCGCCTCGCCCACCGGTCACCTGTACCCGAAATTTTCTTCTCCCTCATTCCAAGCCACTTACTCATCCGACACCCACCCTCCCCTTTGAACCTCCTGCTATCTTTCGTTCATCGCGGTCATGAACGGTCCGCAGCATCGATACCCATCAACATGAACCCCTCAACCTCCCCCGCACAAATCGAAGCCAACGGCGCCAACGCCCGCTCTCACGGACTCTGCTCGCGCCAACTCCATCTCGCCGATGACGAAGCAGCCGCTGTCTTTGCCTCCCTCCGCCACGCGCTCTCCCCAGGGCTGGCGCTCGAAGGCGAACTCGAACTTACTGATTTTGAAGCCCTTCTCCACGCCAGATGGAACCTTCGCCCCTGCCGAATGAACGAAGCCACGCTCCTCGCCTCTCAGTCCGATCTCAACACATCCCGCCACGAGCGAGCTTTCCACCGCGCCTCGCGCACGAACCTTGCCGATGCCGGACCGCTCGCCGAAACAGCTCGCATCCGGCGCGCGCTGCTCACTCATGCCCGCACCAAGGCCGCGCTGAAAAAATCAATCTTGCCGCCGGCCCGGGGAACCCGGGCAACGCGATTCTCTCTCGCACGTTTGGCGTCATCACCGGTCAGCAAGGCACTCCGCGCCGCATCATGGTGGCGGCTAAGTTCTACTTCTGAGGTTGGTGGAGCATCCAGCCGGCCAGTAAGTGCGATCGGTCCGCGTCTCCGATCGCCAGCGATTGGGCCCTACCCCAGCGCGCTAAACTGGGAGTCGGCCATGCAGCTGCTTCAGATTGGCCGCTATCAAATCCACGAGGAACTCGGGCGCGGCGCCATGGGCGTGGTGTTCCGCGCGGTGGACTCGGTGATTGGCCGCACTGTTGCCATCAAAACGATTCGCCTCGATAGCTTCCCGGACCCGGTGGAGCGCGACAAGTTAAAGAATCGCTTGCTGCGCGAAGCGCGGTCGGCTGGACTGCTTTCGCATCCCAACATTGTGACGGTTTATGATGTGGGCGAAGAGAAGGGCGTCGCCTTCATCGCCATGGAATATGTGCAAGGTCAAACGTTGGAACAGGCGCTGCGTGACCAGGGCCGTTTGCCACCCGCCCAAGTTCTGACTATCATCACTGAAGTAGCGGCTGCGCTGGACTACGCGCACAGCAGAGGCGTGGTCCATCGGGACGTGAAGCCCGGCAACCTGATGCTGCCCGAGGGCGGTGGAGGCGTCAAGATCACCGATTTCGGCGTGGCCAAATTGCTTTCCCATCAAGCCACGCAAAGTGATCTGATGCTGGGAACTCCCAATTACATGGCGCCTGAGCAGATTGAATCGGGCAACGTGGACGGGCGCGCTGACCAGTTCGGCATGGGAGTGATCGCCTACGAACTCCTCACAGGTGACCGGCCGTTTCACGCCGAGACTCTCTCGGCTCTGCTGTTCCGGATTCTGCGCGAAGACCCGGCCGCGCCTCATCTGCTGAATTCCACGGTGAACGATCGTGTTAGCGGCACGCTGTCGCGCGCGTTGGCCAAGAATGCCGGGGACCGCTTCGACACTTGTTCGGCGTTTGCCAAGGCGCTAACGCAAAGTCTGGCCGCTTGCGGCAATTGGCAACCCTTGGCGCGCGCGACCGCCGGTACGATGGCCACGGTGGCCGAACCCGCGGCGCCCGCGCAGCCGCTTCCCCCGGCTCCGGCGTTCACGCAAGTGGAGGAGAAGCCTGCCAGCAAAAGACGTCCGGTGCTGCTGATGATCGCGACTGTGGCGATGGCCGCTGTCGTCGCCGCTCTTTGGTTCTGGCCTCAGGCGCCGCCTGCGCCGTCCGCGGGCGAGCCGGCCCCGGCTGCTTCGGTGGATGAATCAAGACCGAGCCCACTGGCCGAGCCCGTCAAACCACCAACGCCCGTCGAGCCCCCTGTATCCACGGAAACCGCCTCCATTCCAGCAACTGTTAAACCCAGCGGCGGCAGCGGCGGTCCGGTCTCCGGTGTCGTAGAAATCGCGTCGGAACCCTCCGGGGCGACTGTTAGCATCGATGACACGCTGGATCAATGCAAGACTCCCTGCTCAATGGAATTGAGCCAGGGCCGGCACGTGCTGCGCTTCAAACTGGATAAGCACCGCGCCGGAACTCTGGTGATCATGGTGCCCCAGGAAACCAGTGCCTCGATCCGGCTTGATCCGTCGATCGGCACGTTGATGGTGCTGACCACGCCGGCCGGTGCACAGATTCTGGTGAACGGGCAAGCGCAGGCGGACCGGTCGCCGGCTTCGCTCAAGCTGGCGCCCGGCAAGTACAACTTGACGCTGCGGCGTGAGGGATCCGGCGATCATTCTCAAGTGGTAGAGGTTCGCGACGAGACGATCACGCAGGTTGATTTCAATTGGCCGTAAAGGGCTCAGTGCTCATGCGTGCAGACGGGAAACTCGGTGAGCACGGCGTTGCCCTGGTAGCCGAGTTCGTCAATCAGGCCCACTTTGGACGTGTAATATCCGTCGGCCGTCATGCTCTTGATCGCCTTGAACAGCGCCACGGATGGATCGTGCAGCTTGCCCCGGGTGCGGCGTCCTGAACCGGCGGGAGCCTCAGCCTCCTCATCGGCAGCCTGGCACAGCGGCGTGAGCACGGCGATCTGCGTGGCTTCGTCGAGGGCGACAAAATCTCTGGCGTGTCTGGCGCGGCAGGACGAATTGAAAGTGACGAGCCCGGCGCGAATCGTGCGCTGCGCCGCCGGGTTCTTGGCCACCACGCCATCAATGTACATCGGAACGTCGGCCGCCAATGCGCCGGGCGTGGACGTCGCGGGAATGATCAGATCGGCGATGCGGGAAATCACGTTGAACTCGGCGGGCGTGAAGAATGAGGGAGTTTTCGGCGTCGCAGGCAGCGGGTGAGCGGGAGCCTTGTGATCGGCGTGTTGGCCGTAGAGCTCGTTGGCGGCGAACGGGAAGGCGCACGTGGAGCCGATGGCTCCAACGATCTTCAGAGTTTCGCGTCTATCCTTCATTGCTAAAGTTCCTTCCTCTTCAACTGCCCGGCGATATAGTCCGCCGTGCGCGCCGCCAGGGCCATCATCGTGTGAGTCGGATTCTTTTCCGAAGCAGATGGGAACACGCTGCCGTCGACGACGAACAGATTCTTCACGTCATGCGACTGGCACCAACGATTCAGCACCGAGGTCTTGGGATCGTTCCCCATCCGCGCGCCGCCGAGTTCGTGATTGGTGCGCGGCTCGTCGCCCACGGCCAGGATCTCTGCGCCCGCCGACTCCAGAATACGGACGGACCACGCTGTCATGTCGCGAAAGATCTTGTAGTCGTTCTCGCTGTAGATCACGTTGCGGCGCGCGCGCGGCAATCCGTACGCGTCTTTCTGTGACGTGTCCAGATCGATGTTGGAAAGATTGGGCAGCATCTCGCCGTACGGCGAGAAAGTGAGAAACGCCGGATAGCGTTCCTTGACGGCCTGCTTGTACGAGGCGCCGAAGCCCTTCACCGAGCGAGCCCAGCCGACGGCGCGGCGGTTCTGATAGTTGAACTGAACACCGAAGCTGCGAGCGTAGTCGCGCTTGCGCGTGTGCATGAAGGATGGGACGTAGGCGTGATCGAGATAGCCTTCGTCGTTGATCCCAGCCTTGCCGACAAATTCTTTCATGAAGCACTGCACGCCGTTGGTGAAGTGCGGAATGAAGTGCTTGCCCAGTTGGCCGCTGGAGTTCGCCAGTCCGTGCGGGTAAAGGCGCGAGGTTGACATCTGCAGCAGCGCCACGCTTTGGACGCAGGCGCAGGACACGACCACAACGCGCCCGCGCACCTCGCCTTCCTTATGTGATTCGCGATCGAGGTATTTCACGCCGGTGACGCGATTGCCCGTGCTGACCGTCACCTCACGCACCACCGCATTCGGCAGAATCGTGAGCTTGCCGGTTTTGAGCGCAGGCGCCAGATGAACATCGGCCGAGTTGTACTTGGCCACGACGTCGCAGCCGGCCATGCAATTGCCGCAGAAGTGGCACGCGGGGCGGCCATTCATCGGGCGCGAGAGTGTGGCTTTGCGCACGTGGATCACTTTGATGCCGAGTTTGGCGGCGCCCTTCACAATGGCGACGTCGGTGCATTTCATCGGCACCGGCGGAAGGAATTCGCCGTCGGGCAGATCTTCGAGGCCGTCGCGGTTGCCGCACACGCCGACCTCGCGCTCGATGACCGAGTACCACGGCGCCATCTCGGCGTAGTCGACCGGCCAATCTTCGCCCGCTCCCTCGTATGTCCGCCCCTTGAAGTCACGAGGACCCAAGCGCCAGGCGACCGCGTTCCAGGTGAGCGACTTGCCGCCCACGCCGCGTGAACGCTCCGATTCAAACCCCTGCTTGCCGGGCTTCATGGTAGGAATGCCGCGATTCTCAAAGTGAAACGGCATGGCGTGGGTGTTGAAATCCGTGCGCGTGTTGATCTTCGGACCGCCTTCGACAATGCAGACGTCGACGCCGGCACGGGCAAGGTGCGCGGCCAAAGTGCCGCCGCTGGCTCCGGCGCCGACTACTACTACGTCGTAGGTTTTCATGGTCGTGGGCATGCAGCGATTAGTATATATGGCGAATTGGCTCGGCGCGAGTCGTCACCTAGGGGCGGGAGCAGTAGAAGTGGCTTGAGATCGCGGAACTTGGTATCATCGATTCTGAAAGCCACCCTAGCTCAGTTGGTAGAGCGGCTGATTCGTAATCAGCAGGTCGCCAGTTCGATCCTGGCGGGTGGCTCCAGTTTAAAATCAATGGTTTGCAGGACCCGCCTCTGGCGGGTC
>JAYTKJ010000572.1:0-4308 GCA_043730365.1 Acidobacteriota bacterium | reverse complement strand
CCCATTTTACATGCACTCCGCCCCCCCCCAACTCCAGGAATCACTTAGTCGACACCGGCAACCAACTGATTCTATTCGACTTCTAACCGGACACTAGTGACGTTAAGTCCTGGGGGCGGGGGATGGAAAGCAAGTCGACCATCTCCGCCTGGGAGCCCGGTCAGCATTTCGGCACTTACAGCGAACGTTCCATCGCCTTCAGCTGCGGAGGCCCGGCGGACACAGGCGTAGTGCAGAAAATTGCTGTCGATTACTACATAGAATCGCTGGGCGGAGGAATCACGCGCCTCCGTCTGGTTCAGTCCGGCTTCGGCCCCGAAGCAGCCTGGGACGACGAGTTCGCCGAAACGAAAACCGGCTGGGCCGACTACCTGAAAAAACTAAAAGCGTTGCTCGAAAACCAATGACACGCAGGCAAAGCGTACCCTGGAGCACAATTGCGCTTGGCTCGCTAGTGCTCATGTCGACCTGCCTGAATGGAGGACAGGAAGCGCAACCTCCGCAACCTGAAAGTCGAAGCCGCCTGTCAAAATTGACCAGCGCGGGCGCATCCTTGGCATCGGCGGTGTCTTCTTCGAATCCGCTAATCGTGATCAGATGCGCAACTGGTATTCCAAGCATCTTGGACTCGCTGACAAAGGCCAAGGCGCCATGCTTCCGTGGCGCGAACGCGACGACCCGCAAAAGGAGCACGTTACAGTTTGGACTGTTTTCTCCGCCTCCACTAAGTATTTCGATCCCAGCCCCGCGCCGTTCATGGTCAACTACATCGTGGACGATCTGGATGATTTGCTAGACCGGTTAAGACAAGAGGGAGTCAAGATCGACGCCAAACGAATGAATAAATCCTACGGTCGATTTGCTTGGATCTATGACCTGGATGGGAATAACATCGAGCTCTGGCAGTCGCCGTCCGCCAAGCCCTAAGGGCTTCCTTTCTATAGCTGCGGTGCCGTCGATGGCCCTAAACTTGTTGTGTGGAGAATCCCAACCCGCAGCGATGGCCGGCGCTGGAGGAGGACGATACCGGGCTGCAGGAGGAGCGTTTGGGTCTCCTGACGGCTCGTGCCCTCGGGAATCCCTACAGCGACGAGGCCAACCTTGGCCAAAACATCGCTGCACATACTCGAGGGCTCAGAGCCATGGCAGGTAAGCCGGTTGGGACCAACTATTCACTTGCGCTTTCTTGTTACCGAAAATTCCAGGCCGGACTGCTGCGGGCGAAAGTGGGTCCGAAGTATCTCACGAGCGATTGTTGCGCCCAATTGGCGCCCATCCTCCACAGAGTGATAGAAGTGCATACCCCCATAGATCCGCGCCCAGAAGACTTCGTCCAATAGGTCGCGCGTATCCTCAAATTTATGGGTGTGGAGACCATCCTGAAACGCCATGCTATCCACCACGACATAAATCTTCGTCGTACCAAAGTAGCCGGCGATCAGCGTCGAGACGGCCCCGGTGAAACAGACGTGCGCCGCCGGATATTCCGGGTGATTCGGCGTGTTAGCCAGGGGCAGCCATGCCGGGTCGGCCTGCAAATCCGAATTACCGCCGCCCGCTGCAATGGCCGTAACGGGCCGCCAGAAACCATACGTATACTTTCCGCTGTAACACCCAATGATGGAGTCGGCGGATCCGGTCCAAAGCATGGCCATCATCCTGGCCGTGTGCGGTACGCTTAGTCCATAATTGTCCGCCAAGTATCCGAAAACTCGCGCGTATTGCTGAGCGGTATGTTCGGTCCAGAATAGTCCGATCTCGGACTGCGAGGCCGACCGGATCGTGCTGTTGGCGCCGCCTAGCAGACGCGTCAGGTTGTAATCCCGTTTCCAACCCTCGCTTCCCAGAGGCGTCGGCCCATCCGGCAGGAACTCGGCGGCCGTACTCATCGTGAATGGGCGCATCTGGCCCTGCCATGGGGTTGCCGCGGGCAGTAAGCCCGGCGGCGTCGGGATCCAGGCGCCTGGGCCTGTTCCGGGAACATAGGGTACGTTGGCTTCGAGTCCATCACCGGTTCGAGCGGCAATCAGCGCCGCCGCGGCGTCCTCGCCCACTGACACGCCTGCATCTTTGGCCGCGGGATCGGAGCTGATGTTCGATAGCGATGCGGCGAACTTGGCATCCAGATCGCTCTGTTGCGCGGGAAAGTAGTTCACCAGAATGCGGTGCGCCGCAGCGGATGCCGCAGCCTCCACCGATGCGGTTCGCGGTCCGGTTCCCCGATAGTAGAACGTCCGGTATTGACCCGTGATGGCATTCACGGCATCATAAACGGCGAGGCTCGTATAGGTGAACCAAATCGCGGAGCCCCCTGCTGACTTTCCCCCGTTCTTGACGATGGCTGTAGAGGCGATCGTGTTCCAGTCGGTTACAACGTTGTTGGCGGCCAGCGGAATAGCGGCCGACAACAGGACGGCGCCGAATATCTTCATATTCTTCATATCATTCTCCTTTGATGGTTTGTCTACTCAAAAGTTGTCGTGCAGCTCGGGGACGGCCAACGGGAGGCCGGAGGGAGCCGCAAAAGGGTTTGCATTGCTGCCAGTCACAGTAAACGTAGGTTCCTAGTCCTCCAGTTGGAAAAGCAAAACCAGTGCCCCAACGCCACGTTCAAAAAATCAACTTCACCTGAACCCACATGCTCCGAATGCCGCTGTTGGTGAAATCCTGGTTAAGAAAACGAGAGGCTAGGCCTCCTTGCGGTCCCGGAGTATCGCGCACGTTTCTCCCGGGCACTTGCACAAATTGCGGATGGTTAAACGTATTCTGAGCTTCCCATCGAAACTCCAGCCGCCGCCTCTCTACGATGGCCAGCGATTTAAACAGACTCAGGTCGAAATTTTCCGTGCCGCCTGTCAACAAGGTATTTCGTCCTACGGTGGACGCGTTGGGGAATCCCACCCCCTCCGCCCAATACACATCCGCCGGATTGACGCACGTGTTTGTATCCGGATTGCGATAGCCCGTCGGGCAGCGCAGCGGTCCTGTGGCTGGCGAGAGCACGGCCCGGCTGTTCCGTGGAGCATTCGGGTTGCTGATATCCGGACGGTCCATCGGCACCCAGCCGTCCAAGTTGCGATCGGAACCGTTGATGATCGTGAAAGGCGTTCCGGATTGAAACGTCGTGATCCCCGCGATCGACCAGCCGCCTAGAAAGGCTTTCCACGCCCCCTTCGAGGGTCCTGGGATCGCCCACGTGTAAAGCAGAGTCAATCGTTGATTTCTGTCGAAATCGCTGATGCCCCGATCCAGTTTCAACCCGCCCAGCGCCGCCGGGACGGAGGTCAGGCCGGGACTCGCGTTTTGGGTACTGACCTGCACGATTCCTTCACTGGTGCTATCGATGCTCCGCGACCAAGTGTAGGATGCCGACATCTGAAACCCGCGCGCGAAGCGCCGGTTCACGGCCGTTTGTAACGAATGGTAGGCGGAATTGCCTTGGCTGCTGCGGATGGTACGTGGTCCAAAATCCGGATGCAGGCGCGCTCCGTCCGGCTGAATAGGGTTGACGTCAACCCGCGTGGTCAGCTTGTGGCTCTCCGAGCCCACGTAGGAAACATCGAGCAGTGTCTGGCCAAGTAGTTGCCGTTGGAAGCCAAAAGACCAGCGCTCGGTATAAGGGTTGCGGAAATTCTTCTCGAGCGTGCCGTACTGTGTATCGAGCAGACTGGGGCGGGCGGCAGCGCCTGGAAGCTGGGCAAACCAGTTGGACGTTCCGCGCGCGGTTGCCGCGCCATTCACTTCGGCAAACATCGCGTTCGGCGTGGAGGTAGCAAGGTCCAAGGCGATGACCTGCGTAGGCAACGCCTGAAAGCTGACCTGATAGCCGCCCCGCCACACTGTTTTACGATCTCCCAGAAGCTTGCCGAACCAGCCCGAGGTAAACGAGGGCGACCAGGCCAGACCGAACGCCGGACCGAAGTTTAGGTTGTCGGGGTTCACCTTGTTCGGCTCGAAAAACCGGTCCGGATCGAAACCGGCGAACGCGGGGTACCGTATTACGTTCGCCACCATGCCGAAATTCTCGTAACGCAACCCCAGCGTCAGCGTTAGCGATGGCGTGGTTTTCCAGGTGTCCTGGAAGAAGTAAGACTGGTGGAACTGGTTCGGATTGAAGATCGAATCGCCGGCTGTTTTGCGGATGCGCCCGGTGGTCCCGCTAAAATCGTCGAGAAAGTTCGCAAAGGCGGAGAACCCCGGAGCGCTCCGGTATTGGTATTCGCCTAACGGGTAGGCATTCGCATTCTGGGTTGCTAGCTGCCGCAACAGCTCCACGCCATACCGGAAGATATGGCGTCCGCTTAACTT
>JAYTKJ010000571.1:0-3752 GCA_043730365.1 Acidobacteriota bacterium | reverse complement strand
CGTGATAGGACGCCGCCGTACCGAACGCAAACTGCGCCGGGTTGGCGAAGACCGGAGCGAACCAACGTGCGTTCGGGTTGTCCGGCTCGAGTTGCCCGCGAGAAGCCGAGCCGCGCACCCCTTGCCCGGTCTGGTTAACCCGCCGGTCCCGTGTGAACAGCGCGCTCGCCAAAGTATTGGTTGACGAAAGGCGTATCGGCGTCGGCACGCTATAGCGGAATGCTGTGGCGACGTTCCACCCGCCGATCAGCAGGTTGAGACCGCGATTGGCGCTGCCCATGAACTTCTGACCCTTGCCGATCGGCAGGTCATAAGTGGCCAGCCAGTTGAACACGTGAGGCTGGTCGAAAGGAAGGTATCCCTTTTCGACAGCCAAGTTGTAATTGTCCTGCGCGCCCACGTTGAAGTTCTGGCTGAAGATCTGCCGATAGTGCAGGCGGCTGAGGGACTTCGACCATGTGTAGGAAGCCTGCGTCTGCAGGTTGCCGAAGCGCCGCTCAAAGCGCGTCTGCAGTGCGTCGTACCAGGTCTGTCCGTCGCCCGAGTTGCGGTCTTGAATAAAGCCGTACTGCGGATACGGGCGCAGGGCCTGAGCCAATGTGCGAGTGCCGAAACCGGCAAACGGCGCCTGAGCGGCCGGAACCGGCTGCAGCAATG
Source organism: Acidobacteriota bacterium (assembly GCA_043730365.1). GTDB lineage: Bacteria > Acidobacteriota > Terriglobia > Bryobacterales > Bryobacteraceae > VFZP01. The sequence goes on along the minus strand of JAYTKJ010000571.1, from coordinate 3,095 downwards.
CAGCCCCGAGAGACAAATTCGACGGCGCCACTTGATTGAAATCCAGCGTGGAATTCAGCCCGTGGCCGCGATTGCCCACGTAGGCGATGTCGACCAGGAAATTGCGGAACTCATGCTGGACATTGACGCTCCAGTTGTAGACCCGCGGAGCCTTGCCAAAGTCTGGGCCAACGTAATCTACGTCAAGGAAATTGCCAACCGTCGGATCGATGAACGGAGGCGTTCCGCCCGAAGCGGCCGGTAGACCGCCATCCCACAGGAACGCCGGGTTGCGTCCGTCCGATTGAGCCACGCCGGGTCGTCCGCCAAAGCCGAGGGTGCAACCGCAGCCGCCGTTCCCCAGCGTCTGATAGTAGATGCCGAAGCCGCCGCGCAGGACGGTCTTGCTCGCCAGCGCGTAAGCGAAACCGAGGCGCGGGCCGACGTTCGAGAAGTCCGTCCCATAGGGCCGCTTGGTTCCCGTGCGGCCAGGTCCAGGGCCCATAAAGGCGATCGCGCCGGGCCGGTTGCCCGCACCCGGGTTCGGCAGAGTCGGGTCAAACGTCGACATGTTGTAGTTCGACATGTGCCATCCGATCGGCACTTCGTAGCGGAACCCGAGTTGCACGGTGAGTTTCTTGGTCAGCTTCCAGTTGTCCTGAAAATAGCCGGAGTGATAGCCGTAGCGAATTTCAACCACCGGCACGGGCAGTGTGCTCGTCTCAAATCGGTCCGGCGCGCCCAGCAGGAAGCTGGCAAAGCTGTGGCCGGTGTTGCCCAGGCTGGCGAGATCGGCGGTCTGGAAATTCTCAAAGTTGAAGAGTCCGTTGCTGCCGGCCGCATCGAACGCGAACGTGCGCAGCCGGCGGAAGTCGCCGCCCACCTTGATTTCGTGATTTCCCTTTAACCAGCTCAAATGGGAGTTGACATGGTAAGTGGTGTTGTTCTGCCCGTTGTTGCCGCCGCCGCCGGAAACCTTGCCGTCTTGCACGCCCCAGGGACTCAAGAGGTCGCGGCCAGAGAACCGGAAGCGCGGGGTGGCGTCCGTGGCGACGTTCAAACCAACTTTGGAAGCGAAGCCCTGTTGAGCTGGATTGGCCCAGCCCTGACGGGTACGGCTGAAGCTGACGGTCGAGTGGAGCAGCACGGTGGGTTTGATCACATAGTCGTGATTGATCCGGATGTATTGCGGCTTCTGGAAGCTATCGCCTAACGCGATTCCCAGCGGTCCGTTAAAGCCCGCGGTCCCCTGATCGCTCTGGTTCTGCAGGCTATGGAAATACGCAATGCGATTGTTGGGCGTGATGTTGTGATCGAACTTGAGGCTCCAGATCGTATCCTTGCGTTGGCTGACATTCACAAAGTCAAAGTTATTCTGCGGTAGGCTGCGGGTCTCGCCCGGGATGGAGGGCAGGATCGCATTTGAGATCTTGCTGAAGCGGCTCTGCGGAATCGCGTTGTTGGGAAACATGAGCCGGGTCGTGCCGCTCGTGGTGGCAGGGTCAAAGATCTGGAAGCCGGTGAAGTTGCCTGACTTCATCGCCGTGGTCGGCACCGTGTACAGCGCCTGTGACGCGGTGGCCGGGCGATAGTCGCGCGAGACGGTGAAATACCAGAATGTCTTGTTGCGCCCGTCATAGAGTTTGGGAATGTACACCGGACCGCCGAACGCCACACCACCCTCGTTGAACCGCTCCTTGGCGCGAGCCCGGCCGACGCGGTTGTTGGCCCAGGCATTCGCGTTCCAGATATCGCGCCGCATGTTCCAGAAGGTGCGCCCATGAATCGCGTTGTTGCCGGACTTGGTGATGAACAGTTCCACGCCACCGCCAAACCGTCCATGCTCGGCCGAGTAGGTGGCCGTGAGCAGCTTGAACTCGCCGAACATCTCGGTGGCCGGGAAGTTGAACACCACGCCACCGGACTCGGGGATCGTCAAGCTTCCGCCGTCGATCATCACTTCCTTGCCGCGCCCGCCAGACCCGCTAATGCTGACCTCCGCGCCAGCGTTCACGCCTGGCTGATAGGTGACGAATGCCTCGGGGTTGCGGATGCCACCGGCAAAGAGAGGTAGCGTGTCCATCATCTTGGGCGAAACACTCGTGCCGCGCTCACTGGTGGAGGGCTCCAGCAGCGGCGCGTCAGCCGTCACGTCGACAGACTGCATCACATCGCCAACCTCGAGTTTTAGATCCAGGCCAATGCGCTGGGCCACGCGAACTCCGATGCCGCCGCGGTTCAGCTTCTTGAAGCCGGCCTTCTCCACGGTGATTGAATAGTCCCCGGCCGGCAGGCTGGCAAACAGATAGAGGCCAGACTCGGTCGTCACCGTTTCCGATCTCAGACCATTCGTTTCGTTGTTGGCGACGACCTTGGCGTTAGGCACCGTCGCCCCGTTAGGATCCTGCACCGATCCGGAAATAGACCCCGTGGTCATCTGCGCATACGCTGCAGCGGACGACAGAGCAAGAACAACCAGGTACTGGCTCAAGTTTTTCATCAGACCCCCCAACTTAAAGATCGATACAGCAATCGGCGAAGCAATCACCGAGTCTAGCCACATCGTACCGGAATTTCAATTGGATCACAAGTTCGGCTTAGGCCATTCACTCGAAACCTTAATATTCGCTCCCCTTTCAATCGAGGGCACTTAGCCATCCTCAGTGCGTCCGCAACCGTTGGACCTGGCAGGACCTCCTGCTATCTTCGGGTCGCGCGGCGAAGAAGGAGCCGCGTCAACCGCCATGAACTCATCAACGTCCCCCGAACAAATCGAGGCCAACCGCGCCAACGCCCGCCGCTCCACCGGGCCCCGTACCGAAGACGGCAAGGCCCGCTCTTCGCAGAATGCCCGTCTCCACGGGCTCTGCTCGCGCCAACTCTACCTCGCCGATGAAGAGGAAGCTGCCATCTTCGCTTCCCTCCGCAGCGCGCTCTTTGCGCAGCTGGCTCCGGCGGGCGAGTTGGAACTCATTCATTTTGAAACAATTATCCACTCGCAATGGAACCTGCGCCGCTGTCGAATGAACGAAGCCAGTCTGGTCTCCTCGGTGCCCGAACCGTTCCTGGACCCAACCGTCAGCGCAGGGCTGAAGACGCTCGGCATCTACGTCTCA
>JAYTKJ010000570.1:0-2936 GCA_043730365.1 Acidobacteriota bacterium | reverse complement strand
CGACACACCGAGAGCGAACAGCAGGACCCGCAGGTCGGGTTCGGGCTGAATCAACAGCGGGCTGCCTTCGGTGGGAATCAACGCCAGCAGACCGCGGGTCATCCAAGCAGCGAGCAATACGCCGCAGAGGCCGCCGGCCAGCGCCAGCACCAGCGTCTCTACGAGCAGTTGCCGCGTCAGTTGCCAACGCGACGCGCCCACGGCCAGGCGCACCGCGATTTCCTTCTGCCGCGCCACGGCGCGCGCCACCAGAAGGTTGGCGACGTTCGCGCAGGCGATGAGGAGCACCAAGCCCACCATGGACATGAGCACGACGAGAGCGGTGGAGAAAGACCGGCGCAGATCCGAGTACCCGGTATCGGCTTTCTCCAGTAACACGGTGCCCTTCAAGAACTTCTCGCGCGAATAATCGTTCCAGTCTTTGGCGCCCGGCAGCGTGGTCTCATACTGGCGGATCTGGGTGAACAGCCCTTTGAGCGGAGGAGCGGCCGACTCAGCCGTGTAACCCGGCTTCAGCCGTGCAAAGACCTGCACCCAGCGGGTTCGGCGGTCTGCCGGCTCCAGCCACGGCCACTCCGGAGTCATCGCTTTTTGCATCATCATCGGCACGCGGATCTGGGGTGAACGAGCCGGGTCAAGCCCGGCGAAGCCCGCCGCCGACACACCCACGATGGTCATCGGCTGGTTGTTCACCAGGATCTTGCGGCCCACCACGTCGCGATCTCCCACAAATCGCGTCATCCAATAGTCATAGCCCAGCACCACCACCGGGTGACCGCCAAAAACCTGGTCGTCCTCCTGGGAGTTGAACACTCGCCCCAACGCGGGTTTGACGCCCAGCATGGTGAAGAAGTTGCCCGAGACCATCTCGGCGGCGAGCCGCTCGGTCCGATCCCCCGCGCTTACCGACACGTCCATCAACCGGCGGCAGAGCACCTCGGAAAACGGCTGAGCCTTCTGTTGGAAGTCCTGATAAATGGGATAGGAATGCATCCGGTATCCCATGTTGCTGCCGTTGTGCGGCCCCTCCTGATACAGCATCACCAGCTGCTCGGGGCTCTTCACGGGAAGCTGGCGCAACATCAACTGGTCCATCAAAGAGAAGATGGCCGTGTTGGCGCCGGTGCCGAGGGCGAGCGACAGCAAGGCCACTCCGGTGAACAGCGGGCTCCGCCGCAGCGTGCGGACGGCGAAACGGAAATCGGACGCAATACCGCTCATGTCATTCCTATACGCAGCCGGCGGCCCGGCGTTAGCGAGAATTTGTTCCGAACGCTCACTTTGGCGGCACGACGATGGTGGCTTTAGTGATGGCGTCCAGGCGCGGGAAGTCACGATTCAAATAGACGTTGCCTTCGCGATGGATGCGGCTCGCGTCAGGGCCGCTGCCGCGCGGGGCGAGTTCTCCGTACAAATAGGCTAGTTTGTCGGCGTTCTCCAGGCCCTCCACGATCTTGCCGAAGGGGGCAAAGCCGGTGCTATCGAGCGCAGGGTTGTCGCGAAGATTGAAAAATACTTCGGTGGTTCGCGAGTCTGCGCCTAGCTTGGCATAGGTGATCGTCCCGCGCTTGTTCTTCTGCGTGGGCGGATCATCGCCGATCCGCATCATGGAATAGAGCTGGTCAATCTTAGGGTCGCCATTGATGCCAAACTGCGCCACGAAGGTTTTCATGACGCGATGGAATTTGACGCCATCGTAAAAGCCGGCGGTGACGAGTTCGTAAAAATGATCGGCTCCGCGCGGGGACCATTCGCGGCGTACCTCAATGACAATGTCGCCTTTGGTGGTGGCCAGGTTGACGTGGTAGAGCGGGGGAGGCGGCTCCTTCTTCACCGGCGCAGCGGCTTTGGACTCCGCTTTGGGCGCGGATTCACAGGCGGCCGACAAGAGCAGGATCAACACACCACCAAATCTATTTCGCATCGCGCCAATTATCTCCCGTTCCGGTGTCCACCACCAAGGGTACGTTCAGGGCTTGGACGCTCTCCATTTCGTGCTTGACCAGAGCCCGCAAATTCTCCACCTCGCCGGGAGGCGCCTCAAACACCAGTTCGTCGTGAACTTGCAGGAGCATCGCCGCTTGCCACTTTTCCTGGGCGAGCCGGCGGTCAATGCGAATCATGGCTAGCTTGATCAAGTCCGCCGCTGTGCCCTGGAGCGGCGTGTTGACGGCGGTGCGTTCAGCAAAGCCGCGGGCATTCGGGTTGCGGGTATTGATGTCGGGAATGGGCCGTTCACGTCCGTGCAGCGTGTGGGTGACGCCGGTACGGCGCACTTCGGCGATGGTGGCATCTATGAACGTTCTGACCCCGGCGTAGCGGGTGAAGTAGCCGCGAATATAGGTTTCGGCCTGCGAGCGTGGAATGCCGAGTTGATTGGCGAGCCCGAAGGCGCTGAGCCCGTAGACGATGCCGAAATTCACGGCCTTGGCGGCGCGGCGCATATCGGCGGTGATCTCAGCCGGTGGCACGCCCATTACTTCGGCGGCGGTGCGGGTGTGGATATCTTCGCCATTGCGGAAGGCTTCGGTGAGGACCGGGTCCGAAGAAAAATGCGCCAGGAGACGGAGTTCAATCTGCGAGTAGTCGGCCACGACGAGTTTCCAGCCGGCGCGCGGGACAAAGGCGGCGCGAATCTCGCGGCCCAGTTGCGTGCGGATGGGAATGTTCTGCAGATTGGGATTGGACGATGACAAACGCCCGGTGGCGGCGCCCGCCGGATTGAAGGTGGTGTGCACTCGCCCGGTCTCAGACCGAATCAACAAGGGCAGCGAATCGACGTAGGTGTTCTTGAGCTTGGCCACCTGACGGTAGTCCAAGACCAGACGCGCGATGGCGTGCTCTTCGGCGAGCCCTTCGAGGATGTCGGCGGCGGTGGAGTAGTTCTTCTGCTTGCCCCGCTGGGGCGGCCCCGGGAGCTTGAGGTCATCAAACAA
>JAYTKJ010000569.1:0-2448 GCA_043730365.1 Acidobacteriota bacterium | reverse complement strand
GAATGACGGGTACTGATGACCGCTTCAAACACTCGACGAAGGCGCACGTGGTAACCATCCCGGCCAATTTTGTATACCGTGACGACCTGCCCATAGTCGCAGCGGTCGTCCAGCGCTGTCCCAACGGCGAAGTTGTACGCGGGCAGTCAATCGGTGGAGAGTTGAAACCGGTCGCCGCTGGTGACCTTGGCCACCTTTTCCATGAAGCTAAACCCGGCGGTTGGGAACGGCGGAGCAGCGCGCGAGGCCCAATTTCATTGTGCGGCGCAACTGCTCCGCACTTCGCCCAATGGGTGATTGCGCAACACAGCCCGCGGCGGCGTAAACATGGGAGCCGGCCGCGGTTGACGGGGATGAACTGCCGTTTTTAGGATGAAGCGCGTGGCCGTAACCGTGTGCCGCCGTACCAGTTCGAAGGCGGGAATCATGTGAACTCCCGTCCCTTGAGATTCACCGCCAATGAGCGCGTAATGGAATCGTTTAGAATCCCATATGGCTTCGACTATTGAATCTCCAACAGCAGCGTCAGCGTAGCGCCGTTTACGGTCGCCGCGACGCTATATTTACCCGCCGGCAATAACGTTGCCGGCTCCCGATAGAGCGGAATTCGCACCCAGCCGTTGGCCACCGTCTCGAAAACCGGAGTACCCGACGGGTCCAGCAGCGCCAACCGCCCGCCGCCGCCCTTCACCGACGCTTCCAGGCAGGGCTTGTAGGTGGTGGGTAAATCGGCGCCGAAGCACGCGGCAAAGTAGCAAGGAATGGCGCAATTACGCGCGCTTTTTGCGGAAAAATTCACGATTTGCGTCTCTAACAGCAATTCCACGCGAGGATAGTTGGGTACTAACCGCGCCCCGCCGGTCACCGCTTCCAGCAACGTCAATCCGGCGCCGAACCCGCCGGAAGAACCGGCAATCACGTTCGTCTGGTAATAGGTAGGACCCACGCCCCGCGCCAGGCGCCCGGACTCCTGGCCCAAGCCGGCGATTGGCCCCCGCCAGCTCACTTCCTCAGTAAATGTTCCAGCCAGCGTCATCGCGATTGGCATCCTGCCCCCCACGACCCAGGTCCCGTTTGCCACGCCCGACGGATCAATCAACAAGCCCTCATTGCCATCGGCCGCCAAACGGAAAATGCGCCCATCGCCGTCGGCCCGCAGGCGTGTATTGGGTACAGGACCGGGATCCAAAACAGACCATTCCACGCCATCAATCCGCTCTTTCCGGGCTACCCGCCAAACCGCGTGCGCCCCCGTCACCACCCGTGAATTCAACCGGAAATGCCACTCGTTGCCGATCTCCAACGGCCACCAGCCTCCCCCATCGCACTTCACCGCCGCGCGCACCGATGCCAGCGTCTGGCCCCCGGCATCCCGCAACGAAAAGAGCATCCCATCGGTTACCCACAGTCCCGTCCGCGCCGAACCCTGCGCCAGTTCCGGTCCGCTCATCGGCGTTTCCCCCGCATAAATCGTGACCGGCGGCACGCCCTGCGCACTCCAGATAACTGTCGCCTGTCCAACGCCCTCCTGGCAACTCGTGATCACTGCCGGTTCCAGCCGAATAGTAGGCTGCTGCGCCGCCAGCACCCCGGCCGCCACGAACAACAGAATTTTCATGACCGCTCCCTCTACAATGTATCGCAGCGGTAAACGGTTTCTGGTGAGTCCCCATGCAGCCCCGCCCGGTCGGCAGAACCTTCCCCGGATTCAACCAACACGCCGGATCGAACAAACTCTTGAAACTTCCGGTCATTTTCAGCGATTCGGCGGTAAAAAGTTTCCCCGTCAATTCCATTTTTTCCATGCCCGCGCCATGGCCGAAGTATTATCCATTCGTGGCTCATCTGGTCGAAAAAGCTCCGAATGCCAGCGTCCAATATCCAATTCACCCGCTTCCGCCTCACGCAAACAATCATGCCCACACGCAGCGCGTCCAGCGCGTTGTGCGGGCTGCGCCCCGGTCGAAACGCCCCCGATCGACAATTGTGGAATCCCTGGAACTCCACCTCAGCCCGATCGCCGGCAGCGGCGCCGCCAGCTATTCCGGGTCACGAAGCGATGACGAAGCAGCGTGTCGTCACTTGGGCGGAACTGGGCGTGGGTCTGTAACGTCTTCCGGTTGTGCGGTTCTTCGTGATATTTCTAGCGGTGGCCTTGCGCGCGCAGGAAACGACGTTTCGCGCGACGGTGCCGGTGGTGCTGGTTCCGGTGACAGTGACCGATGCGAAGGGAAAGCTGGTGGATGGACTGGCGGACACCGATTTCGTGGTGACCGACAACGGTCGCGCGGTTCGATTTACTCTCGATACTTCGGACACGATCAACGTGCCGGTGGCGCTGATTGTGGCGGTGCAGACGAATGATCTGTCCGCGGCGGCGTTGTTGAAAATTCAGAAGGTCGGCGCGATGATTCAGCCGTTGATCACTGGCGATCGCGGGTCGGCGGC
>JAYTKJ010000568.1:0-5524 GCA_043730365.1 Acidobacteriota bacterium | reverse complement strand
CTACTGTGGCGCATGCCTCGCAGACGGTTGGAGGCCGAAGCGATTCGTGACGGCATCATGGCCACTTCGGGCGGCCTGGACCTGTCGGTGGGCGGCACCATCCTCGCCTACAAAGACCGCCAGTACGTCAGCAACACCGAGAAGCGTGGGGGCGTCGACTACGATGCGCCAAGGCGCGCCGTCTATATTCCGGTGGTTCGCAGCTCGATGTACGAAGTGTTCCAGGCGTTTGACCTACCGGACTCCTCCACTCCGTCAGGCGATCGCAGCGCGTCGGTGGTGGCCCCGCAGGCTCTCTTCATGATGAATGGCTCGGTGATGCTCAAGCATTCACGCAAGTTTGCAGACCGGCTGCTGGCGCGCCAGGACCTTGATGATGCCGCGCGCATTCGGGCCGCCTACGAACAGTCGTTGGCCCGCCCGCCGGCCCCGGTCGAAATGGATCGCGCACTCACGTTCATCGCTCAGATGATGCGGGCCCGCGCCGACCGAACCACCGATGAGACCGAACGCCGGGCGCTGGCCTGGCAGAGTTTTGTCAAGAGCCTGATGTCTTCCAACGAATTTATCTACTTGAATTAGGAGCCACACGACATGAACGCACATTGGAATCCTGCCGCCGGCCAGCCCCTCTCCAGGCGCGAAATGTTGTGGCGCGCCAGCGCCGGCTTCGGCCATCTGGCGCTGCTCGGACTGCTGGGTAGCGAAGCCAAAGCGGCGCCGCGGCTGGCATCTGCTGAAGGTCCGCTCTCGGTCAAGGCGCCTCATTTCGCTCCGCGCGCCAAGCGGGTTATCTTCCTGTTCATGCATGGCGGCCCCAGCCAAGTGGACACGTTTGACTACAAGCCTTTGCTCATCCGCGATCACGGCAAGCCGCTGCCGTTTGCGCGGCCCAAAGTGGTTTCCAGCGAGACGTTCAATCTCCTCAAGTCGCCCTGGGCGTTCAAGCAATACGGACAAAGCGGGGCCTGGGTAAGTGACCTGTTCCCGGAGACCGCCAAGATGGTGGACGACATGTGCTTCATCAAGTCCATGTTTGGCTCCAACTCCCGGCACGGCGGCGCGCTGCTGGAGCTACACACCGGCAGCGACACATTCGTGCGGCCCAGCATGGGCTCCTGGATCACGTACGGCCTGGGCAGTGAGAACCAGAACATGCCTGGCTACGTGACGATCTGCCCCACGCAAAGTCACGGCGGCGCCAACAACTACAGCTCCGCATTTTTGCCCGCCGCCTACGCCGGAACTTCGGTGGGCGCGGTGGGTGTGCCGTCGCGCGAGGCTCGCATTCCGTTTATCGCCAACAAGGAAACACCACGGGACGTCCAACGCCAGGAACTGGATCTGATCCAGCAGATGAATCGTGAGCAACTGGCGTCGACCGGCCCGGACCGTGAACTGGAAGGCCGTATCGAATCGTTCGAGCTGGCCTACCGCATGCAGAGCGAAGCGCCGCAATTGCAGGACATCTCGGGCGAGTCCGCGGCGACGCTCAACCTCTACGGCATTAACGATCGGGTGAGCGAAGACTTCGGGCGGCAGTGCCTGATGGCTCGGCGCCTGAGCGAGCGCGGCGTGCGGTTTGTGCAGGTCAGCCACACCTACAAGTGGGATCAACATGCCGATCTGCAGCGGGACCACTCGCAAAACGCGCGTGAGGTGGACCGCCCGATCGCGGGCCTGCTGTACGATCTCAAATCGCGCGGCTTGCTGAAGGACACGCTGGTCGTGTGGGGCGGCGAGTTTGGCCGTACGCCTACGGCGCAAGGCTCGGACGGTCGCGATCACAATCCGGAAGCCTTCACGGTCTGGATGGCCGGAGGCGGCGTCAAGCCGGGCTTGCAGTATGGTTCAACGGACGACTATGGCTACTACTCGGTGGAAAAGAAAGTTCACTTCCACGATCTACACGCCACGATTCTCCACCTGCTCGGTCTGGACCATTTGAAACTCACCTACAATTTTGCTGGCCGCAACTTCCGGCTCACCGACGTCCATGGCAACGTGGTGCACGACCTGATGTCGTAGGGCGCGTTACCATAGTCCCTTCATGCTGGCTGCGGGCCTGGTCTGGTTGGTTACGGCGGTTACCGTAGCTCTATTTGTGATCCGGCGCTGGTGGCTGCCCGAGGCGATCAACGCGCACGCGCGGTCTTGGGATACACATTTCGGCATCACGATGTGGCTCACCGGAGCAATCTTCGTGGCCGCTCAAGTCGCGCTGGGCTGGGTGATCCTGCGTTATCGATCTTCGGATGTCGCCGCCGAGGAGTCTGGCTCGCACGGCAACAATCGGCTGGAGTGGATCTGGACTAGCGCAGCCGGCATCCTATTTATTGGCTTGGCCGCGCTCTCTACCGCGATCTGGGCCGGCGTGCATCTTGATAAGGCTCCACCGAACTCGCTGCGCATCGAAGCGGTGGCCAAGCAATTCGCCTGGAACTTTCGCTATGCGGGCCGGGACGCCAAGTTCGGCCGAACGAAGCCGGAATTGATCAACGACGCAAATGGCAATCCTTTCGGGCTGGATGACGCCGACCCGGCCGGACGGGACGATATCGCGGTGGCTTCGCTCCGGGTTCCCGCCGGGCAGCCGGTGGTCCTGCTGCTGAAGAGCCGCGACGTCATCCATAACTTTTTCGTACGCGAGCTGCGCATCAAGCAGGACCTCGTGCCTGGCATGGAGATTCCCCTGCACTTCGTCGCCGACAAACCGGGCACGTATGAAGTGGCGTGTTCGGAACTATGCGGGTTGGGGCATCATCAGATGCGGACCCAACTGATCGTCATGGGAAAGGAGGAATACGACAAATGGCAACTGGAGATGTTACAGCAACTGGGCGTTACCGCGCAGCCGGAGACGAAGTAGCGCCGCCGGCCCTCGGCTTCCTCCGCCGGTATGTTTTCAGCACGGACCACAAGATCATCGGTCTGCAGTATTACTTCCTGGCGCTGTTTGCCGCCTTCGTCGGCATCGCCCTTTCGCTGCTGATGCGGTGGCACCTGGTCTATCCGGACATGAAGATACGGTGGCTGGCCACGATCTGGCCGACGGGTGCGGCTGGCGGCATCATGTCGCCAGAGCTCTACTTGTCGCTGATGACGATGCACGGAACCATCATGGTTTTTTTCGTGCTTACCACGGTGCCGCAGGGCGGCTTTGGAAACTACTTCCTGCCGCTGCAGATCGGCGCGGCTGACATGGCGTTCCCGCGCCTGAACATGCTTTCGTTCTGGACCGTGTTCGTGTCGTTCGCAGTATTGATGGCCGCTTTCCTGGTTCCTGGTGGCGCGCCGCTGGCGGGCTGGACGGCATATCCGCCGCTGAGCGCGGTGGGCGCGATCGCCGGCCCCGGCCTCGGCGCGGGTATGGACATGTGGGTGCTGAGCATCGCGCTATTCTGCGTGGCCTCGCTCATGGGCGCCATCAACTTTATCGCCACCATTGTCGATCTCCGCGCGCCAGGCCTGGGGCTGATGCAGATGCCGCTCACGTGCTGGGGCTGGTTCACGACGGCCATGATCAGCCTGCTGGCGTTCGCCGTGCTGCTTCCGGCCGGTTTACTCATGCTGATGGACCGCCACCTCGGCACCAGTTTCTTTCTGCCGGCCGGGCTCATCATCAGTGATCGCGCTTTGCCCAACGCGGGCGGCTCGCCACTCCTGTGGCAGCACCTCTTTTGGTTCTTTGGCCACCCGGAGGTTTACATCGCGATCCTGCCGGGCATGGGGTTGATTTCGACGATCCTCAGCACCTTCTCCCGCAAGCCCGTGTTTGGCTACAAGGCGATGGTCTATGCAATGGTGGCCATTGCCGGCCTCGGATTTCTGGTCTGGGGCCATCACATGTTCATCAGCGGCATGAATCCTTATTCGGCGATCGCCTTTTCGCTGATCACGATGACGGTGGGTGTTCCGAGCGCCATCAAGACCTTCAACTGGCTAGCTACGTTGTGGGGTGGCAAATTGTGGATCACCACGCCGATGCTCTATGCCCTGGGATTCGTTTCGTTGTTTGTCAGTGGCGGCATCACCGGTATCCTGCTTGGGCAGCCGGCGATGGACCTGTACTTCCACGACACCTACTTCGTGGTGGGCCATTTCCACCTGATCATGGGCGTGGCCGCGATATTTGCGATGTTCGCGGGCACCTACTATTGGTTTCCTCACGTGACAGGGCGAATGATGAGCGAGAAGCTGGGCAAAGTTCATTTCGTCGTGACGTTCCTCGGCGTCTACGCGATCTTCGTACCGATGCATCTGGCCGGAATCGTGGGCAATCCCCGGCGATACCCGGACTTCAAGGAATTTGAGTTTCTCGCCGACCTGCGGTTTCTGCACACGATGATGACCCACGCGGCGCTGTCCACGGGAGCCGTGCAACTGGTGTTCCTGTTCAACCTGATATGGAGTAATTGGCGTGGCCGGGTGGCGGGGTTGAATCCCTGGAGGTCTGGCACGCGTGAGTGGAGCCGGGAATAACCCATGACAGCACCGGCGGAACCAATCGTCTATCTCAACAACGGCTTCCTGCCGGCCTCGCAGGCGAAGCTGAACATCTACGATCTCGGCATCGTGCTGGGGGCAACGCTCACCGAGATGACTCGCACGTTTCGGCATCAGCCATTTCGCGCTGAAGATCATGTCGCCCGGCTGTATCGCTCGCTGAAGTATTCCGGCATCGCGGTGCCGATGTCGCCAGACGAGATGCTGGCAAGAACGCAGACCCTTGCCGAGACGAACTGCCAACTCCTGCATCCGGGCGAGGATATCGGGATCGTTCATTTTGTGACGCCGGGTGAGAATGCGCTCTACGCGGGAAGCGCGGGAGTGGCGGGGCCGCTGTCGCCCACCGTTTGCATCCACTCGTTTCCGCTGCGCTTCAGTCTATGGCGGCATTTGTTCATCGACGGCGCGCATGTCGTGACGCCGTCCATTCGCCACATTCCGCCCCAGTGTCTTGAGCCGAAGATGAAGAACCGCAGCCGCCTGCACTGGTTCCTGGCCGACCAGCAGTCGCAAGCGGTGGACCCGCGCGCGATCACGCTACTACTCGATCTGGATGGCAACGTCACCGAGTGCGCTGGCTCGAACTTTGTAATTATCAAGGACCGCACCATCGTCACGCCCACCACGCGCAACATTCTGGGGGGCATGAGTCTGCAGACCGTCAAGGAACTCGCGCCAAGCCTCGGCATGGAGTTCGTCGAAAGAGAGTTCCAGCCTTACGACGTGATCAACGCCGACGAAGCCTGGCTCACCACGACACCGTACTGCCTCGCCCCGTGTACCAGGATCAACCGCATCCCCATCGGCGATGGCAAACCGGGGCCACGGTTCAAAGAGATGATGGCCGCGTGGAGCGAGCGCGTGGGCATAGATATCGAGAAGCAGGTAATGAATGACTGAACAAAAGAGCGAAGTGTATCTGGACTGGGATGCGAAGCGGAAAGAAGCGTCGCGCACCGGCCTCTATCTGTTGTTTGCCTCCATCGTGATGTTCTTCGGCGCCTTGACCAGCGCC
>JAYTKJ010000567.1:0-10985 GCA_043730365.1 Acidobacteriota bacterium | reverse complement strand
CGTTATCAGAATCCGCGCCGGACTCACTCGCGGGGTCCTCTACCGCGGGTCTCCGATGGGTTTGTGGACAATCCGCAGTCGCGCAATGTGGTTCTGAGCGACGACTATTTCATCCGGCCGAACGTGAGCAACCGCATCCAGGCAGGCTACACGCGCTTCGGCAATCCCACCGCCAGTTCGGCGGATATCGGGCTGAAGATACCCGGCGCGTTTTCAGGCGGATTCCCGGCGGTGACGTTTGACGGTCAAGGCTTCGGCGCGATCGCCAACACGGATTTCCGCTACGAGGGCGACGACAACTATAATCTGCAGGATGCAGTGACTTGGACCCGGGGCAAGCACAACATCAAGTTCGGAGCCCGCCTGGATTGGTTTCATTTCAACTTCCGTCCGCTTGGCAACGAGATGGGCACATATGGCTTTTCTCAGTTCGCTACCAGCCAGCCCAATGTCGGCAGCACTGGTCACTCGTACGCCAGTTTCCTGCTCGGAAGCGTCAACAATGCGTCGCTTTCCAAGGGGATCCCATACGGACTGCGCTCCCGATATTTTGGAACCTATATCCAGGACGATTGGAAGATCACCAAGAGGCTCACGCTGAATTACGGCGTAAGGTGGGAGTTGCAGAACCCCTGGTACGAAGTAGCAGGCCGGACGAGCCAGTTGGACATCACCGTGCCGAACCCGGGCGCGGGGAATCGCTTGGGCGCCGTAGTTTTTGGAGACAAGAGCAAGCGGGGGTTCCAGTCCACCTACCTCGGAGGCCTCGGGCCGCGGTTTGGCTTGGCGTACCAGTTGACGCCGAAGACCATCATTCGCTCGGGATATGGGATGTTCTACGCGCCGATCATTGGGAACAATCTCAACTTTCAGGGGTACGCGGCGGCGATTGGAATATCGAGCCAGGATGGTGGAATCACACCGGTGTTCAATATCGATCAGGGGTGGCCCTCGGGAATCGTGAATCCGCCGCCATTCCTCAACGCGACCGTGGCCAACAATCAGAATACGGCCACGTCGCTGACCTGCGCGGGATGCAGCGGCCGGTTGCCGCGGACGAGTCAGTGGCAATTCAATGTTCAGCGGACGGTGAAGGACGTTTTATTTGAAGGTTCGTATGTGGGTACGGTGGCGCATGGCATCACGAACAATGCGCAGCTGCAGTTGAATCAGGTGAACCCACAGTTCTTGGGTTTGGGAAATCTGCTGCGGTCAAACATCAACTCCGCGGAAGTGAGAGCCGCGGGCTACAATCCGCCGTACCCGGGTTTTAACGGGACGCTCACACAGGCTCTTCGCGCCTATCCGCAGTATCAAAACATCACGACTTACAACGTGCCGGCGGGGAACTCGACCTATCACGCATTTCTCTTCAAAGCGGAGAAGCGGTTTTCGAACGGATTGCAGTTCCTGGCTTCGTACTCGGCCTCGAAGACGATCACGGACGTCGCTTTCGATGCGAACGGAACGCTGCCGGCCCCTCAGGATCAATTCAATCGGCGGGCAGAGAAGTCGATTGCCAACACGGACCGGCCGCAGCGGCTGGTGTTGAGCTACTACTATGAACTGCCGTTTGGAGCCGGGAAGGCTCGGCTTAAGTCCGGACCAATGAGCAAGGTGTTCGGTGGCTGGGCGGTGGCTTCCATTCACGAATACCAGGCGGCGGGCCCTCTCCGGATCACGGTTCCGAACGGCTTGCCAATCTTCAACGGACATCTTAGGCCGAACCGCGTGGCGGATGTGCCAATCCGCACAGGGCCGGGCCGCGGGGAGTTTCAGCCGTTGAATGGCTTGACCGGTCAAACGGGCGACGTGCTGTTGAACCGGGCGGCGTTCTCAACGCCCACCGCGTTCACTTTCGGGAATCTCGGGGTTTACTTGCCTAATGTCCGCGGGTTCGGCTCCCGGAACGAAGACATCTCGGTCATGAAAAAGTACCGTTTTCTAGAGAAACGGGCCGTTGAGTTCCGAGGTGACTTCTTCAACGCGTTCAACCGGCGCAATCTCGGCGGACCAATCACGGATCTGACGAATCCCAACTTTGGCCGGATCACTGGACAAGGTAATCCGCGCACGATTCAACTCGGCTTCCGGCTTGATTTCTAGAAAATTCGCACTGGTATTGGGCTCGTGCCTCCCGGCCTTGGCAATCGAACTGGTGGATGTAACCGCAAAGGCCGGCCTGGCGGGGTTCGTCAACCGGCAAGGGAGCGCGAAGAAGGACTACATTCTCGAGTCTGTTGGCGGCGGGGCCGCTTGGATCGACTTCGACAAAGACGGCTGGCTGGACGCTGTTCTGGTAAGCGGCCAAACGGTGTGTGCCATCTACCGCAATCAGCGGGATGGCACATTCCAGCAGGTTCCCCTGGCGGCGAAGGGCATGGGGATGGGCGTGGCTGCCGGTGATTACGACGGCGACGGCTGGGACGATTTCCTGATCACGGGCTACCTACGCAATTGGTTATTTCGTAATAAGCAGGGCAAGGGCTGGGAAGAAGTGGCGGAGCACGCCGGCGTGATCTCCCAGGGACTATGGTCGACCGGTGCGACGTTCTTCGACTACGACAACGACGGCCATCAGGACCTATTCGTGGCGCGGTACGTGAAGTTCGATATCTCGAAGCCGGTGCCGCGGAGTTCGATCTGTCAGTACCGGGGAAAGAGCGTGTTCTGCGGCCCGCAGGGATTTCAGTCCGATCCGCCTTCGCTCTTTCACAACAACGGTGACGGCACGTTTCGGGAAGTGTCGGATGCGGCGGGCATCCGGCCGGCCAAGGGACCACATCATGGGATGGGCGCGATCTCGCTCGACTATGACCGTGACGGCCGGCCAGACATCTACGTGGCCAACGACGATACCCCCAATCAGCTTTGGCACAACTTGGGCGATGGTAAGTTCAAGGATGTGGCACTGGAAGCGGGCGTGGCGTTCTCTCCCGATGGGTTGCCCCAGTCTTCGATGGGAGTGGATGCCGGCGATCTGTTCCACCGCGGTGTGCAGGACATTTTCGTGACGACCTTCGAAGGGCAGCCATATCCGCTCTATAAGGGAGGCAAAGACGGATTCTTCGAAGATGTGACGTGGGCATCGGGGTTGGGTCGCGCGACGCTTCCGAATCTCGGGTGGGGCGCAAATTTTCTCGACCTCGATAACGATGGCTGGCTGGACATTCTGGCCGTCAACGGGCACGTGTATCCGGAGATGGGGAGCCGTTATCGGCAGCAGCCTCAGATCTTCCGCAACCTGGGCAATGGCAAGTTTGAAGAGTGGCCGTTGTTGCCGGCCCTGCTTCCCGGCCGAGGCGCGGCCGTCGGAGATTACGACAACGATGGTGACCTCGACATTCTGATCAACAACATCGACGCTGCGCCCTCGCTTTATGAGAACCGCGGTAAACCAGCCGGGAACTGGATTACGGTGGAGACGCCGGCCGGCGCCTGGATCACGATCAAGGCGAATGGCATGACCCAGACAGCCGAGGCGCGGTCTTCCTCGGGCTACCTCAGCTCGAGTGACCGGCGAGTGCACTTCGGTCTCGGCCCGGCGGCTGAAATCGACGAGATCGAGATTGCCTATGGCGGCGGACGCCACGAGACACTGAAGAAGCTAAAGGTGAACCAACGGCTATTGAGGCGGTGAGCTCTCGCTAACGCGCGTTCAGTTTTCGCGTCACTTGCTCGTGGAGAGCCATCTCTTTGGCGGCCTCGGCCGCCATACCCAGCGCGCGATAGGCCTGCGCCAACAGGAAATGGACTTGCTCGCCGTCGGGTTCTTCCCGCTCGACGCGCAGCAGGTGAGCGAGGGCGGCGCGAGGCTTACCCGTTTCCACGAGTGCCTTGCCCAAAGCCTGACGCGCTCCGGCTAGTTTGTCTCGCGCGGCCAGTGCGGATTCCAGCAGCGGGATCGCCTTTTCGCCTTCGTGTAACCCGACCAGGAGTTGGCCCAACAGACTCTTGGCGGAGAAGTGCTCCGGATCGATGCGGAGTTCCTGCTCTAGCAGGGTGCGGGCTTCCTCCGGTGCGGAGTCGGTGAGGAGGCGCGCGAGTTCAAATTGAACGCCCGGCAATTCGGGTTGAAGTTTCAGCACTTGACGATATTCGGCGACGGCTTCATCGCGCCGATGCGTGGACGCGTAGCTTTCGGCCAGCACCTGATGGAGGCGATAGGAAGTAGAGTTGGCCGTGCGCAGGCGTTGAATGGCGTCGACCTTGAGGTCGGTATACGCTTCTCCGAGGTAGTAATAAGCGTTGGGATTCTGGGGCTGGGCCGATCTCCATTGCAGTAGTTGAGGGAGCGCTTCGCGGGGCCGTTTCTTCTCGAGGAGCGCAATTCCTGGAGAAGGGGAAGGCTGGCGAGGTTCCTTGGCGGCGGCGGCACGGGAACGTGGGGCATCATTGAGTTCGCGCGCGTAGATCCGGGCGGTGGAAGACCAGACACCCCGTAATTGGGGGTCGAGCTTTAAGGCAGCCTCGTATGATTCGAGGGCCTTCGGCCACTCCTTTTCGAGCTCGAAACGAATGGCGCGCATTTGATAGGCACGGGCGGATTTCGGATCGATCGCGAAGATGCGTTCGAGGCTCATTTCGGCGAGCTGGGCGTAAGTCCGGGTGAGGGCGTAGAGGACGTCTTCGTCTTTAGGATTGGCTTCGAGATAGGTTTCGAATGGCTGGATAGCTCCCGGCTTGTTGCCCAGGGCGAGTTCGGCGTACCCTAGCCAGAAATAGGTTTGGGGAGTGGCTCGGGTGGATCGGCTCTCGCGCAAGAGTGCGTCGCGCGCTTCGGCGAAACGTCCCGCCTGATAGAGCTGCTCCCCGGAAACTTGCAGCAGCAGCAGGACCAATGGGACAGTCATCCGGTTCTCAGTATACTTTGAGGAAAGATGTGGTTTCTCCTGGCGTTTGCGTTGCTCAGCGAAGGCCGCACGCTTTTCGAACGGAACCAGTTCACCGAGGCCAAGGCGACGCTCGAACGGGCGGTGCGGCTTGAGCCGAAGAACCATGAGGCGCGATATTGGCTGGGATTCACGTATCTGGCACTAGCGGACCACGAGGCAGCGATTCTGCAGTTTGAACGGATTGAGCGGAGGTACGCAGCCGACCCGGAGTTTCTTTTCGCGGCGTCCGAGGCCTACACGCGGCAGGCCCGCAAGTTGTCGGATCGGCTGTCGGGGCTCAACGAGAGGTCGGGCCGCCGCCATCAGCATCTGGCGCATCGCCACTTGGCGCGCGGTGACGTGGTGAATGCACTGACCGAACTCGACCTGGCCGTTCAGAGTAACCCAGCCTTGGCAGGCGTCAACGAGGAGAGGGCCGAGATCTTGTGGGGACAACAACGGAGAGAGGAGGCGGCGGCTGCCGCGCGGGCGGAGTTGAAGTTGAATGCCCTTGCATTCCTGTCGAATTTGCGGTTGGGGCAACACTTGCTCTCGCAAAGACGGGCGCAGGAAGCGGTAGGTCCTCTTCGTTTGGCGGCGCGTTACCGGCGGTATCCAGAGGCGCATCAACTACTGGCTTACGCGTATGAGCAACTGGGCAAGGCGGAGGATGCGCAGGCCGTGGTGCGGGCCGGGCTGGAAGTGTTCGAAAGCCATCCCGGGCTCCTTGCAATGCGGAAGGGTGAGCACCCCGCAGTTGCTGTCGTCCTGGGTCCGGAACTCTCGGACAAGGCCCCAGGGCTGGCGGGACTCCGGGCCGCTCCGGTTGCGGACGAGTCTCTGTTCTGGCTGAACAAGCTGTACGGGGAGCGAGCCGGCGACCTCATGAATCGGCTGGAGCAGGTGGCGCCGCGGTCAGCGCGGCTGGCACAGGCGAAGGGCTTGAGCGCGGAATACGACGAAGACTACGCCAAAGCGGAAGACTTCTATCGTGAGGCCCTTCAACGATCGCCGGAAATGGCGGGGCTGCACTTTTGCCTCGGCCATGTGTTACGCCTGCAAGGGAAAGACGAGGAAGCGGCGGCGGAACTTGCGCGCGACGTTCAGAACCATCTCGCTTTGTTTGAACGCGCGCTGATTCGAGTGAAGACGGGAGAGTACGGACCGGCTATTCCCCTTCTGGAGCGAACCGTTGGACTTGCGCCTCACTTCGCCGACGCAAAAACAGAGCTGGCCAAATGCTACCTGCAGACAGACCAAGCCGCCAAGGCGGTTCCGCTCCTCGAGAGCGTGATTTCAGGCAGACAGGATCATCCCACGGCTCATTTCCTGCTGAGCCGCGCCTATCGGGCACTGCACCAACCGGCGCGGGCTCAGCGAGAACTCGATGCTCACCGCCAGTTGATGAAAGCGAAATAGGCGAACCCTCTGGACTATACCTTTTCTTTCGCTTCCACCAGGAAGACGTGTCGCAGGCGGCGCGCGGCGATCATCACTTCTCCCTCTTTCATGCTCCGCGTTTGCAACACCCCGCTGTGCTCATCGCCGTACTCCGGATAATAGACGAGACGCGGCTCACCGTCCTTCAGCATCTCCGTCAGCTTCTTCCCGGTAATCGGGATGACCTTCGGATCCCAGCTCACGACGGCTTCGAGGAATCCATGGTCGTGACCATCGGCCGCCGTCCGCTGTTCGGCGCGAAGACCGGCAATCCCCTGCAGTTCACGCACGAGCAGCCGGACCCTGTCGTTCCAGATCTCGTGCACCGCGTCGCGATCGCGCGACAGATACAGCTCCATCGCCGCCACCAAGCCCACGATTTCTTCCTTGCCCACTTTCATCCCGCGCCCGATTCCGGTGTTGGGCGAGTGATTCAGTGAGGCCGCGTGGATCAGGTCCTTACGCCCGGCGAGGATCCCGGTAGCCTGGGGTCCGAGCAAACCCTTGCCGCCGCTGATCGCCACCAGGTCAAAGCCCATCTTCGTGAAACGCGTCAGTGTCGCGGCCGGAGGAATCTCAGCAGCCGCATCAATCAGCGTGGGTACTCCAGATTTCTTGCCAAGTGCGACGAACTCGTGCGGCTGCATGATGCCGCGATCGGTCATCGCAGCCTTCTCCGTGCTTGCCAGCGCGGCTATCATCGCAGTGTCCGGGCCAATCGCATTCGTCAGTTGCTCTCTGGTGGCAAACTCGCGGATCACCATGCCTGCGGCGCGGTAGGCACGGTCATAATTCTCGCGATGAGCCTTTTGCAGCAGGCACACTCTTCTCGGCCAAGCCGGATGAGGCAGGGCGTCGATCTTCTCCTGGTCCGCGCCGGTGAGGCAAGCCGCCGCCCCCAGAACCATGGCCGAGAACGCTCCGGCCGTTACGATGGCGGCCTCGGCCTGCATCAATTCGGCAATGCGGCGGCCCGCCGCTTGGTTCAGCTCCCCCAAATCGACGAAATAGTCGTTGGCCTCCACCATCGCCCGCATTATTTCGGCCGGCATGAGCGAGCCTCCGTAGAGTGTCGTGTGGCCGCGGGCGCACAGCAGCGGGCGGATTCCAAACATTCGCGTATAGATGCTGTCGCCGCCGTACACCCTGGCCGAAGGCGCTGCCTGCGCCACACTTTGTAGTCCGGCCAACGCCGCCATTAGTTTTCTGCGGCTGAAGGTGAGCAGCCGGCCGAGATCATTTCCCTTCAACTTCCTCGCCCTCCGTTAGAACTGGAATCGTAGTCCGAATTGCATCTCTCTGCCGAGTCCGGCGCTGGTGACGCGGCCGAAATTGCCGGAACTGATTTCGAGCGTCGGCGGGTTAAAAGCGGGCGTGTTCGTAAAGTTATAGCTTTCCCACCGGAGCTGAATCTCTTTGTGTTCGCCAATGGGAAAATTCTTGAACACCGCAAAGTCGAGATTCGCCAGCCCAGGCGCGAACAGGACATTCCGTCCGCTGTTTCCATAGCGCCCCCGGGTGAGCAAGAATGCGGAGGTGTCAAACCACCGTTGCAGCGTACGTTGACTGGAACCCAGATTGCCGTCGGTGAGCCGGTCCGGCCGGCGATTGCAGCGCGGGCAGCCGTCGTCAACGGGCGACACGCTTTGCGTAGGATGCATGGGGAGGCCGGTCTCCAGACTCAGCGAACCATTCACCTGCCAGCCGCCCAGGATCTGTCCACGAAGATCCCGCTTCCCTCGATAGAAAGGCAGTTCCCAAAGAAAAGCGGTGGTCGCGCGATGCCGCTGATCGGTCTCCGCCAATCCCTTCTCCAGTTTCCATGCATAGGGATTGTTATGCCGTTGCGCGCCGCAGCAGGCAAAAGAATCAAACATCGTCTTCGAGAAGGTATAGGTTTGGAGGAACGTGATGCCCTGCGCCATTCGCTTCTCCCCCTTCATGAGCAGCCCGTGGTAGGTGCCCGAGGCGTCAAGCGAGATGTTCTCGATCGGTCCCCACGCCCGATAAATCCGTTGCGTCGTCCCTGGCACATAGGGATTCACGGTTCGCGGAGAATCGAAGTGCGCCGACTTAGACCCCATGTAACCGGCCTCCACCAGCACGGACTTGGGTAGCATTCGCTGGATGTTGAAATTCCATTGCTGCACATCGCCCACGCCCTTCTTCGTGTCAGCCGAGTTGATCTCGGAATTGATATTCAACGCCGCGGCCTGGTCGGCCGTACGCATGCGGATTCTAACCACGCCTGCCGAGTTCAGCTCGTTGATGTTTAGATTATTCGGCGGGTTGGCGGCCAACGCCGGTACGAACATGTTCATCATATTCACGTTGTAGAAAATGCCGTAGCCGGTGCGGATCACGGTACTGTTGCCACCAAACGGGCGCCAGGCAAAGCCGATGCGCGGAGCAAATAGCTTCTTGCTCGGGTCGTTAAGCGCTCCCCTCGTCAGCACGGCCGGGAACAACTCCTGCTTAGTGAAATCGAAATTGCGCGACTGTCCACCGATGTCGACGATCGACGAATTGAATTCGTACCGGACGCCAAGGTTCATCGTCAGACGCGGCGTGAGCTTCACGTCATCAGTGATGTAAGTGTGCGAGCGCCAGAAGCGCGTGCGCGGAAACGTACCGGGATCGGCCCCGGGCGGCAGCTTGTCGGTAAACCCCAGGCGCACCTGTTGGGGCTGGTCCAGCAGGAAGTCCGCCCACGCCAGCCGCCCGCGCTCGTTGCCCGCCACGCCCGGAGCGGTGCCGGAATGAATTCCCGTAAAGTCGAACGCTCCGCGGACGAAACTGATGGTCCTTCGATCCAAGCGTAGCATCGTGTACTCGCTGCCGATTTTCACCGAGTGCTTCCCCTTGGAGAACGTGACTTGATTGGAAATCTGCCGCGACTCGTCCCAGATCGTATTGATATCGGTTGTTCCCAGACCGGAAACGATTCCTCCCAGGCCGATACTGGGAAGGCCCGTATCGCTAGGCGCGTTAGTCTGGCCTGGGATTCCAAGATCCTTCAGGATATTGAAGCTTGAACCGCTCACGTCGTCATTCGTCTTGAAAACGTCGCGGTTGTAGGAGACCTTGAGAATGTTGAGCCACGTAGGAGCCAGCACGCGCGTGTAATTCATCGTGGCGTTCTGCTGCCGCCGCGGACGGCGCGTCACAAAGAACGGGTTCGGGTTGATAGGAAATACCGGCAGGTTTACGGTCTGGACACCATAACGTCCGAACAGCCGATTCTTGTCGTTGAAGTTATGATCGCCGCGCACGAAGTACTGGTCATCGTTATCGCGGTTCCGGCTGGCGCCGTAAAAGTTATTGGCGCCGTCAAACTGCGCGGCCCCGAAATTGGGAGTGGGCCAGAACTGTGACAGTTTTTGCGAGATCGGCGAGATGCGGCTGGCCGGGATCTGATTCCCGGGAAACGGTACGCCCGCCGCCAGGTCCATCACCGGGATAAACGAGCCGTCGGCCCGCTTGAAGAAAGTCTCGGTGAGATCGCCAGACTTCATCCTGGCGGTGGGATAGATGCCGAACCCTTGGGTGCTGCGGCGCTCGCGGTAAAGCTCTCCGTTGAAGGTGAAGAACGTTCGGTTCCGGCCATTGTAGACGCCGGGAATCCACACCGGTCCACTCACTACGCCACCAAAGGTGTTACGCCGCAGCGGAGCCTTCTTAGTTCCGGGGCTGTCGAAAAAGTTGTGCGCGTCCAGCACGTCATTGCGCAAAAATTCGAAGAGCGTGCCATGAAAGTCGTTCGTGCCTGGCCGGATTGTGGCGACGATCTGGGCACCGGACTGCGTGCCGTACTCAGCCGAGTACCAGCCGGCCTCCACCCGAAATTCTTCAATCGCCTCCACCGAGGGGCGCATCCGGACCGCGCCATGGATCGACGTCCGCAAAGGAGCGCCATCCAGGTACACCGCGTTGTTTTGCACCTTCTGGCCCATGGCTGCGATGCCAAACCCGGGTCCAAATCCGCTGGTGGTGACGCTCGATGCCGGGCCGCGGCTCATCCCAGGAGCCAGCAGTGCCAGCCGGAACAGGTTGCGGTTGCCAGGCAGCGGCAGCTCCCGGATCTTCGCCGCGTCGATCACCGTACCAATCGTCGCATCGTCGGTATTCACCGACAGCGCCTGGGCATTGACGCTGATCTGTTGCGTCACCTCGCCGATTTGCAGTTTGACGTCGACGCGCTCGCGCTGATCCACTTGCAGCGTGATGCGGCGCACCGTCGTCTTTCGGAAACCCGCCACCTCGACGCTCACCTCATAGACGCCGATCTCAAGAGCGGGAACTTCGAACAGTCCACCCTCGCCTGAGCGAGTGGCCCGCTTCTGCTGAGTGCCGGTGTTAAGAACAGTGACGGACGCTCCCGCGACTGCGGCGCCCGATTCGTCCGTGACCGTGCCGAGAATGCTGGAACGCCCCTGCGCGAACAGACTGGCGGCAGCGAGAACGATGATTGCGATGACTTTCAACACGTACCCTCCCAAGCTCAAGTGCTGAAAGATACTATCACTTTTTTCCGCTCATTTTTTGCCTCACGAATTCGTCGTACTCCTTCTGGTTCTCCGGCGAGAGCGGCCCTCCGTACAACTCGCTCGCCTTGTACTTACCGGTGAGGAATTTCTTCTTCGTCCATTCGTCGTGGATATGAGTCAACTC
>JAYTKJ010000566.1:0-3230 GCA_043730365.1 Acidobacteriota bacterium | reverse complement strand
TCTTGGCTCAACTCGAAGCTACCGTACGAAACACTCTACTACCCCGGGAAGCCTACAACATGGTGCCGGGGCGTGACCCCCAATTCGGTTAAGCACCCTCCGCCGCCGGTTCCCAGCGTTGGCAACCATAGTAGGCGTCGCCGAGTTCCACCAATACCTGCGCGCTGGCCTGCCACTGGCGGGCTTTTTCAAGGGGCTCAATCGCCTCGCAAGGCTGAGTCAATTTGAGGTGCGCCATGCCGGCCAGCAGGTGCGCGGGCCCAGGCGCGGGCCGAGCCTTCAAGAAGACGCCGAGTTCGGCGAGTGCCGCCATAGGTTCGCCGCCCGATTGCAGCGCCACGCCGAGATTGAGATGCCACATCGGGTTGCCGGTGTCGCGTATCGCCAACTCACGATACACGCGCGCGGCCTCGGCGAAACGCTTTTCACGCATCGCCTGCGCACCCTGGCTGGAGAGGGCGGCGACATCCTGCAGGAACAGCAATGGCGGAAAGAGCCAGACCAGAGCAATCACGGTTCTACCTTCAGTGTCTGATTCGCGGCCACCTTGCGCAAGAGCTTCCTGCGGCCGCCCGGCCAGATCACTTCCACTTCGGCGACTTCGCGCGCCCCGCCCAGTCCGAAGTGCAGCGGCCCAAGATAGGAGGACGCGTAGCCCGTGGCCGAGCCCGCCTCGCGCCATTGCGAGCCGACGCGCACACGCGCGCCGACAGGGCCGCCACGAGGTTCAACTTTCAACCAATGCGATGTGGCAGGCGCGCACGGATTACGCAACACGCGGGGTTGCGCATTGAGGGCGGTGAGTACGATGTCGAGGCATCCGTCATTGTCCAGATCGGCAGCGACGATCCCGCGATACATCTCCGGTGGCAAGTGCCCCCAACCTTGGCCCAGCCCAAATTTCGCTCCACCCAAGTTGCGGAACCACGACGGCGGTTCCTTGGCGGCGGCGCCGCGCCCGCCGCTGGGGGAAAGCGCATCGCTCCGCGCCATGGCGATGTCCTTGGCCCCGTCATTGTCCAGGTCCGCCAGCGCCACACCCCATCCAGCCATGGGCCGGGTCAGCACACCCAGCCGCGACGGCGCAGTGATTTCATCAAAGGCCGTGCCGTTGTTGCGGTAGAGCGGAAATGTTTCGTCCCGCAGCGCGGTGTAGATCAGATCCGGACGGCCGTCATCATCAATATCCTGGGCGTCCACGCCCATGCCGGAAACAGGATTGCCATCACGCGGCGCGGCCACGTTCCAGGCGAAAGCGGATTCCTCAAAGCGCTTCCCGTCGCGATTGAGAAAGAGTTGGTTGAAGACGCGGTCATTGGTGACGAAGAGGTCCGTGAATCCATTACCGTCGAAATCCGCCGCGACGGCCGACATGCCTTTGCCCTGGTGCGCGGCAATGCCTGACGGCTCGGAAACATCGGCGAACGTACCATCGCCCCGGTTTTCAAACAGCGCATTCGCCGACGGCTGATAGTAGCGGGGATGGCAGAAATCCGGCCTACCGTTCACCAGGCACTCGCGTTCCAATGCCGCGCTCCATTGCACGTAGTTGGTGACGAACAGATCGAGGTCGCCATCGTTGTCTTTGTCAAACCAGGCCGCGGCTGCGGACCAGCGGCCGTGATTGTCCAGGCCCGCTTGCGCCGTGACGTTGGTGAAAGTTCCGTCGCCGCGATTGCGCCAGAGGCTCACACCCCGCAGGCCGGTCACCAGCAGATCGGCGTGCCCGTCGCCATCATAGTCGCCCGCCGCCACGCCGAAATCATAGCTGGAACCGCCGAGTCCGGCGCGCGCTGTCACGTCGGCAAAGCGCATGCCGCCCAGGTTGCGGAAGAGCCGGTTCGCATGCAGCGGCTGGCCCTTCTCGCCCGCCGGGAGATCGCCGCCGTTGGTGAAAAACAGATCGAGCGCGCCGTCGCCATCAAAGTCGAAGACGGCCAAACCCCCAGGCATCGTAGCCGGCAAATACTTTTTCGCGCCCTCGCCATTGCTAAGCTGCATGGGAAGCATGCGGACGTACCAGGCCGGCGCCGCAGCCAGGAGCAAACCGAGGATCGCGAGCAGCGGTTTCACAGCGAGCAGAGCATTTCGTAGTCGACGTTGCCGCCGGAAATAATAATGCCGGTGCGGCCCGGTTTGCCCGGAAGCTTGCCAAGCATCACGGCGGCCGTGGCCACGGCTCCCGAGGGCTCCACCACGATCTTCATGCGGAGCAAGGCGAACTTCATGGCCGCGCGGATTTCGTCGTCGGAGACCAGCACTACGTCATCCACCAACTCCTGAATGATGGGGAACGTAAGTTCGCCCGGAGTGGGGGCGCGCAACCCGTCGGCGATCGTCTTGGGGTGGGGAATCGTGACGCGATGCCCGGCGCGCTTGGACAAGTAGATGTCGTTGGCATCCACCGGCTCCACGCCGAAGATGCGAATCGACGGGCGCAGATGCTTGGCCGCTACCGCGCACCCGCTGATCAATCCGCCGCCGCTCATGCAGACCACCAGCGTGTCGAGATCGGGCACTTGATCGAGCAACTCAAGCGCCACCGTTCCTTGACCGGCCATCACGTGTGGATGATCGAAAGGCGGAATCAATGTCGCGCCGGTCTCAGCAGCGATCGCCTTGCCAATGGCCGCGCGGTCTTCTTTGAAGCGATCATAGATGATCACCTTGGCGCCATAGCCCTTAGTGGCTTCTACCTTGGTCTGCGGCGCGTCGTCCGGCATCACGATCGTGGCCGGCACGCCGCAATGCCGCGCCGCAATGGCGACAGCCTGCGCGTGGTTGCCCGACGAGAATGCCACGACGCCGCGAGCCCGGTCCGCTTCCGGGATCGCCAGCACGGCATTGACGCCGCCCCGGATCTTGAAGGCGCCACCCGGCTGGAAGTTCTCGCATTTGAAAAATCCCTCGACGCCTGTCAGTGCGTCGAAGGTGCGCGAGGTGAAAACCGGCGTGCGGCGGGCGACGCCTTGAATGCGTGCGGCTGCCGCTTGCACGTCGGCGAAGGAAATGGCCAGACTGGTGGTGTTCATGCGATGCGTAAATACGATGATGCACGAAATGGGCCGCGGGCTGCAGGTCGCGGCTACGCTTCGAGCAGCCCGAGCCCGCGGATATCTCTCAACTTCTTGTCCAGGGCCTCGTCGAGGTGAGCGCGGGCCTCGGCGAGTTGCCGCCGGGCTTCGTCCGTTTCCGGCCGTTGCGCGTCGAGCACGGCGGAGAGTTCGGCT
>JAYTKJ010000565.1:0-15030 GCA_043730365.1 Acidobacteriota bacterium | reverse complement strand
TCTTGGCTCAACTCGAAGCTACCGTACGAAACACTCTACTACCCCGGGAAGCCTACAACATGGTGCCGGGGCGTGACCCCCAATTCGGTTAAGCACCCTGTGGGTTTGTGGGTTGCCGGCTGTACGCCAACGAGATCACCGTGATGCGCCGCCCCGCCTTGTGCTGCTCGATCCGCCGCCGGGCTGGTTCTCCCAGATGGAACCGCGCCATAATCTACCAATGACCCTGCCGTTCGGCGAACAATTCATCCTGGGCCTAACGCTCGCTTCCGCACTCGGTACCGGCCTGATGGGCGGAGTATTCTTCGTTTTCTCAACCTCCATCATGAGAGCGCTGGCCCGCCTTCCCGCTGCGCAGGGCATCGCCGCGATGCAATCCATCAATATCGCGGTGATCAATCCGTTCTTCCTGGCGGCTCTGTTCGGAACCGCCGCGATTTGTGCCGCGCTCGTTGCCTGGTCTTTTAAAATGTGGGATCGGCTGGACGCGGGCTACCTGCTGGCCGGCAGCCTGCTCTATCTCGGCGGCGCCATCCTGGTGACGATCTTCTTCAACGTGCCGCTCAATGATGCGCTGGCAAGACTGGATCCGGCCGTCGGCGACAACGCTGTCTTCTGGAATAGTTATCTAAGCACGTGGACCGCCTGGAATCACCTGCGCACGGTGGCGTGCCTGTCGGCCGCGGCTCTGCTGACTGTGGCGCGCTGCCAACTGGCGCGGGAAGGATTGACCCGATGACTAGTAACATACATCGCCGAAGCCTTCTTCTCGGCGCCGGCGGTGTTGCCGTTGCCGCCGAAGAGCACCGCACCACTTACGTCTACAAGACGGTGAGTAGCTTGCAAGTCAATGCCGATGTCTATCGTCCCAGTGACGATTCTATCCGCCCGGTCCTGGTCTGGATTCATGGCGGCGCGCTGATCAATGGGCATCGAGAAGGGATCGCCACGCAAGTGAAACAATGGGCGTCGGTGACCGGTTATGTGCTCGTGTCGATCGACTACCGCTTGGCGCCAGAGACGCAGTTGCCAGAGATCATTCGGGATGTGGAAGACGCTTTCACTTGGGTTCGCCAGGAGGGGCCGCGTCTGTTTCGCGCCAACCCTGCCAGAATCGCGGTGGCCGGCGGGTCTGCCGGCGGATACCTGACGTTGACCGCCGGTTTTCGAGTGAGGCCACGGCCAGCCGTGTTACTCGCGCTTTGGGGATACGGCGATCTGATTGGTAGCTGGTACAGCACGCCCAGCCCACACGCGAGGCACCACACCATCGAGATGTCCCGGGAGGAAGCCTATCGTCAGGTCAGCGGCGCCGCCATTTCCGATTCGCGCGAGCGCAAAGGCGACGGCGGCGCTTTCTATCAGCACTGCCGGCAGTTCGGCACTTGGCCTGCTGCGGTATCGGGTTGGAATCCTCAGCGTGAGCCTGAGAAGTTCCATCCTTACATGCCTCTGAAAAACGTGACCAAACGGTTTTCCCCCACCGTGTTGATTCACGGAACGGCGGACACCGATGTTCCTCATGATCAGTCCGTCATGATGGCGCGTGAGTTTTCCCGGCACGGGGTCCGCCACGAAATGATTTCGATTCCTGGCGCTGAACATGGCTTGGCCGGTGGCGATCCCAAGCTGGTGGATGCCGCCTATCGACAGGCTTTCTCTTTCGTGGATCGCGCGATGGGGATACGCGTGATCGGTCAGGGTTGACACCGCTCGATGAAAAGGCAGAGAATCGGTGAGTCGTCCTGCCGCCTGGAGGGGCTCAACCGTGCTTTGGCTTCGATCTGGTATCGGAAAGATCTGTGTGATATTGGCCTTGGCCGCGCCGAGTGCCTGGCCCCAGGCAAGTACTGCCACCGTCAGCGGGACCACGCGAGACCAAACGGGTGCGGTAGTTCCCGAGGCTGCGGTGACGCTGACGAACAAGAACACCAACATCACCTCGAAGGCCGCGACGAACGAGTCCGGCTTCTTTGTGTTTCCCGGAACTCTTCCCGGTCCGTACAGCCTGATTGTCGAAAAGCCGGGCATGCAGAAGTTCGAGGGAACGCTGCTGGTGCAGGTTCAGCAAAGCGCGCTGGTGAACATCATTTTACGAGTGGGGCAGACCACGACCGAAGTATCGGTGCAGGATGTGACACCGCTGCTGCAAGCGGCCAACGCCACGCTGGGCCATGTGCTGGAGCGTAAGCGCATCGAGCAATTGCCGATCAACGGCCGCAACGTGACTAACCTTCTACAGACGGTGCCCGGCATGGAAGGCACGCGAGCTTTCGGTCTTCGGGAGGGCTCATACGAAATCTCACTGGACGGTTCGTCGCTGATCGACCGCAACTATGGGGGCGTGTTCAACCGCCAGCCGGGCCTGGATTCGATCCAGGAGTTCGTCGTCGAGAATAACTCGTCGTCCGCAAAGTTCACCCGTCCCACCAGTCTGGTGTTGACGACCAAGAGCGGGACGAATCAGTTGCACGGTTCGATCTTCGAAACCAACCGGAACAACGCCATTGGCAAAGCGAGGTCGCGAACGGAGAGCTATACCAAGGCGCCTTTCTTGAACCGCAACGAATTCGGCGCCAGTGCCGGCGGGCCGGTGTACATTCCCAAGATCTACAACGGTAAGGACAAGACCTTCTGGTTCTTCGCCTACGAGGGGCTGCGGAACATCGCTCCCGTCACTCAGTCCTGGAATGTGCCGTCCGCGGCGATGCGCAATGGAGATTTCCGCCAACTCGTCAACACGCAGGGACAACTCTCGGTGCTGTATGATCCCTGGTCTACCGACACCAACACCTGGTCTCGCATCCCGTTTGCGGATAACACCATCCCCAGTCAGCGGCAGAGCCCCTTGTCCAAGAGCCTCATCGCCATCACGCCTCAGCCCACGCTGCCGAACATCAACCCAAATGTGGATTTCAACTGGATTGGGCCGGTGCCTGGATTTCAGCGGAGTTGGACCACCAGCACCAGGGTGGACCAGCGCTTCTCTTCCAAGGATCAGTTCTATGGCCGCTACACGCAGGGGAACTTCCGTAACTTCTCCCAGTTTTACAGCCAGCCGATGCTGAACAACGTGGCGGGCACGAGTCAGACGCTGGCGCCCAACAAGGCCCTGGCTCTCTCTTGGGTACACAGCATCAGCCCGACTTTCTTCAACGAACTACTGGTTAGCGGCTCGCGGCAAAAATGGTTCTCCGGCACCGGCGACCCCACTACCAAGTACGCCAACGCGCTTGGGCTGCCGAACCCGCTGGACGTGGCAGGCTGGCCCGGTCTCTATGACGGCGGGTTGCAGGGACGATACTATTTCGAGACTAACAACACGCAGTCATCCCCGAATTTCTACGCCATCCTGGACAATAACTCCACGAAGATCCTGGGCCGGCACGAGCTGCAATTTGGCTTCCGCTACCGCTATGATCAACTGAACCTTTTGCCGGACCAGCAGCAGAATCAGGGCAACCACAGTTGGAACACGGGCGCCACGTCTCGCTATGATCCGAGCACATCCCGCACCAACCCGCTGGCCACTCCCTTCACCGGGGACAATCTAGCCAACCAGTACCTTGGTATCATGAATTACTCGAACCAGTTTGTTCATGGTTACTTCTATGCCCGCGGCAAGGAGACGGCCCTGTACTTTCAGGATAACTTCAAGGTGAGTCCGAGGCTGACGTTGAACCTGGGGTTGCGCTGGGAATACTGGCCGGCTTTCAGCGAGAAGAACAACCTGCTGACGAGCTTCGATCCGAAGACCAAATCGATCGTTCTCGGTAACGACCTTGAGACGATGTACAAGCTGGGCGCTACCATCCCGTCGATCGTGAACCGCTTTCAGTCGCTGGGCGCCAAGTTCCTCACTTACGATCAGGCGGGTTTCCCGCGGTCGATGATGACGAGCCCTAAGAACGACTACGGGCCGCGGCTGGGCTTCGCCTACCGGATGGGCGACGGCGCCAAACAGGTGGTGATTCGTAGCGGCTTCCGCGTCGCTTACTTCCACATTCCGACGCGGCCGTGGGTAGCCAGGATGCGCCAGAACGCCCCTCTGACCGCTCGTTTTCGAGCCAGCGTAACGGACGCCACTTTGACGCCTGACGGCATTTCCAACTACGGATTTCGCTCCGTGCCGACGACCATCGCCGGTCAGAACAGCACCAACGCGGTGACGCTCAACACGGCCAGCGGCCTCAATCGGGGCTCGGCGGTGGTGAGCTATTTCGCGCAGAACCAACCCGATGCCCGCGTCGCGGACTGGAACTTCACCGTGGAAAAAGAAATCATGCCGAACACCGTATTGCGCGCTGGCTACGTCGGCAACCGCAGCACCCACCTCGAGCAATTCTATCAGTACAACAGCGCGCCGAGCGACTACATCTACTTCACGACTACCCGGCAGCCGCTCCCCACCGGCGAGTTTGCCGCGGTCGCACGCAACAACTTCGACAAGAATGTTTACGGCGGCATCGAGGAGTACCGCATGACGGGATGGGGTAACTACAGCGGAGCGCAGTTCGAACTCGAGCGTCGTTACTCCAAGGGATTGGCCTACCAGTTGTTTTATGTGGTGGGGAACAACTTGGCGGCGGGCGGCCAGAGCTTCGGTGGCACGTCGATCGTTCCCGAAACCAACCTCTATCTTCCGGGCGCGGTGCCGGCCGACTTCGACACACGCAACAAATTACTGAACTACCAGCGCGACACCAGCGTTCCCAAGCACCGCGTCCGCTGGAACTGGATTGTCGATCTGCCGTTCGGCAAGGGCAAGAAGTTCGGGGGGAACGCGGGCGGCTTCCTCAATCGGGTGATCGGCGGTTGGCAAGTCGCCGGGATTGGCTCGCTGAATAGCACTTACTTCGCGCTGCCGACTAATATCTATCCCACTGGCAACAAAGTCGAGACGTATGGCTACAAGCATCCGATCGAGGACTGCACTACCGGCACCTGTTACCCGGGTTACCTGTGGTTCAACGGCTACATTCCGGCGAACCGCATCAACAGCGTGGGCGCCAATGGCAAGCCGAACGGGATCATGGGCGTGCCCGCCAATTACAAGCCGGCCGCCGCTCCGTTGATCCCGTGGGGATCCACCGCGTTGCCGGCGAATGCTCCAGCCAATACTGATTTGGGTGGGTTCTGGGACACCAATAATGTGTGGATCCCTCTGAGCAACGGCACGGTGCAGCGGACGACCTTCAACGACAACTTGCATCCGTGGCGCCTCCAGTACCTCCCCAGCGTTTTGCAATGGAATCTGGATGCCTCCGCCTTCAAGGCCATCCCAATCAAGGAAAGCTGGGTTCTCCGCTTCAATGCGGATTTCTTCAACGTGTTCAACCACCCGGGCAATCCAAGCGGGGTGGCCAGCACGGGGATCCTCAGTACGCGCAACTCCGGCGCCAACCCACGCGTGCTGCAATTGACGGCGCGGTTGAGTTGGTAGTCACGGCCCTCCGAAAGTGAGCCGATGTGTTTGAAACATAATCTGCTGTTACTGGTGACGGCGGCCTGCGCCGGTGCCCAGCCGTGGAACCACTGGACTGAGCTCTCCAAAGACATGTCCGGCGCGCGGCGCGGCAGCTCAATCCGCTATGCCTCCAAGGCGGGGGCGTTTTTCCTCTGGGGATTTCTGAACGACGATCCGGATGCGTTGCAAGAGAATCGTCTGCTCAAGATCGCCGAGTACGACATGGTCTTCTTCGATCCATCGGCCGGTCGATGGCAGAACCACCTGCCGTTTTCGAAACAGGCCGAATGGAGCGCCAATCTCCCCATGGGTTATCACCCGGGAATCTATGCGGGCATCACCACCGGCAGCCGCCGCACGATCATGCGCGGCGACGCGGAATCGGCGGAGGGAGTGCCGCGCCCGGCGCTGAATATCGTGGCCGATCAGGTGGCGTATCGGTCACTGGATAATTCTCTGCTGTATTTCACCGGCGGGCTGACGGCTACTTACGACATCGAGCGACGCGCTTGGAAAGATTTTGCCCCGCCGCACTCACCTCCGCCGGTGCTCGGCGGGACGATGGCATACGATCCGGGCCGCGACGAAATGGTTCTCTTCGGAGGTGGCCACGTCGCCGAAGCCGGGCCGGGGTCGACGCTGAAGGGCTACACCGGAACCTGGGTGTTCAGCTACTCGCGAAATGATTGGACGCCGCTGGCTCTGGCGGTCGAGCCGCCGCCGAGAATGAACACACGCATGGTTACTGACACGAAAAACAACCGCCTGGTGCTCTTTGGCGGCGATAGCCACCAAGCCTACCTGGCCGACACTTGGGTTTTCGAACTCGCTTCGAGAAAATGGCGCGCATCCATGGCGCTTGGCCCGCCACCTCGTGCCGGGCACTTCACAGTGTACGATCCCCAATCCGGCTTAGTCATTATCGGCGG
Source organism: Acidobacteriota bacterium (assembly GCA_043730365.1). Classification (GTDB taxonomy): domain Bacteria; phylum Acidobacteriota; class Terriglobia; order Bryobacterales; family Bryobacteraceae; genus VFZP01. The sequence continues at coordinate 8,634 of JAYTKJ010000565.1, read as the reverse complement.
CGGATACAATCGCCGGGGCCTTCAAGATATGTGGGCCTACGACGCGGGCAAGGACACATGGCGCGGAGTCGCGGGCCAAGTGCCGACGGGTTTCTACGTGTCGGCCGACATCGATCCGCAACAGCGGCTGATGCTGCTTACCACCGATACGCGCAGGCCCGGCGATACCATGGGGTGCAACGCGCTCTACCCGGTGAGGACGACTTACGGATATCGGCTCGACGCGAAAAGGATGTACCGCGAGGCTACCGTACTTCGATACCGGGCGATGCCCAAGCGCGATCCCCAGGAACTGTCTGGTTCAGCACTGGATCAAGAGCGCACGACGGCGCAGGCAAAACGACTGCGCGAGATGCCGGTGAATCGCTGGGTGCACTTGGCCGACCCTGGTCGCGCGGCGCCAGTGCGCACCTGGGGCACCGCGACATTCGATAGCGATCGCGGTGCAATTTTATATTGGGGCGGCGAACATTGCGGGTATAGCGGCAGCGATGTGGACGCCTACATGGTTGACGCTCACACCTGGCGCGGCGAGTTGGAGCCTGAGCACCCCGGCCGGGGCTTCGACAAAGGTGTGGCCTTGGCGGGCGTCACCTTCGGGGGCCGGCCATTCACGGTCCATGGGCGCAAAATCTATGCCTACGATCCTGTCAGCCACCGGATGATTATGGTGAGGCCTCTCGAGCTGACCGATGGCTACCAGCCGGCGTGGCTGAAGTCGGAGGCGTCGGCCTGCCCTCAGTGTGTCACCTGGTCTTACGATCCAGTCAGTCAGACCTGGGAGCGGAAAGCGTCGGCGCCGCCGGGAGTTACCACGCTGGTTACTACGCCGCTCGGGGTGATTGGCGCGACCGTGGCGTGGCGCACCCGGCTCGATCCCGCAGGTTACTTGAAGACGAGCCCCCTCCCGGCCGAAGACAATCCGGTCTACCTGTTCGAATTGGCGTCGAATAAGTGGACCAGGTTGGGCCCAGCTCAGGCGTCTCCAGGGAATCTGTACGAAATGACGAGCCTCGCCTACGACACCCGGCGCGATCAGGTGATCCTGCACGGTGGCGGAAAGAATCACGACGAACTGTGGATCTTCAACCTGAAGACAAAGCAGTGGAGAAACATGGAGCCGAAGGTGATTGCGCCCGACGGAGCCTCAACGCCGGTGTGCACGCGCGAGTCGGTCTACATCCCTTCGAGCGATGCCGTATTGACTTACGGCCCGTCCCGCCGGGACCCAATGGCGCCAGCCCTCTGGGAATACAGCGTCGCCCAAAACGTCTGGCGTCTGGTGGATATTCCTCCGATCACCGCGGTGGCGCCCCGGTTCCGCGCCAGCCAGAATCGCGCCCTGGTCTACGATGCCAAGCGCGATCTGGTTCTTCTGGTATTGAGCAGCGGCGGTGGCGACGGCGGTCTCTCGACGGTGTTTGCGATGCGCTATCGAGGGCCGCAGGCCGGCTCGGCGCGGGGGGAGTAGATGAAGGCTGGCGCTCTCTCCGTGGTGCCGGTGTTACTCGCTTTGGCTTCGTGCCAGTCCCAGCGCCCCTTGAATCTGGTGTTGGTGACGATCGATACTCTCCGCGCCGATCGCCTCGGCTGTTACGGCAATTCGAAGATTGAAACTCCGAACCTGGACAAGCTTGCGCAAGCCGGGACCTTGTTTGAGAGCGCTGTCACGCACGCGCCTCTTACCGCTCCTTCGCACGCCAGCATGTTTACCGGAATGTATCCCACCGTGCACAAGGTCAGGGACACCGGCGGCTTTGTCCTACAGGAGCAGCAAACCACGTTGGCGGAGACCCTGCAACAGCAGGGGTGGGACACGGCCGCGTTCGTGGGAGCCTCCGTGTTGAAAAAGAGCTTTGGTTTCGCCCAGGGATTTGCCGTCTATGATGACCAGATGCCCAAGCCCGGCGCGGCCGGAGAGACCGGCGAGTTTCCCGAGCGGCGAGCTGGCGAGACTGTAGATCGCGCAATCCAATGGCTCAGCGCGCAATCGGGCAAGCCCTTCTTTCTTTGGGTACACCTATTCGATCCGCACAGTCCCTACGATCCGCCTGCTCCGTTTCGCCAGAAATACGACGGGAAACCGTATGACGGCGAGGTGGCCTACACAGACCAGCAACTGGGCCGGCTGTTTGAGAGCGTCGCCAGGAAATCGGCTCCGGAAAATACGGTGATTGCCGTACTGTCGGATCACGGAGAAAGCTTGGCTGACCACGGCGAGTTTACTCACGGAGTGTTCCTCTACGATTCGACGCTGCGCATCGCTTTCCTCATGTCCGGCCCCGGCGTTCCGAGCGGGCTCCGCGTGAAGCAGCAGGCCAGAACAGTCGACCTGATGCCCACTCTCCTGGAAGTGATGGGGCTGAAACCTCTGCCAGGAATGCACGGCGCGAGCCTGGTGCCGGTATTCACCGGGAAAGAGACGCCAGCCAGTGTCTCTTACGCTGAGACCCTCTTTTCCAGGCTGAACATGGGCTGGTCCGAGCTTCGTGCGATTCGAACGAACCGCTGGAAATACATTCGCGCACCGAAACCGGAGCTTTACGATCTGGCCACCGACCCCGGCGAATCCTCCAATGTCATTGCCATCCATCCGGTCGAAGCCCTGGAGTTGGAATCGAGGCTGAGTTCGATCATCGGCGCCCAGGAGAAAGTGGAAACGGCGCCGGTGGACCGACGGACCATGGATCAATTGAGATCTCTCGGCTATTTGGGAGGGGGCTCACAAGGAGCCCAGGAATTGACGGGCAAAGGGATCGACCCCAAGGATCGCGTCGACATCTTGAAGTTACTCTTCGCGATATCGCCTGATTCCGGAGTTCCCCCTGCCCAGCGCGTCGATCATTTGCGTCAGGCGCTCCGGGCAGATCTCACTAACCCGACCGTCTACTATCACCTCGGTCTGGAATATGCGAACGCCGGCAACAATGGCGCGGCGTTGGAACTCTACCGGCAGGGTATTCGTAACGGCGTCAAGACGGCCTGGCTTTACTCGCGCCTTGGTAGCTTGTTGCTCCGGCAAGGGAAGAAGGACGAGGCGATCGCGTCGTTCGAGAAAGCATCGCAGTTGAACCCCGCCGACAGCGAAAGCCTCAGTGACCTGGCCTTGGCCTACCTGGAATCAGGCAGACTCGGCGACGCCGAGAGAGTCTACAAGTGGAGCCTGGCAACGAGCGAGGACTTTGCTCCCTCTCACAACGGCTTGGGACTCGTCTCCATCGAGAAACAGGATCTGCCCGGCGCCCGGGTTCATTTTGAGAAGGCTGTGCAATTAGATCCGAGTTTTCTCGAAGCGCAACTGAATCTCGGCCGAACTTACAAGTTACTAGGTGACCAGCCGCGCGCGCGCGCTTGCTTTGAGGCCTTCCTTGCCAAAGCGTCGCGGGCCGAATACGGGCACATCATCCCCAGGATCGAGGCGGAACTGGCGCAGATGCACTGAAGGTGGGCGTTAGCGCAGCGTCAGTGTGCCGCCGTCTACGGGAAGCCCTGTGCCGGTGATGAAAGAAGACTCGTCCGAGCAGAGAAACAGCGCCGCGTGCGCGATCTCCTCCGGTTCGGCCATCCTCCCGATCGGCTGCGTCTTCGACAGCTTCTCGAACATCTCCGCCTCCCGGCCCGGATAGTTCTTGGCGATGAAGCCATCGACAAACGGAGTATGCACACGGCCTGGCAGCAGCGCATTGCAGCGAATGCCTTGCTCCAGAAAATCCTTGGCCACTGAATACGTCATCGCCAGCACCGCGCCCTTGCTGGTGGCGTAGGCGAAGCGATCGTTGATGGCCATTACCGACACGCACGAAGCGAGATTGACGATCGCCCCTCCGCCGTCGGTCACCATGTAGCGCAAGGCCGACCGCAGACAGTTGGCCGCGCCGAAAACATTCACGCGCTGGATCCGCTCGAAATCCTCGGGCGTCGTAGTGAGCGCATTGCCGACATGGGCGATCCCGGCGTTGTTCACTAAAATATGGATCCGGCCGCGGCGGGCGTGGACGCGTGCCACCACCTCATCGACGGCCTTGGCGTCAGTGACATCGCACAGCTCTGCATCGGCCGTGCCGCCTGCCGCGCGAATCTCGTCCACGGCGCGATTCATTTCGTCCAGTTGGCGGTCTAGAATATCGACGGCCGCGCCTTCGCGAGCAAACAGCTTGGCGATGGCCAACCCGATGCCGGACGCGCCCCCGGTGACGATAGCGTTTCTTGATTGAAGTCGAAGCATAAGAAGATCCTCGATTTTACGCTAACCCGGACCAGCGCTCGAGGTGATGGTCCAGCAGCGTCTCCGGAAGCGGCACACCTGCATCGTCCCAACCCATCATGCGGTAGAAAGTTTTCACACAAACCGCGAAGGTGGCTCGGTCAAGCCGCGTGCCGGCCCATTTTCCCGTCGCAATCGGTTCATTGAAAAATCTGTCGGGCAAGGTGTCGAGCTCGGCCGTCAGTCCCTCGCGCAGGTTGTAGATCCGCATCAAGTGCAAACGCCGCTCGCCGAATCGCATGATTTCGTAGGAAGACGTGCGCCAGCCGGTCACGGCCGCTAGCATTTCCGCCATCTGTTCGAGGGTCATCACCCGCGTGGGCGCCACGGCAAAAATGCAGAAGTCCAGCGCGTCGGCGGCGGACCAAACCGTCAGGAGCCCCTTGAAGTTGCGCACCTTTTCGACGCCAAGATGTTGCATCGGGATCCGGTCGAGAATTCCCAGCGTCCGCGAGTTGTCGAGCGAGTGCGGCCAGCCCGCGTCGATATCGTAGTCCCAGTCGTGCTCGCAGATGTCGTAGCGTGGGCCGATCGGTGCGACAGCGTATCCCAACGCGAGATTCGTTTGTGTGCGCGGCTCGAAGGGAACCATTTCGAGCCCTTTGACATGGAGCGCGTACTGGCTGGCTTGGCCACCGATCTGGTCCGCGGCGCGCTTGGCCCCTTCGGCGAGCATGTCGCCAACACTGCCCCGGCGGTAGGCGACGTCCTCGATCACTCGCAGCATCGCGGCGGCGTCGCCAAAGTGCAGCGGGGCATCCAGCAGGCCGCGCTCTACACATTCCATGGCCATCGACAGCGTGAAACCGAGCGACGTTGGATCGAGGCCCAGGTCATTGCACAGGACATTGGCGGCCAGCACGGCCGTGAGTTCGCCGACACCGCAATTGGGGCCGAGCGTGCCGGCAATCTCCTGATGGATGCCGGTGGATTGGAAAAGCTTGATGCAATGATTGGGGCATCCGGGGCAGTTGCCATCGCCTTCAAAGTGGTCCATGAACAGCTCCGGGCGGTAGTTGCCGGCGTGTTCGAAGACATTGTCGCGGTAGTTGCGGACGCACAGGGCTGCGTCGATTCCGTGCGTGTGAACCCATGCCGAGAATCCCGGAGGTTTCAGTTGCCAGCGCGTGAGCGGGTTGTCCCGCATGGCCTCGGCATAGTGCGAGGTGAGTCGCACACAGGCGTTTGGGTCGGCGACGGGCGGCGTGTTTTCGCCGCGAACAATGAGGGCCTTCAAGCGCTTCGAGCCCATCACCGCGCCCATCCCCATTCGCGAAGCCTGATAAGTTCGGTCTGTGACGATGCTGGCGAAGCGGACCTGATTCTCCCCGGCCGGGCCGATCACCGCGGTGTGAATGCCGCTGCCGAAACCTGACCCCAACGCATCGACGCTCTGGGGCACCGTTAGTCCCCACAATCCCAAGGCATCGGCGAATGTAATTGCGCCCGAGGCCGCGTCGATCAAAAGAGTGGTGGGTGTGCTGGCGGCGCCGCTGATCGCGATCACGTCGAAGCCGCTGCGCTTCAAGGCTTGCCCAAACGGACCCTCACCGCGAGTTTCGCCGATGCCGCCCGTGAGCGGGCTCTTGGCCGCCACTGTGAAGCGAGCCAAGCCCGCGTAGGGATGCCCCGCGACAACGCTGGAAGCGAAGATCAGCAGATTCGCTGGGGCAAGCGCATCGAGCCCAGCGGGTGTGTCGCGCAGCAGCAGCGCCGTTGCCAGAAGCCCGCCGCCGCCGTAGATGCGCCAGAAATTGTCGTCGGGTACCTCGGTCCGCGTGCTGCGGCTGGTAAGGTCGACGTGCAGAATCTTTCCGTGGTACCCAGCCATGTCGTTCCCGTAGCTCAGTCCGCTTGTTGCTCGGCCGCGAACCGGCGCGAAGCGACGGCGATCAAGACCAGCGCGGCGATACCGCAAAAGCCCGCTACCCATTGCAGTAGCCCGGAGAAGCCGATCGAAGTCTTGAGCGCGCCCGCCAGATAGATAATGCTGGCCGACGCTACGCCGCCCACCGAGTTCAGGACCCCGGCCGACACGCCATAGTGGCGCGAAGCCGTAACGTCATAAGCGGATGCAAAGATATTGGCGATCATGAAGCCGGCCGCGAAGCCATAGCCCGTCGAGAAGAGCTTGGCCAGCGGCAGCGTCTCGGCGGCGAAGGTCAGGTAACCGAGTGGCGCGCTGGCAAGAATCCCCGCTGCGGCGATGTAGAGCCGCGCCGCCGGGTGTTTGCGAATCAGCTTGTCGGCCAACGCGCCTCCCACCAACACGCCGAGCCCGCAGGCGATTTGCACATAGATGGTGGCGCTGAAGCCGCTCTCGGTCATGCTCAAGTGGAATCGCTCATAGAGATGAGACGGATACCACGCGTAGAAGACCCACAGCATCGAGCAGAAGGCGAAGAACGCGGCGCAAAGCGCCAGGTAGCAACTCGACCCGGCGAGCGCGCCAATCGCTGAGGAGAAGGACGATGCGGTGGTGACTGCAGTGCGCTCGCCCGGTCGCGGCAGCCGCCACGCCAGTATCGCCGCGTAGACCAAGCCCACGCCGCCAGCCACCGCAAAGCCAGCCCGCCAACTCACATAGTCTGCCATCCAGCCGCCGTACCAGCCACCCACGACGAGGCCGGCGAATTGCGCCGATTGATGGATGCCTAGTGCTCGCGATCGCGCGGCTGAAGTGTGGAGGGAGGCGATCAGGCCCACTGCCGCCGGGTAGTAAAGAGCTTCGGTGATGCCGATGCTGGCGCGCCAGGCCAGAAACGCCGAGGCCGATCCGGCGGCGCTGCACCCGATCGTCGCCAAACTAAAAAGCACCAGGCTGGCGACAATCAATCGGTCTTGCCGATAGAGATCGGCGAGCCTCCCCGCAAACGGCATGCAGATTGTGTAGACCCATGCAAAGACCGTGCCGATGAGACCCAGTCGGGCATCGGTGAAACCGAGGTCAGCCTTGAGGGCAGGGAAGATCGAATAGGCAATCTGACGGTCAACATAATTGATGGCGAGCGCGACCCAGAGCAGCAGCACGATCGCCATATCAGTCTGCCCCTATTGACGCCGGAACAGCTTCGGCTGCGGAGTAAACGTCACGTTCGGATCCAGCGGGAAGATCGGGCGCCGGCATCGCCGATGTCCAAGGTAGGGAAGATTCGCGCTGGTGGCGCCGGGCGCATCCACATTAATCAGCCGCTCGGCGCCTTCGGCAAAAAACTGTGGCTGGCAGTGCGGCGACTTCACCACCACCGAATCAAACCAGGCAGGATCCTGCCCATGCGCCAGGAACAAAGACCGGTCATACAAACTCACCGGACGGCTGGTGACCACCAGCACAATGTTGCCCGCGTCCAGTACCGCCGTGCGACCCCCGTTCCAGTAGCTTCCATGGGATTCGTTGCGGAAGCGGCCATCGGAAAGCAGCCGCACGCGCGCCTCCACTTCTACTGGCTGGAAACGCCCCGTGTCGAGCGATCCACCTAACGGCGTGCGGATGACACTACCGATGCCGGCGGCGAAGGCGCGCTCCACGGCCGGCGCATCTACGATCGGAATCAGTGCCGTGCGCCGGTAGTCCGATTCCAGCATGGCGCGCAGGATCGCGTTGCTGTCGCCGGGCGCGCCGGAACTGGTGGCGTCTGCCGCATCTACGAGCACGATCCGTCCGCGCCCAGCCGCCGCCTGCGCGATGCTCTCGGCCAGGCCCGTGAGTGGCTGCTGCAGATGCTCACGCATCGCCCAAAACATTTCGGCAATCCTGATGGCTTCACTTTCGGCGCGAGCCGCCGAGTCCTGCTCAGCTACCAGAAACACATTCGAGCAGAGCTCCGGCACATCGGTGAACGGGTTGCCGATGAACATGCCGCCGGAGAGCCCGCCCACGCTGTTCTCAAAGGCAATGGTCTCGCGCACGCAGGCGCCGAACTTGCCGGTGCCGGTGATCAACTCATAGCCGCGCACCAGCGCAGGAATCGGCAGGCGCAGCGAGACCGGGCGAATCTGGCCCGCCAACAGGCGCAAAAGCAGCCGCGCGGCCCGCTCACCGGTCTGGTAGAAATCCACGTGCGGGTAGGTGTGATACACGGCCACCACGTCGGAGTGCTCAAGAATGCGATCGGTGAGGATGCCGTGCAGGTCCAGCGAAACTGCGATCGGCATGCGCGCGCCCACAATCTTGCGCGTCTCCTCGATCAGATAGCCTTCGGCGTCATGCTCGCTTTGCGAAGCCATCGCGCCGTGGAGCGAGAGATACACGCCGTCCACGTTGGGCGCGGCCTGGCGCACGGCGGCGAGGAACTCGGAGGCGATACGCGCAAAGGCGGAATCGGCCAGCGTGCCACCCGATGTGATCGCCCGCGCGCTGTAGCCAGGCA
>JAYTKJ010000564.1:0-3764 GCA_043730365.1 Acidobacteriota bacterium | reverse complement strand
TCTTGGCTCAACTCGAAGCTACCGTACGAAACACTCTACTACCCCGGGAAGCCTACAACATGGTGCCGGGGCGTGACCCCCAATTCGGTTAAGCACCCTTTCCCACGAACGCCGTGGCGTACGAGGAGTCATTTGTGCGTCGCGCTGCCGAGGAACTCGGGCTGAGTGTCATTGAACCTGTCCGTTATGGCGTTCAAGACCTGATAATACTTACGAAGGTTCCCGCAACGCCGGACAAGGTTGAGTTAATGACCGGTTGGCATGGGTTGGAAAACCACAGTTCGAGATGGACCGAACGGATTTTTGAAGTGCGGATGACGCCGTCACAACCCGGGCCACTAACGCTGCGATTCCGTTTTTATCTTCCGGAGATCTTGTTCCAGGCGGGCCAGCCGGTCCGGTTGTCGGCAACTGCTGCCGGCCTACAACTGGCAACGAGTGAATACTCTGGACCGGGTGAGTACGTGTACGCCGCCGACTTTAGGGCGACGTCGACAGACGCGCGGATTTCGATTCGCTTTGAGCTAGATACGTGGTACGGTCCTTCGTCGATCGACGAGCGGGAGTTGGGACTGCTGGTCGGCTTCGCCTCCGCGACAGGGCCGCTCTCGCGGCGCCTCCAGCCATTTCAATTGAACCCGGCACGCACCGGCGAAGTTGCCAAGAAGTCGAGTGGCGCGGCTGGCTAGAGGCGTGTTGCCGCCGGGGCGAATGGCACACGGATTTGCCGGCACGACAGCTTGAAACGCAGCGCGCTCGATGCAATCGCGGTGTGAATGGCCTTACGCTCGCCATTGCGTGCGGGGCCTGGATCCGGCAGTTCGGCTTCGCCGGCAAACGTCACCCGGGATGCTTGCGGCGTCGCGCGATTTGCCCCCGCCGTCACCCGTCGGTAAACTGCCGGACGGTTTCGCGGTGCAATGAAGTCAGGTCCTCACGCGCCGGTCCAGCCTGCCCAACTGCCGGTCCTAGGAGTTGTAAGCCCAAACTCCGGAAGTCCCGCCAGAAGCCCTTGAACCGGTTCGGCGCCAAGTCCGTGTAGCGTGTGGTGTGCTGAATATTGCGATGCCCGAGGCACTGCTGGATCGCCCTGGTGTCCTGTCCGTCGTTGGCCAGTTTGTAGCCGATCGCATGACGGAGCACATGCGGGTGGATGGGCAACTCGATATCCGTTGCCTGGCATGACGGTGCCACTCGCCATGTCGATCAAAACCGGAACGGTCACCGCCTCCGTGATCCTGCGTAAGCTGGCGGCCTATCCCTGGCAAAAGGGTCTCGCGCTCGCGTTGCGCCAACTGGGAAAGGTGGAACGACTCTGTTTACGCTCCAATGGCCACAGGACTCAGACTACGCCGTCGTAGTCACGTTGGCCTCAACAAGGGTGAGCAACAAAATCCGCTCCGCCGCGCAATACTCTTCGACCGGCTTGGAGAAATCCGCGGCGCGGACGGAAAAAGGGGGGCAGGTCTGGAGAGTTTTCTCAGGATAAAAACGAGACCTGCCCCTTAGCCGACAGACGATTACCCTCCTCCGAGGTGAGCTCCCGTTGCTAACTATAGTGGACTTGATCGTAAGCTAATACTGGGCGTAAGCCCAGCCGGCCACTTGCATCGCCGGTGGTGGAGGCGCATTGCCGGCCATTTCATAGCTTCGCGGAATCACTTGGCGCTTAGGTTTCTGGCAGCACGAGCAAGAGCATTGACCAGGCAGAGAGTGATGTCCAGATTCACAGTCGGCACAGAGTAGTTCAGGCATTCTTCGCTCGTTCATGTTCTGATAGTAAAGCGGAACTGATGCTTTGGCAAATAGGTAAAAAGGATTCAATTCATCGGTTTCTACGAACTACGGCGCCGGTCTCAGCCGGGCGGAAAAAAAGGGGCAGGCCTGGAGATTGGCCCGTGGAGGAGAGGAGACCTGCCCCGTAAGCAGCCGACTAGCGCGGGCCGCCCCGGCCTGGACCTCCGCCCTGCCGATTGCCCAAGGCGTCGAACTTGGTCTTTTGCTCGGCCGTCAGCAGCGCGTAGAACTTGGCCATGGCCTTGGCGTGGATCGCCTCCAACTGCCCGTGAATGACCCCAACCGCCGCCGCCAGCCTGTCCAATTCAGAATCGGCCCGGTTGGCTTTGACCGCGACGGTGAGCGCGTCGTGCGCCGCTGTCAACTGCCCTTGGGCGGTCGAGGCGGCTGTCGTCGCGGCATCGAAGATGGTCTTGGCCTGTGACTTCTGCGAGTCTGTGAGACTCAAGTAGCCGGCCAGAAAGTCGAGGCGGTTGGAACTGGGCACTCGCCCTACGTCGTCAGCGAAAATCGGTACCGCTACCGCGAAAGTAACCGCGGCCAAGCCGGCCGCTATGAAATTGCGTCTGATGTTGTGCATTTTTTTTAATCAGACCTCCTATTAACATGAACGCGCCCGGCAGCATCTGGTTGCTACTTACTCTGCAAAGTCTTCCTCACATTGGGAAACTACCGTCGAAACTGATAACCGCGGCCGCGCACGGTGAAGAGGTGCTCGGGCCGTCGCGGATTCGATTCCAGTTTGCGGCGTAGCGCGGCCATGTGTGTATCTACGGTTCGCGTCGCCGAGATCGCGTACCCCCACACTTCGCGCAAGAGCTCGTCGCGAGCTATGATGGCGCCGGCTCGCGAAGCCAGATAGCGGAACAGCTCCAGTTCCTTGGGTGTGAGCGCCACGGCCCCGCTCCCGATGTCGGCCGAACCGCGCCGCAGATCCACCTGGACCCGGCCAAATGACAAAATGGTGGACCCCGGCTCTCTTTGCGAGCGCCGCAGGAGCGCCGAGACGCGGGCCAACACTTCCGCTAGGTCTGCGATTCCTGCTACGCAATCATCGGCGCCCCGCTGCAGCGCGGCGGTCACCGCGCCTTCGTCTCCAAGCCAAACCAGCATGGGCGTTTGCCGCAGTCCGTCGGTCTCCCGGCATAGTTCAATGACGTGGTCGGGGTCGGGGTCGATGGCAAGAATCAACAGATCAACTCCTTCAACCGGTTCCGGCCCCTCCTTTAGCATCACGCCATACCCCGCTTGGCCGAGGGCCTCCTGTAACAACCTCGTCCGGTCGCATTCACCGGCTATCAACATCACGTTTGCCGTCATACCTTGGCACAGACGCGGTAAAAGGGGCCGCGAAGGTCAAGGCCCGGCAAAGTCTTGGTAAGGGATGTAAAGGTTGGGCCATTTGCTATTCCCAAAACGCGCGGACTGCGTCACTATGGCATAGGCCAACAAAACGATGAGCAACTTATACCGACCCACCAATCTGAATCGCCGCCATTTTCTAACCGCTTTGACCGCCGGCGGTCTCTTCTTTACCGAGCGTGGCGCCTTCGCCCAAGCGCTTGTGTTGACGCCCGCGCAAACCGAAGGGCCGTATTACCCCAACCAATTGCCGCTCGATCAGGACAATGATCTGCTGGTAATCAATGACAAGATCACGCCCGCCGTCGGCACCGTGGCGTGGATGAGTGGGCGCGTGCTGGCCAGTGATGGCTCGCCGGTGCGCAACGCCGTGGTGGAGATCTGGCAGGCCGACAATGTCGGCTCCTACATTCACACGCAAGGGGCACTGAACGGTCAACGCGACTCCAACTTTCAGGGGTACGGAAAATTCGAAACGGCCTCGAGCGGGCAGTATCTGTTCCGGACCATCAAGCCCGGTCTCTATCCTGGCCGTGTTCGTCATGTTCATGCCAAGGTGACGCTGCCCGGGGGACGCAGCCTGACCTCGCAACTCTACATCGAAG
>JAYTKJ010000563.1:0-10734 GCA_043730365.1 Acidobacteriota bacterium | reverse complement strand
GAGGCCGATCTCTGGGTTATGGACCGGGCCTTGCGGATCCTCTTCGGTGAGGTGGGACAGGTGGTCAAGGGAATTCGGCAGAGCATCACAAAACGCGGTCTGTCTGGAGCCAAAAGCAAAACACTAAACGCCGTCGCCGCCTATCTCTATCGAAACCGCGCCCGCATGCGCTACCACGAATATCTTGCCAACGGCTGGCCCATCGCCAGTGGGCCGGTCGAGGGTGCCTGCAAGAATCTGATCAAAGACCGCATGGAGCGCTCCGGCATGCGTTGGACTGAGGCAAAGGCGGAGGCCATCGTTCAACTCAGAGCGATCTACCTCTCAGGCGACTTCGATCTCTATTGGAACTTCCACATCGAGCAGGACCAGCGACGCCTCTACCCTGCCGTCTGGAGCGTCGTTCTAAAGTAGCCACACCCGTTTCAATTCGACCCGGACCTGGGCCGCGTGGAGGTGATCGAGCGGATTACGTCACAGCCGAGCCGCCGCGCCGGGATGTTCGATCAGTTCAGTTATGGCTATCTGGGCTTCGTGCTGGGCCCGGATGGCGATACGCTGCATTACCTGACTGGCGGCGCCGTCTATTCCGGTGGCCGCCGAGTGGCGGGAAAAGACTCCACCGCCAAGGGTGAAGCGAAAGGCGAAGAGAACCTGCATCTGGTCACTTACAATCTGCGTCTCCGCCGCTATGCCGATCATGGCCCGATCGATCTCGACAACGGACATCGGCCCAGCTACGTGAACTCGATTGCGGTAGCCGGCGATGGGTCGGTCTACTTCCTGACTCGCGTGGCGCCGGACGCGCACACCGATCTGGCTTGCCTCGCCCCGGTTTCGTAGGGGCTAGCGGAACCCGCTGATATCGATTAAGTAGAGTTGGCGGCCACCGTTGTGCGGGGAATCGATCACTGCCTTCCTGCCGTCCGGGCTAAAGCGAGGATGGGTATCGCAACGCTATTCGCCTGTGTACTCGTTGGGCGAATGAAAATCTCCGAGCGGGTGCCGTGTTTGCGATTGAGTGTCATACAGGTAGACCTGCTGCAGGCGTTCTTGGTCCGGGTACGTATCGTTCAGGATCCAACGATTGCCCGGCAAGTAAGTGCATGCCCGTTGAGCATCATGAGCTCTGGTGCGACTAGCTTAACTTCGTTGGTACGATCACGGAAGAGATAGAACTTCTCTCCGTGCGAAGGATGCCAGGCCCAAGCAAGGGCGTGTTGCGGATCGCGCCAGATAAAGTGCGAAGTCTTGCCGTGTGGATCGAGGGTGTGGAGGTTCTTGCCATCCGAACCGGCTGAGAACATTCGCGTGGAAAAACTCGTGCCTTCCTTGTCGCCGCGCCAGCGGTGGAGGAAAATGAATCGGTTGCCGTCCGGAGGGACCAGCAGGTGATTGAACCAATGCTTGGCGCCCTTGGAGTATCCGCCCGAGTATGGAATCTTCGCGATTAGGATCCGGAATGCCCGCGTAACCATAGCCCGGCCGTGAGTGATTGAGGCGGCGGAAATCGCAAGTGACAGCCCACTTGGAATCGGGGCTGAGAGCGTAGATCGCTGAGCCGATCGTCCGCCTCCGGCTAGTTCTCACATTGAGAATGTGACAGACGTATTCATCGCCCTCACGGTCATTCCAAAGAACCTCATCCTTTGAACCGGGGAGCCACTGCAGCATACAGCCTTGCTGCCAGTTCCAGGCCCGTGTTTGGCCCAGTTCAATCCATGTGTCCTTGTCTCCGGTGTCGACCATGCCCAGCACCAGCCGGCTGGTGGGGTCAAACTCAAGCTTGTCGTAGTAGCCGAACCAGTGATACTTAGGCCCCCGGGTCAATTGACGAACCGGCGGCAGGGCTCCCTCGGCAAGTTGTGTGGCGGCCAGCGTGGCGAGGAATCTGCGTCGTTGCATAATTGTGCATTATATTAGGGACAACATGATGACCATGCTAAAATGCCCGACTGCGTTTTGCGCCGTTCTGACAGCCGCTGCGCTGGCGCAAAACCAGAACCTCGCGATTGTGGAGAAGAAGGCAGGCGCCGTTGGCTTTTACTCGCCTGAAGGCAAGCGCCTGGCCGGGGTCAAAATTGGTGAACATCCGCACGAGATCGTGCTGGCGCCTGATGGCCGGACCGCCTATGTTTCCGACAACGGCATTCTCTGGATGCAATACGCCGGCGAGGGCGGCAACACGATTTCCATCGTGGACGTGGTGAGCCGGGTCAAGAAAGGCGTGATCGATCTAGGCAATAATCGGCGGCCACACGGGCTCGCCCTTGATGCCAAGAGGAACCGCCTGCTGTCGACGACCGAGAATCCCGACGGTCTGCTGCTGATCGATCTGAATACGCGCAAGGTGGTTCGAAAGTTCGACGTACAGGGCGAAGATCCTCATATGGTGCTGCTTTCGCCGGATGGGGAAACGGCCTTCGTGTCGAACACGTCCACGGCCACCATTGCCGCGATTCACCTGGAGACAGCCAAGACCAAGCTCATCCCCACCGACAAGCGTCCACAGGGCGGCGTATTCTCGAAGGACGGCAAGCTCATCTATATGACCAATTCGGACGGCAACTCAATCACCATTCTGGACGTGGCGCGGCAGGAAAATATCGGCCGTATCACAACTGGCAACGGGCCCAACCGGATCGGGCTCACCCCGGACGGCAAGACGCTGGTCTACAGCATGCAGGCCGGCGAAGCCGTCGGCTTCGCAGACATCGCTTCGCGCAAGCAGACTCATATGATCAAGTTGCCCGGTCCGCCGCTATCGCTGCTGATGTCCGGCGACGGCAAGCACGCCTACATTGGAGTGCAGGATCGCGACACGGTAGTAGTGGTCTCGGTGGCCGAGCGTCGAATCGTCCGCAGTTTCAAGACGCCCGAGGGCTCCGGACCGGACCCCGTGCTGGCGTTGCCGGTAAACTAAGATTTGTCCTCCCCACTGGTGCAAATCGAAAACTCTCTCCCTCCGGCGGGCCGGGCCGCGCGTGGACGGCTTCCCGATTGGCTCCGCAAGGCCACCGTGCATCACGAGGCGGTGACGGAGCTCAAGCGCGATTTGCGGCGGCTGGATTTGCACACGGTGTGCGAGTCAGCCCGTTGCCCTAATATCCACGAGTGCTTCCATCGCGGCCAGGCGACGTTCATGATTCTCGGCAATCTCTGCACGCGCGGCTGCGGATTCTGCTCGGTGCCCAAGGGGTCGCCGGAGAAGCGGGAGTTCACGCTCGACGCGCAGGAGCCGCGGCACGTCGCCGAGATGGCGGCGCGCATGAACCTTCGCTACGTGGTGATCACCAGCGTGAATCGCGATGATATGCCCGACGGCGGCTCCCATCACTTTGCCGAGACGGTGCGTGAGGTACGCCGGGCGTTGCCCAATGCGCAGGTGGAAGTGCTGACGCCGGATTTCGAGGGCAACCTCGATGCCGTGCGCCGCGTGCTGGACGCGGGACCGCATGTGTTTAACCACAATATGGAGACGGTTTCGCGCCTCTACAAGCGCGTGCGGCCGCAAGCAAGCTACGACCAATCACTCGATGTGCTTCGCGCCGCCCGGGAGTATCGCGCGGACGTGCTCACCAAGTCCGGTTTGATGGTGGGGCTTGGCGAGACAGCCCCTGAAGTGGAGGAGTTACTGCGCGACTTGCGCGAGCGCGGCTCCACGGATGTTGCTACTATCGGCCAGTATCTGCAGCCTACGCGCCGCAATCTACCCGTGATGAGCTACGTCACTCCCGGGCAATTCGACGCCTATCGCGACTACGGTCTTTCCATCGGTTTCAAGATGGTCTTCGCCGGCCCATTCGTCCGCAGTTCCTATATGGCGGACAAGGTCAGCGAGGAGGCCCACGCTTGAACCTCGCACTGGCCGTCTTGACGGCCGTGCTGCTTGCTTTGTTGTTTCCGCCCTATGGCCTGTCCTTGCTGGCGCCCGTCGCGCTGGCGCCGCTCCTCTATGCGTCGATGCAGCAGGACTCTTGGCGCAGGCGTTTCGTGTACGGGGAGATCGGCGGCACGATCTATTGGCTGATGCACTGTTATTGGGTGAATCATGTGCTGGCCACCCATGGCGGACTTGACGGCCCGCTCGGCTGGTTCAGCGTGTTTCTTTTCGCCGTTCTCAAAGGGCTGCATCTCGCGGTATTCGCGGCGCTGGCTGGATGGGTCATGGAATCGCGTTGGGCCATCTTGGCGGCGCCGGCACTCTGGGTTGGCCTTGAGCGAACGCACGGCGAACTCGGTTTTCAGTGGCTGCTGCTGGGTAACGCGGGCATCGACATGGGGATGCCGCTGCGCCTGGCGCCGCTAGTGGGCGTGTACGGCGTCTCGTTTGTTTTCGCGATGTTGGGTACGGCGCTCACACTTGCGATGCTGCGCCGTCCCAGGATCGAACTGGCTCCGCTCGCCGTGTTGCTCCTGCTGTTTGCCGCTCCGGCCCTGCCAACCGTGGAGCAGCCGCGGCAGCAGGCGGCCACGATGCAGCCAAACGTCCCGCAGGATGCGCGCTGGGATGATGCCTCGATCGCGCGTCTGCTGCAGCGGGCGTTTCGGGCCAGTCTGAGCGCCGCGCTCGATCCCTCGCAACCCAAACCGGACTTGATTCTGTGGCCGGAGTCCCCCGCGCCGTTCTACTATCAGTCCGATCCGATCTTTACCGGTGAGGCCCGTCGCCTGGCGCGTGCCACCCGAACTCACTTCCTATTCGGCGCTGTCGCCTATACCGAGGCGCAGGAGCAGTTGAATGCGGCGTTGATGTTGAATCCCTCGGGCGAAGAAATGACGCGCTACGCCAAAATGTACCTCGTGCCGTTCGGTGAGTTCGTGCCACCTGTGTTTTTCTGGGTGAACAAGATCACCAAGGAAGCAGGGACCTCGGTGCCGGGCAAACGGATCGAGATTCCGCGCGTGAATGGCCACGGCGTGGGAGGCTTTATCTGCTATGAGTCGGCGTTCCCGGAGTTAGTGCGCCGCTTTGCCAATCAGGGCGGCGAGTTACTGGTGAACCTGACCAATGATGGTTACTTCGGCCACACGGCGGCTCGCGAGCAGCATCTACTGCTGGCGCGGATGCGGGCAGTGGAGAACGGACGCTGGTTGTTACGCCCGACCAACGATGGTTTCACAGTGTCGATCAATCCGGCGGGCCAGATTCACGAGCAATTGCCGCCATTTGAAACCACCACCGGCCGCCTGCACTTCAACTGGATCGCCGAAAAGACTCCTTATACGCGGAATGGCGACTGGTTCCCGTGGTCCTGCCTGGCGTTGGGTGTGAGCATGGCGATCGCGGGCAAGCGGCGTTACTAGAGTCGCAGGTTACGTGGAATCTTGCGCGAATTGTCGACTCTGGTAAACTCACAGTTGGTCGCGTGCAGGACGCGCCCTGTCCGCGGAAAGGGCCGCGCCCACCTGCTCCTTGGAGGCTTCACTCGTTAGATTGACCCTCTTTCGCCTGACATGCGGACCAGGCAGATGAAGGAGACAGTCTTGAATCTTGAACAACAGAAAAAGCAGGCCCGTGAATTCCTGCGGGCGATCCGATCTGGAAACGTGGATGCCCTGTCTCGGCTGCGACGCCATCACGCGCGCTGGGCAACGTCAGACGAACGCGAAGTGCGTCTCCATGTGTCTTTGCACGATGCGCAGTTTGCCCTCGCTCGTGAACAAGGATTTGCCAGTTGGCCTAAACTGAAGGCCCACGCCGATCCGTCTTCACGCTCGGGCCACACCCGATTGTTTGAGGCAGATTTGAAGTGGATTGCGGACCGCGTGCATGGTTTGCTTCGGACGCGGCATTCGGCCGGCCCAGCTGCGCTCGAGCAAATTCGAGAATGGCATCCACGCTTTTGTGATCGGAGCGATGAGGAAATTCGGCAAGCACCCTTCACCTTGGATGATGCCCGAATGGTCTACGCCAGGGAGCACGGCTTCGACACTTGGGAAGATCTAGCGACCCGCGTGAACGTCCTCGCTTCGAACGCCGCCGCCGCGGCCACCGAGCCTTTCCTGAACGCGTTCACCGCGCTTCGATCGGGCGATTTCGGCCGCTTCGAAGCGTTACTGCGCACAAATCCCCGGTTGGCCGGCGAGCGGGGCACCAATGGCAATACCCTTCTCAATCTCGCTGTCAGTTTCGCCACCAAACCAGATTGGAAGGGCGGCGTTACTCCAATCGAGGCTCTGCTGGCGGCAGGTTCCGACGTCAATCAGGGCAACAATCGCGGTTGGACGCCGCTCCACCAGGCGGCGTACGCCAACCGTTGTGAGATCGCCGCCTTGCTGATCGAGAAAGGCGCAGCTCTAGATTTGGAAGCGCACGGGGCGGGCGGCACACCACTAGTCGTCGCGCTGTTCTGGGGGCATCGCGAGGTAGCCGACTTGCTAGGTCACGAATTCGTAGCTCCGAACAATCTTCGCGTGGCCGCCGGGCTCGGCCTCCCGAAGTTGGTGGACGCATGCTTCCGGCCGGATGGCACCCTGACTCCCGAAGCTTCTGCGGCCCGCGGCTTCTACCGTCCCCACAGTGGTTTCCCGGACTGGAAGCCCTCGACGGATCCTCAAGAGGTGCTTGACGAAGCACTTGTATGGGCCTGCAAAAGCAACCGCTTGGCCGTGCTGGATCGGCTCATCAAGGCTGGCTCGCGCCCCAATGCCGATCCGTATCGTGGCACACCTTTAGTCTGGGCTGCCGTGTGCAATCGACCGGAGACCGTCGCGTGGCTGTTACATCACGGGGCGGATATAAACCTGAAGGCAACCTTTGGCGGGTTAACCCACGGCCAAGGAATCACTGCTCTCCACATGGCGGCTCAGTACGGGCACATGGCGGTGGTCCGGCTCCTGGTCGAACGCGGCGCGGATCGATCTATCAAAGACGATCTCTATCGATCGACTGCCGCGGGCGGCGCAAGCCACTTCGGCCAGAACGAGGTTCGGGATTATCTGAACGCGCTGGGCGCATAGACTCAGTACTGCTTGGATCGAGGTCGATCGGCCGAGGCTTTCAAAGCCCGGTCATCGGGTGGAGAGCCAGCGAAAAAGCCTCGCGGGCGAAGCGGCAAATCTGCGGTTGAGCCGGTGCTATGCGTCAGTCACGTTGCTCAGCGCACGATCCAAATCGGCCCAAAGGTCCTGGACGGCCTCGATACCCACGCTAAGCCGCAGCAGCGTTGCCGGCAGGTGCTCCTGGCCAGGAATTCCGGCCCGCCGTTCGATGGTGGACTCGACCGCCCCCAGGCTTGTTGCATGTTGGACTAGCCCCAATCCGGCGCACACCGCTTCTGCATCGGCGGCATCGCCACGCACGTCGAAAGAGATAATCGTGCCGAAGTCCTTGAGTTGGCGCCGCGCAGCCTCGTGCGTGGGATGGCTCGCCAGGCCGGGATAGCGCGTCAGCGTGACGTTTGGATGGTGCGAGAGACGTTCCGCCAACATCCTCGCGTTGCTCTGGGCGCGATCCAGACGCACTGCCAGTGTCCTAACCCCACGGACGGCGAGGAATGTCTCAAGTGTTCCAGGCGTTGCGCCTGTGAGTTCCCGGGACTGCCGCAGCGCTGCCAACAGCTTCGCGTCTCGTACAGTGACCACGCCTCCGAGCAAGTCTGAGTGCCCACCGATGAACTTGGTCACCGATTGCACGCTCACATCGGCGCCCAGCGTCAAAGGGCGCTGATTGAGCGGCGTGGCGAACGTGTTGTCTACACCGAGGATCGCGCCAGGTTTGCGCGGCGCTGCGCAAATGAGATCCAGATCGGCCACGGCCAGAAGTGGGTTAGAGGGTGATTCCAGCCAGATCAGGTCAGCGACTCCGCACATTTCGACCCATCGCGTGGTGTCAGACACATCGATGCGATGCACGGTCCAGCGGCCACGGGCCTCACCGGCAGTTGCAAGGTTTGCGACGCCTTGGTAACAGTCGTCCGGCAGGGCGATGACTGATCCAGCGGAAAGCTGATCGAAAATCGCCGCGATCCCCGCCATGCCAGAGGAGAAGGCGACCGGCGAGCCACCTTCTAAGCCACCGACGATCTGTTCCAATGCCTCCCAGCCCGGTGTACCGTCGTCGCGAGAATACGCACGCCGCTCTCCCAACACAAAGTTCGACGCCGGGTATGGCGGCACGTTCAGCGGCGACCCGGGCCGCCGGTCCCGTCCTGCCGAGACCAGCCACGATTCGACCGAACCTGTGTCACCCGCGTTATGTCCGGTCGTACCCCTTAATGTCATTCGCCGATTTTAGCGGATACCCCTCCTGCACCGCTCGGGTGGTCCCGCTGCGTTGCGCCGTCAATCGTTCTCCAGTCGCGCCGGTTGCTTACGAGAGTCGCGCGGCAATCTCTTTCAGGCTGTTCGGGCGCGGGATTCCAGCGGGCGAAGGATACGAGATATACTTCGCTGTTATGATCGTCAAACCTTTTGTTTTCGTGGCCGCAGTTGCTGGCCTGGCCCTGCTCACCAATGCGCAAACGGCGGCTCCGCGCGTGAAAGGTACTCCGCTCATGACCAAGGATCTGCCCGGCATTGCCGGGAAAGAGGCGACCGTGTTGACCGTCGAGCTCGAGCCGGGCGCGGCCTCGCCGCCGCATCGCCACGAAGCCTCCACTTTTGTCTATGTGTTGGAGGGCAGCATCGTGATGGGAGTGAAAGGCGGCACGGAAGTGACGCTTGGTCCTGGCGAAATGTTCTACGAGAAGCCGGACGACATCCACACGGTGGGACGCAACGCCAGCGCCACCAAGCCCGCGAGGTTTCTCGTGTTTATGGTGAAGGCGAAAGGCGCACCCATTTCGATGCCGGCTCACGGCGAACACTAAACGTAGTTGGGAGACGGCCAGTCTGTGCACTTGCCGATAGTGCTCTACTAGTGCGCCTCAAACATGTGCGCGATGTCCTGGTGGCCATTCATCGCCAGACGGCACGCGGGCTGATCTCCGGCAAAACGCGGGCGATGCCAGTGCATACGCGGCGCATAGACGATGTCGCCCTGGTCTGCGTAGATCATGCCTGCGCCTTCCATCTTGTACTCCATCTTGCCGAGTAGGATGAACCAGAACTCGGAGCACTCCGGATGGAAGTGGCCCTTGCTGGACTCCTCCACGGGCGCCTGCGTCTTGGGGTCTCCGAAGATGATGTTGGAGACGGCGCGATCGTCGGCAATGAACCGGCGCTGCGTTTCGGTGCCGGCGACGACAGCGTTGAAGTCAATCCAAGGACGGTTGCCCTGGTTGTAAGTACCCTTGCTGGCGACAGTAGTCTTTACGAAATCGAACCCCTTCAGCACTGGCATCGGGTCGGTGGCGGGATACATCGTCTTGGCGTGGGCTATGTTCACTTCAAAGCATAGCGACGGCTTGTCGCCCACCGTTTCCAATTGATAAAACGTGCGGCCATCGATGGTGAAACGGATCTGCCCATCCTGGACGACCCACCTTGCGCGTGTATCGGGGTGCATGCGACGAGCCGTTTTTTCGCCCGCGGCGTTACTAGCGTCGCGGTTTGGGGCGTTTTCATCGTCACCGTAGTGTTTTTGCGAGTGGCCCTACAAGGGCAGTAGCTTGGACAAGTCCCACGGGCAACGAACCGGTACGCACCCGCCCCATGGTACTAATTCAAGGATGACTACGCCGCTTTCCGCGAGTTATCCGCTATTCGGCTACCCAGCGCGCTTGAGTTCTTCCCGTAAGACGCGCCTGAGGGTGCTTTCCAGGGGCTCCCGGCTTCGACTGACAAAGTCTCTCAAGGCCACATTGATCAGGGTTTGATAGTTGCCCCCTCCAGCCTTGTCGACTTCGTTCCGAAACCAGTCCAGAAGGTCGTCGTCCAGCCGAATTGTCACTCGGGTTTTGCCTTGTGGGACAGGCACGACTGCTCCACGTTTGCCCTTGCTGAAATCGTATTCCTGTTTCATGAATTCTCCAGATATTGACTACGCTCGTTTGGGGTTGCCGGACGGGCCGAGATCATTCAGACCGTATTGCCGCGCCATGTGTACACGACCGTCAGAATCCGAGCCAGCGCGTCCATTCCAATCGTGACGGGACCGCGGTTCATCATCGACGTCTTCTTGCAATGTGATGGCGCGTTCGTCTTCGAGCACCTGTACGGCATCGGCGAATTGGATTCTGTGCTTGCGCACGTTTGCCGTAGCCTTACGGCGATCCCATTCAAACTCAATCACTGTGCACAAGTGTACACCACCCAGGCGAACGATTTAGAGACCCAGCGCTCAAGTCTGTACGAGAATCCGGTTTGGCGGTGCTTAGGTTGCCGCCGATTCTTTCGCGTAGTCAGCGCCCCCGCTGCTCCACAAGTAAAAAGAACGGCACCCTCTTGATAAAGGGCCTTGATGTGAGCGATTACTCGGGGCATCGGTATCCGCTTTGTGCCCACGGAACGTACGAGGGTATCATCCACGTCCACGAAAACAATTGATGTGCTCAAAATGCTCAACCACCTCTCGGACCTCGACCAATCTTATTGACCAGAATAGACGCGCACGTCGATTACACGCGCCTTGTCGTTCGCAGCGTAGCGGAGATCGGTACTGCTCCGTGTGTTGTACCATTCTTCTGCCGGGCGTGCTGTTGATCAGCCAGCAACAAGCCCCGGCTCGTTCGCGGACAGCGAGTGTTAGACTCAGGCCTATGCAACCTGACATTGCCTTCATTGAAATCGGCAGCTCAAATGCGGCTGGTACCGGACGGTTTCTCGAAGGACTGCTCGGTTGAACCCTAC
>JAYTKJ010000562.1:0-11923 GCA_043730365.1 Acidobacteriota bacterium | reverse complement strand
AGGGGCCGTTGTGGGTTATAACAACCTTGTCTTGTCTGATTCCGTTGGCCGGTTTTGAGGTGTCCCCCATTGGCCGGTTTTCAGGTGTCCCCCGAGGGTTCGGATCGTTGCCCACTTTACCTTGATATTTACTCTTGAGAGCGATTGCGTATCCGGACACCGGTTCTCCACCGAGTGCTACCAGCACCATTGGAGAGGCGCCGCCGAAAATCCAAACTTGCACCGGCTCATTCTCGTTGTCCTGAAGTTGATTAGCGTCAATGCGGCGCAACATCTCGACCGCGTGCTTGTACCATATTTTATCCTGACTGCCTTTCGTGGCATCCAGAATCTGCGCATAGAAGGTCCTCAACACGGCGTGGCTGCCCGGCGGGTCCACGTTGCCGTTGGCGGCCTTCTGGTAAACATCCAGCGGAAGCGGTAGATTGGCGTACGAAGTCTGAATGGAACCTGTCACAGCAGTCATTCCTCCGGTGATCAAAGCCTTGATCTTTTCGGATAAAGCTCCTCCCATCGGGTCGGGATCTTGGACTGGGTTCAGATCTCCCGCGCAACCCTGCAGAAATAACGCAACGCTGTTTGCGTAGGCATTTTCGAGATTCTTCTGCGTGACGCCTGGGAAGTCATAGTGCCAGAAGTTTTGGCCCATCTTTATAGCGTGACTCGTGAACCCAAACACCGTCGCCAGAATGGTCGCGTCGGCCTTTCTCAGTACCAGCACAGGAATCTGGGGTAGATTCGTTTCGTTGCCTGAATAAGCATTCGTTCGGTACTGGACATACCCCGGACCCATCACCGCAGAACCATACGAGAGAGTCACTGGTGTCAGGGCATTCATCGCGTCTCTGATCGCTTGTACAACCTTGCTCTTGAACAGAAGGGTGTAAGCATCCACGTTCGTAAGCTGAGCTGCGTTGAGACCATAGCTTAGTGAGGGAAAAAGATTGTCTTTCAACACCGGGCCCGAATGCGTATGGCTGGCCGCGAGTATCAGGTTTGCGTAGGGTACCCCGGATTCGGCGACAATCTGGTTGTGAAGAGCCTGAGTGAAGCCAAGCACGTCGGCGGAAACAATCACTTTGGTCCCCGCCGAATCTTGAATGGCGAGCGCACGAGCGTAGAGCTTTGTCACCTGGGGGTCTGGCGCCGCCTGCCTGAAATGACCGTAACCGGCAAGGTACATCTCGGAGGTCGGCGTGATATCGGTCTTTATTACTCCGGCTTTGAATTGCTCAGCACCCGCCGCCCCGGCACTCAGGCCGAGCATCAGTATTGCAGCCCCGATCGCCCAACGCGCCTTCCCACTTTGAATCATCATAAGTTGCCTCCTAGTCTTTTTTAGACGGCCATGAAATCACCCGTCATTCTGGTAATTGCTAGCAGGGCATCGAATCAAGCCAAAGTTTTAGAGAATTCTCTCTTCTGGAGACGCGGTGCGCATTATTAGTGTGTTTCGCGGAAGAGGTCTGTCCGCTCCTCCGTTATCGGTAAAGAGCGGATATTGAAAAAAAGTCTGTGCAGGTGCAAGCGAGGCCAGCAGAACGCCGGCGGTCACGGTCAGAATAAGGTTCATTTCGATACTCTCAAGAGCGCACAAGCCGCCGTCCGCGGCACAAAACGAAAGAGAAATTCGGCGGACTCGGCCGCGGACGGCGAGTCTGTTGTGCGCGGGTTCCTTGAAAGAGTAATGGAGAGCAGACCGCGAATCACGCCACGGAATTCTCTAGGAGTGTTCCAACCCGGAGCGGCCTCCTCGCAGGATTGATACAATGACATTTCTTTAGCCGTGTCACACCTGCAAATCTCCGAATTCGTCACGAACGCCAGCCAGGGGGGAGCCATTGCCGGTCCCGACCAATTGATCCAGGCATTCTATCCGGAGTTGAAGCGTATGGCGGCCATCAAGATGCGAAAAGAGGTGCCGGACCACAGTTGGCAGCCCACCGTCCTAGTAAACGAACTGTACCTCGAACTCCTGAAAATCAAGCAACTCCGCCCGGTGGATCCAGCCAACCGCGGCCAGAAGGCAGCCTTCTTTGCGCTCGCCGCCCAGGTGATGCATTGTCTGCTGGTGCGCCATACCCGCCCGCTAAAGTGGAAGGCAGAGCATGTCGAACTCCCTGAGACGATGGCCAGCGGCGCCGCCGGCGTGGACCGTCTGATCTATCTCGAAGACCTCCTCTCCACGCTTTCTGGTTTTGACCCGCAATTGCGGATTATTGTCGAACTGAAGGTCTTCGAGCAACTATCGGAACTGGAGATCGCGGGCCGTCTGAATTGCTCGGTGCGAACCGTCAGCCGCCATTGGAGTTTCGCAAAGTCCTGGCTGCAGAGTAAACTTTATCCCGAAGGCTAAGCTAAGCTGCCGGCTTGGCATGCCGGGAGGCAAGGCCGCACGCCCGATCAACGCAAGCGATCCACGAAGTATACGTTACCTGTCTGGACGTCATCTTTAAACGCGAGGTGACGCCCGTCTGGGGCGGCGACGGCCCATCCTCGCACGCCGAGAGCCACCGATTGTCCGGTGAGGTCGGAATAGATCATTTGACGGCCGAGCATGGAGTTCACAGTCAGGAACCATCCCTTCCCATCGGCGGTCCAGTTCAATCCGTGCAGGTTGGTGCGGCCCGTCACCTCCACTTCCCGCTCGACATCCGCGGGTCCCGCCGGATACAACGGAATCACCCGCACGTGGTTCATCCGGGGATCGCGATTGGGCATGGCGGCGACAGAGCCATCCGGTGACAAATCCCAATCCCCGAAGATAAAATAGCCCGGCCGCGAGACAGAGGTAATCGTCTTGCCCAGTCCGGACATCGGATCGAGCGCCACGAAACGAAAGCCCTGATCCTCTAGGACCCGCGCCACACAAGGCGCCACGCCCGCGCGCTGCTGTCCCGGATAGGCGCAATGGACGTCGTCAAGCAACCCCAAGCGGGCGATCTCCCGCGGTTCCCCGCCGTTTAGCGGAACGCGCATCACACGGCTGACACCAGGGCCACTCTGCTTCGTCCGGGGCTTGACACAGTAAACCAGCCAGCGTGCATCCGGCGTGACGGCGGGAACGAAGTCATCGTCCGGTCCCAGGACGAGGTTTTCAGGTGTCCGGCGGTCGATCGATTGCCGGAAGATATCGAACGTGCCATTCACATCGGATTCGAAGATAACGGCTTTGCTGTCAGGCGTCCAGGCGTGGGGATGAATGATAGACGTCTGGAAGGTTAACCGCCGCGCATTCACGAGCTTCTTTTTTGCCGAATTGAACTCGCCCACGAACACCGCTTCGGTACCGGACGCTTGCACCACGGACACGGTCCTTTCATCTTGGGACACACTCAGGTTATCCAGCCGGGCCGCCTGAAAATCCGTCAGCTTGCGGGGATTCCCGATGGCTGCACCCGTCGTGCGATCGGTGCGTAGCTCCCACAGGTTGTATGAAAAGTAAGAGTCCGGCGGGTCGAATCGAAGATACAACACGCGCCCGCTCGCAAGATAGGATGCCGACTCGATCACCATCGGCCCGGCCGAGGCCTTCCCGGTATTCCTATAAATGGTCCTGGCGAGGTGCGTGTCCACATCCAGAGATTCGAGCCAGTCCGGTCCCCGGGCCGGTTCACGCGAATACAAGAGCCGACCGGCGGGCGACCAGAAAAGCGCGCCGATAATGTCGCCCGCTGTGCGCATCGCCGTGACGACATGGCTCCCATCCGCGTCGCAAACTACGATTTCGGCCCGGTTTTCCGTCAGGAACGCGACCCGTTGGCCGTCCGCCGACACGGCGCCGCGCACCGCCTTCCGCGAGATCAGTTGCGGCTTGCCTTCGTTTCTGGACACGACCCAGATACTCGACTCGAACGTTTTCGCGGACGCGCCGCTGATGAGCAGCCGCTTCCCGCCGGGGAACCATGCCATTTGAGCGATCTGGAAATCCGGCGGCGTCTCGATCTCCTCGGGCTGCCCGTCCGGCAACGGCCGGACCCAAAGATTATTCAGATTCGCGAACGCCAGTAGCCGTGCGTCTGGAGCAATCGCTGCCGCAGTGACGCGGTTCTCATTCACATGCATGGTGACCTGACGCAGAGTGGGCCTGAGCATCGGCCTCAACCAATACGCGACCGCCAATGCCGCAACGGCGGCCACCGTGAGGCCGCTGGTGGCCAGCCGTATCTTGCTGGACTTCCGGTAA
Organism: Acidobacteriota bacterium; assembly: GCA_043730365.1. Lineage (GTDB taxonomy): Bacteria > Acidobacteriota > Terriglobia > Bryobacterales > Bryobacteraceae > VFZP01. Next base: position 7,737 of record JAYTKJ010000562.1, on the reverse strand, counting down.
CCCGCGGGAGCCAGCTTCTTTGCCACTTCCTGCGCGGCCGGCCGCGATGCCGGATCCTTTGCCAGCATCGTATGGATGAGCGCGTCCACCTCCGGGGAGACAGCCGGATTTAGCTTGCGGATCGGTTCGGGTTCCAGAGTACCGATCGCGTTGAATACGCCGACGAGGCTCTCCGCCTGGAAGGGATGACGCCCGGTGCTCAGTTCATAGAGCAGCGTGCCAAAGGCAAAGATATCGCTCGCGCTCGTCAGCGCATCCCCGCGGCACTGTTCCGGGGACAGATATCGCCAGGTGCCCGCCAGGGGAGCAGCCGTCTGCTGGGCCTCGTGCGCCAGGCCGAAGTCGAGCAGTTTGACATAGCCATCGTTGCGCACCATCACATTTTCCGGTTTGATGTCGCCGTGGATCAGCCCTTGCCCGTGAGCCGCCGCTAATGCCTGCGCCAGTTGCCGGCCCCACAGGATCACGCTATCCGGTGGCACGGGTCCGGCGCAGTGCTCCCTGAGCGTGACCCCCTCCACCAGTTCCATCGCGATCACGGTTGCTTCGCCGGTCTCCACCACCTCGAACACGGTCACGATATGGGGATGGTTGAGCGCGGAGGCAGCGCGCGCTTCGCGCAATACCTGATTCCGCACGGCGGTAGTACCGAGCCGCTCCACGGACAGAAACTTCAGCGCGGCCAGCCGTCCTAGTGTTTCATCTTTCGCCACGTAGACGGCCCCGGCCCCCCCCGCTCCGAGCAGCGGACCGACCCGGTATTGGCGTAGCTGCATGCCGGTCCATCGTGTCGCAGACTGTCCGCCGGCCGGCCCGGGTGTGCCACCGTGCCAGGAACTGCTGGCCTCCATGACGGCCAGCGCCTGCTGGACAATGCGGGGATCGGAGTCGGCAGAGGCGACATATGTCCGCCATGTCGAGGGGGGACGAGATTCGGCTTCGCGAACGAGTTGCCAAACGATCTGCCATTGCTGGTTCGTTAACTGGTCGGCCATCGGTAGCTTTCTCCAGGATAATGAAAGCAGCTTCCCGGAGCTTATCCTCCATGATGCGGCGCGTCCTCAATTATACGCGCTAAATAACTTTCGGCCGTCCGGCGAGGGAGTTGTTCAGCCGGGCTAGCGGGTTGGCTGCTATGTCGTTACCGGCTTGCTCCGGCGGGGCGGGATTGGCGATGCGGTCTCGGCTCACGGCCCCGAACCGCGGCGCGAGGCACCCTCAGATCTTGCGGCCGGCTCATCTCAAAGGAAACGCAAAAACGGCCGGCCCGGATAGCCCGGACCGGCCGTTGTCTTCAGGTTAACTCCGCCACCGGCTATGGGATGGTGCCGATGAGCGACTTGACACCCTTGCTCTTGATCACCGGAGCACAAGTGATGGCCGTCTTAGTCCAGTTCGTCGCCGGGCACACGATCCCCGCCTGGGTTACCAGAATCGGGTACCGCATGGTGGACGTCGGGCTGTCCTTCTCCGCCTGCGCGGGGATGTCGGCGCCGGTCCAAGCGGGCCAACAACTGGTGGCGTCATCGCGCCATCCAGTGGGGCAGGGCAGACCGATGAAGCCGGGCGCGGTGATCTCATAACCCACCGGCACGTTGTAGCAAAGTCCGGCGTACCACTGGTCGCCATTCTTGCAGCGTGAGTCCCAATTCAGCTTGTTGGCTGTCGTGTTTCCGTCCGTCATCTTCTCGCCGAGGTCGGACATCGTCAGCAGTGTGAAGCCGGTGCCGAACTGGATCTTGAAGATCCGCTTGTTGGCGTCATGCACCGTTGCCTTGCCGGGAACGGCCCAGCCATTGACCGGCGTGATGTTACCATCCTTGTCGATAATGATCCTTTTGTTGACATCCGAGTAGTAAGCCCATGCTCCGGTGACGTGCGTGAGATTGACGGACTCTTCGGACACCGGATCCGGCTGGCACTCGGCGGCGATGGCGGTGTTAGCCTTCACTTCGATGGGATAGGGGATGTGCTCAAATTCGGTGGTATAGAGCCGAATTTCGCCCATCAACTTTTGGTTCGGGGCGCTGGCCTGCACCGAGATTGAGCAGGAGGACCCGGCCGGGATCGTGCGGCCAACGCAGTCCGACTTGGGCACGATCGAGCAGCCGCCGACCATGGCGGGAGTGCCGATCTTGGTAAAGGTGGTGTTCTGGTACACATTCACCGTAATCGTCTTCTCCGTGGGCGCGGCGATATTGCCGAAGTCCAGGCTCTTCACGGACGGAGCAAAATCCTCCACCGAGCAGGTTCCATACTTGGTGAAGGAGAGCACAGCCGAACTGATACCTGTAGGATCGGCCGCCGCCAGGATGGAAAAGTCGAAGCCCGCTTCTTCGTCCTTCATGACTCCGAAGTGGTTGGACATCTCATTGAATGCCTTGATCGAACCGGTTTTCACAATGCTGAGTCCGGTGAAGTAGGGATTGGTTCCTTTGAATTGGCCCTTGGCAAAGGTAGTTACGAACTTCTTCCCATAATCCTTGGCATAGGCCTTGGCCGCTGTTTTTAGCGCGGAGCTTAACGCCGTTTGGGTGCCGTACTTGAGGCTGGCCGCCGCCGCTTTCCTTCCGGCTACCGCCGCTGTCTTGGCGGCCGCGGAGATGCCGGGCCCGCCCACCACGAAGCTGAGCAGACTCGCCGCCGCGCCGATCGTGTTGGCCGTCATATCGCCGATCGCCGCCGCGCACGTTCCGCCGTTGATGGCACAGCCGGCGCCGCATGCGTAGGGCTTTGCTCCGGAGCACTTGCCCCAGCAAACCGGACCCACTCCGTCAAACTCGGACCCGCAGGCAACGTAGCAGAGGCCCGCGTCATTTACCGTGCCGGCCGGGCACGAGCCCACTTTGCCGACACCGCGGCCAACGGTCGGTTTAGCGCAGAACTGTCCGTCATCGCGGAATCCCGCCGGGCAATCCGGGCTACAGACCAAGTCTCCTACCTTGTGGAAATTGGGTGCGCAGTTGGGATAGACGAGCGCGCCGCTGGTATAGCAGCCGTAGCTGTTAGCCGCCGCGCAGCGAGCCCGCGCGCCGTCCAGGCTGAAGGCGGCGTCGCCGAACTGCCAGGCATAGCCTGCACTCGACGTCGGCCCGGGCTTCGAGCAAGAAACGCCGATGTCGGTGTAGCCGGCGGGGCAGGTACCCCAGCACAGGGGACCCACGCCCTTCTGACCGGCCGCGCACTTGGGGTAGCACAGGCCCGCGTCCTTTTCTTCGTTCGACGCGCAATCGCCGGGAACTCCGCCCACGCCGCGCGTGTAGGTAGCTTTCCAGCAAAAGCCTTCTGTGGCGTTGTCGGAGGGAGGCGGCGGCGTGGCGGCCGGTACGCCGCCAGCCACCGATTGGGGCACGCCGCGGTAGACCTGATCGTCCGCCTGGACGAACCAGGGTTTGCCATCCGGCTCCACCGTCATGCGAACGGCGGTGGCGCTCGTCTTGACCCACTTCGCTCCGTCCCACAGATAGGTGCTACGGTTGCCGCCGCCTGCGTTGTCGTTGCCGAGACCCCAGATGTGACCGCGAGAGCCGATCGCGACTGCCGACATTGGAGTAGCATCCGGCAAGCCGGCATAGCTGGACGCGCCCACCGGTTTAGTCCAGACCTTGCCGAAGGTGGTGACGACCCACGGCGCACCGCTGGGGTCGACGGCCACTTGCACCGCCTCGCCGTTGGTGGCGTCCCAACTGGCGCCGTTCCATTTGTAGATTTGGTTGTTGTTGGCCGCGGCCGCCGGTGTGCCGCCGATGACGTACACCGAGCCATCTCCGCCCGCGCCGATATGGTTGGCGCCACCGGTCATCAAATCGAAGTTCTGCTTAATCGTGTTCCAACGATAAATCTGGCCGGCGGCATTGATTACCCAAGGCAAACCATTGGACGCAACCGCGATCTTGGTGGCCGCCCCGGCGGTCTGAGTCCAATTCGATTTGCTGGGATCCCACTTCCAAATTTGCTGCGCGCCGTTGATGCCCCAAACCGAGCCGTCGGCCCCTGCCGAGATTTCCTTAAGCCCTCCTGCCATCTTAGTAGTGGGTTGGTTGGTCATTACCGCTTGCGCGTTGGCCGGGCTGTTGGCCGCGGCCGTAACCAGACAACAGACAGCCGGCAAGTGCCGCCATCGTATCCGGGTTCTTGTCTGCACCTTCATGGATTGCTCTCCTTTGGAACGGCCCGAGATCTTGCGACAGGCGCCGTCAAAACAATCAATGGAAAGCGGAGGGGGCAATCTGGACATTAAAATTTATCAATGCCCAGTGCTAAGGCACCGTTTGTTAAACTATGAAGACCCGAATGCGAGAAGCAAGCCTTAGCCGTTCGCATCAGCAAATCTCGCACGCCTTCGAAAACGCGTCCAACGGCACGTTGTCCGGCCCAGACGAGTTGATCCAGGCGTTTTATCCCGAATTGAAGCGGTTGGCTGCGGCCAAGATGCGCCGGGAGTCAGCAGAGCATAGCTGGCAGCCTACGGTGCTGATCAACGAGCTCTACCTAGAGCTGCTCAAAGTAAAGGGTTTACGCCCGGTGAGGCCGAACGACCAAAACGAAAAGTCGGCCTTTTTTGCGTTGGCCGGGCAAGTAATGAAGTGGCTGCTAATTCGCCATACCCGCCCACTGGCTTGGAAAGCGGAGAAGACGGAAATCTCGGTCTTACTGCCTGAAGCTTTGCCCGGGGTGGATGCCTCGGCCCAATTGGATGACCTGCTGGACAAACTCGCGGCGATCGATCCGCAGTTGCGTACAGTGGTGGAATTGCGTGTCTTTGAAGGCATGTCGATCGAGGAGAGCGCCGCGCGCATGGGCTGCTCACCCCGGACCGTCACGCGGAATTGGCGCTTCGCCAAGCTCTGGCTGCAGGGCAATCTGTACCCTGGTATTTCGTCCTCGTCCACCGATGCTTGATTTTTTTCGTTTTTGTTGGCTCACTTTTTCCTCCTCCTCTCCCTTATCCAATTGAAGGTCCTGCACCGCACAAGGAGACAAGTCGATGATGTCCATCAAAACACTACCCGCCTGGCTGGTCCTGCCTGCCATTCTTTTCAGCGGAACCGCCCTGCGCGCCGAAGAGAAACCCCTGACCAAAGCTGAGCTCGAGACCTCGATCCGGGCCTATCTGCTGGAGCATCCCGAGATTCTCATCGAGATGAGCCAGGCGCTGAAGATGCGTCAGGCCGCCGCGCAACGCGAACAGTCGCAGGCCGCGATGACGTCGAAGCGGGCCGAACTGGTGGCAGATGCCGCGTCGCCGGTGGCCGGCAAGGCGAAGGAGGGCGATGGCATTGTCACGATTGTCGAGTTCTTCGACTACCGCTGCGGGTACTGCAAGAAGGTCAATCCGATGGTGCAGAAGCTGATTGACGAGGACCCCAACATCCGCGTGGTCTTCAAGGAGTTTCCGATTCTCGGCCCGGAATCCACCACCGCCGCGCTGGCCGCGCTGGCCGCGCATGACCAGGGCGGCTACCTGAAGTTTCACCGCGCGCTCATGAGCACTGGCGATATGTCCATGGCCTCGCTGGAGCGGATGGCCGGCGACGCAGGATTGGACCTGGAACGGTGGAAGAAAGACATGGCCAAGCCCGAACACCAGGCCACGCTGGCCCGTAACCAGGAGTTGGGCACGGCGCTGGCGATCCAGGCAACGCCGGCATTCGTGATCGGCAGCGAGGTGGTACCCGGCGCGCTCGACGAGAACGCGTTCCGGCAGTTGATTGCCAAGGCGCGGGCCGAGGCCAATCCTCGGGCGAGCAAGTAGAGCGGGTTCCGCTAGTGGAAGCCAGCGACGGTCATCAGCGTAGTGCTGTCGATTTCTGTCTTGGAAAAGAGCAGCGAGGTTTCGTCCGCCGAGACCCCGATCCTGTTGCGTGGAGTAAGGTCAGGCGGGCATTCGATGGGCGTGGTGACTCCCGTAGCCAGGTCGAAATAGGCCATTTGCTGGCCCGCCGAACGACCAAGGAAATAAATGCCGCGGCGCCCGGGACTGAACGATTCGGACATCCGGATCAGCGGCTTGGGGGTACGTTCGGCTATCGAGGCGGCCTCTAAGTCGACGCTCCAAATCCATAGTTCTCCGTCTCGGACTTTGGCGTAGTACAAAGTGCGGCCGTCCGGCGATATCTGAAAGTTGTAGCCGGAGTCTTCGGTCACGCGCCTGGCCTCGCCGCCACTGGGGGGAATTCGCCAGATCTCAGGCGAACGGCGTCGCAGGAAGTAAATCCACTTACCGTCTGCCGAGGCCACGCCGGCGCGCGTGTCCTCTCCCAGGAGCGGCTCCGGTTTGGAGGGAGTGGGCCCCACGGCCTGTTTGACTTTTCTGCCGCCTTGTAACACGTCGAACATGACCCGCCCGTCGGCCAGCCAGCGCAGATCGGTGATTTCGGAGGACTGCAGGTCGGTCCATTGTTCCGGCCTGGCTCCCTTGCCGTCCGAAACCCAAACCTCCGGGTGCCCTGTACGCGTCGACACCCAGGCAAAACGCCGTCCAGCTGGAGCCCAAATGGGCAGAGTATTCAAACCTGTTGCAGAGATAACCCGTCCCGGCCGCCCTGTGGCCACGGGCACACCGTTACGGAAGACAAAGTCCTGCCTCCAGATGGCAGTTGTCAAAATGCGCCTTGTATAGGTGAGCAGACGGTCCCAGGGCGGGCTGGAGATAGTGGGGTACCAGCCTGATTCGCCGACCCCCACCAGCGGCTTCGCCCGAGCATTCTTTATCCACGGAGAGATGCGCGCCAGCCGGTTGGCGTGGATACTGCCGGTGGAAAATACCAGTTCACGCCCGTCATGAGTCCAGGCTGGGCTGGTGTTCCAACTCTTCCCCGTCTCGATCTTCCGGGCCGGCCCGGAGGGACGCAAGTCCCTCTGCAGCGGCAAAACGTAAAGGTGGCATTCGGAATACCCATCCAGCATCCGCGAGAACGCAAGCGTCCTTCCATCCTGGGAGAAAGCCAGGCCGTTGTCTCCCCCCTCGGCACCCGGAGGCTCAGTCAGTTGGCGCGCCTCGCCGGTTTCGGTATGGAACAGATGCAAACAGAAAGGGCCATGCTGTTGGGCGGCGGCCGATGCGGCCAGCCAGACGGCATCGGGAGACCAACGCAACCCTGGGCCCGGAATCACGCGGCGGCCCAACGGAGGCGACAGGATTTCGGTCACCCGCCGGCTGGGTCCGCCCTCTGCCGGTATGATCCTGATCTCGGCCCGGTTTACGCCGGTAGACGCCAGGAAAGCGATCGACTTGCCATCCGGGGACCACGCGGGGCTCCCTTGGTCGGTCTTGGCGGGACTCAACCTGACCGGAGGTCGATTCCCGGTCTTGGTATAGATGTTGAAGTCGTCCAGCGAGAGATAAGCGATCGTCTTTCCATCGGGAGAAAGGGCTGGTTCCACCGCCGCCCCGACGCCCGGCCACGGAATCGCTTCCGGCCACTCAGTCTCTTCGCCGCCGAACTGCCTCCACGCAATCACACCCAAACCCGCCGCAGGCAAGGCCGCAAGTCCCCAGCGCAACACGTTGCGGCGTTTTGGACGCGCTCCAGGGGGCGGCTGGTGTCCAGGCTTTGAATCGTTTTCGATTTCCGTCAATTGCTTGGCCACTTCACCGGCGGCCGGGCGCGCCAAAGGATCCTTGGCCAGCATGCGGCCAATCAACGATGTCAATTCCGGTGGCGCCTTCGGATTGACTTCGGCCAGAGACTTCGGTTCACCACGGCTGATCGCCATCATGGTCTCGAGCGCCGA
>JAYTKJ010000561.1:0-5956 GCA_043730365.1 Acidobacteriota bacterium | reverse complement strand
TTCCACGCCGGCGCCACGCACTGGGCGTGCAACACCCCCAGTGGCAGCCCATTGGCGGCCACCGCCAGGGTGGTGTGCAGATGCAATCCCCGGCTCTGCCAGATGGAAATTACAGGGACGGCACGCGCGTCACATTCACAGCGGTGCCTAATGCTGGATTCGTTTTCGCGAACTGGGCGGGTCCTTTCATCGAGCACAACATCAACCTCACCAACCTGCCGTTTAGTTCTGTTACCTTCCTCGTGGACGCTGACTTTCAGAACTTTACGGCCCGCTTTGTGCCGGCGCCCTCGACCACGCCGTCCCCGTCGAACCGCCCCGTCACTCGCCTTGTCAGCGTGCTGGATTCCGGCGAACTCATCACGGTACAGGTTCGTGTCGATGGCAGACTGTACAACACGCCGACGTCGTTCACGTGGGAACCCGGCAGTACACACGAGATCGACATTGCACCTTCCTTTCCCGTATTGGCAGATAGAAGTCTGCGCACGTTCCGGAACTGGACTGACGAACAGGGTGAGCGCCAACGGAAGGTGGTTGCCGGGGAACAAGCCGCCACCTACATCGCGCTATACGGTATTCAATACGAGTTGTTGGGCGGCACAGTGGGGTCCGGCCGTATCCGAGTGAACCCAATGCCGCCAAATGGTTTCTTCGACCGGGATTCTGTCATCGAGTTGAACGGGGTGCCAGAGACCGGCAATCAGTTTGTCGGGTGGGGTGGCGATCTCGGTGGGAGACAGACGCCTCGAACACTGCTGATCCAGGAAACCCTAGATGTTCTCGGCTTTTTCGGCTCCACGACCTCAGTCTCCAATTTCGGCATCATGAATGCAGCACGCCAACGGCCGAACACCCAAATCACGGGCACTTCAATCTTCGCGAAGATTTCACCCGGAGAGGTCGTGACGATCAACATGACTGGAGTTGGGCCCGACACCCCCGCAGACTTCGTGCCCTCGGAGGACGGCTCGATTCCCACCCGATTGAGTCAAACACGAGTGCTAGTCAGCGGCGTGGCGGTGCCGGTGCTTTCGGCAGCCAAAGACCAAGTCTCAGCTTTCATTCCGTACGGGGCCTCGGTGGTGGTCGGCGGCGCCAGCAGAGTGCAGATAGAGTACGGCGGGGCGGCAACCGGCGCCGGCGTCGTGTTTGATGGTCGCGGCAAACCCGGCCATATACACCTTGGACGGGACTGGCAGCGGCCAAGCCCGGGTGACCAATGAATCCGGAGTACCGAACGGTTCAAACGCTCAGGCTCCCAAAGGCTCGGTGGTTACACTCCTTGCCACCGGCTTGGGTATCACCGTGCCGCCGGGATCGGACAACCGTGTGTCTCAATCCTTGGGATCAAGCCCGAAAGGTGAACTCGAAGTCAGGATCGGCGGGGCCGGCGCGGAGGTAGTATCGGCAGGAGTCGCACCCGGCCAACTTGGCGTTCACCTGATTGCCGTGCGCGTTCCAGAGTCGGCTCGCTCTGGCCCGGCAACTCCGTTGATCTTGACGGTCGATGGTGCTCCTTCTCAACTCAACGTGACCATGGCCATTCAGTAGCTGCGCAACAAAATCGCTACTCTGGACGAACTGAAGGAATCTCTCGGCAGTCCGGTCGACGTCACCGTCTTCGGCAAACTCAGGCTGCTGGACTATCTCTCCAGCTACTCGCACCGCTGCCGATACTATACCCTGCGCGAAACCGCTCGTTTCGACGACAACAGACTGTGGTCGCAGGCAGAGGTATGGTTCTCCGTGAGCTTCCGGCAAGCATGCGTGACGTAGTGAGCCGGTAGTGTACTGTCGGAGATGCCCCGAAAGAAGACACCGATTGACAATGATTTCCTTGAGTTGGAAGGCCGGTTGGCAGAGTGGCGAAGCAGCCATCCGCGCCGGTCGCCGTTGCCGGAAGAGTTCTGGACCGCAGCCGTCGAGTTGGCGCGCAAGCACGGTCTGTGTCGCACGGCGCGTGCGTTGCCCATCGACTACGCCAACCTGCGCAAACGCCTCCACGGCGCGGCACGGCCCGAGACCGTCACTCGGCCGCAATTCCTGGAATTGTTTCCCACGCCGGCGCCTACCCACGGCTACGTGGAGATCTTACGAGTCCCGCTGACTTCGGCCGTGGACTGGAGCCATCTGCTGCGAGCCTGGCGGTAAAGCCAATGATCCAGATCACGCCCCAAATGCACGTGCTGGTGGCGGTGGAGCCAGTCGATCTCAGGAAAGGCATCGACGGACTCGCCCATTTGTGCCGGGAAAAGCTCCAGGCCGATCCATTCTCGGGATGGCTGTTCGTGTTCCGCAGCCGCCGGGCCACCGCGATTCGTATTTTGGTTATGACGGCCAGTGACCTGAAATGCGTTGTCCCTCGCCGCGTAGCACACCACGTTATTCGAACCACAAACTCACCCCGTGGATGATGATTATCTTGTCCCAGAAAGTTCGCTCCGCGACAACCGTCGTGACGTGTTCGGAGCGAAGTTCAAGTTGCGGCACCTCGTCCGAAACGTAGGGAACAATGCTCAGGTCTTCATGCGGATCGAGAGCTGATTTTGCTCCGGACTCGACCTTGACGGCGGGCGTATGTAGCTCTCGCGGCCGGCCATCACGGATGGATACCAGAACAGCAGGCTTTGGCCATCGGGATCGTCAGGGTCAACGACCACGCTGGGAACGTTCATGTCGATGTTGCAGTCGACAAGCGTCGCTTGGACGACCTCTCCAAATTGTTGAGCAAGCGTGCTCTGGATGTATTCGCGGCAGGTGTTCTTGATCGCTTCCAGTTTGAACTGGCGCTTTTTTGCTTAGGCCTTCGAGTTCTGGAACGGAGGCCGCTTGTCCGATGTCCTCCCGAAACACCGTGATGTCGATGTCTTCAGAAAACCGTGAGATCAGCCCATACGCTTCCGATAACGAAGTTCCGCCCTTGAAAAGAAAACGAGGATGGCCAGCGGGTAGACCATTGAACAGTACATCTAGTGTCCACGCAACCCAGAAGTCTTTTTCGACGTTCTGTTCCGGCGTGCCGAGTCGAGTTGCTGCGCCAAGGAACACGTCACGGCGGTCCAGTGGTGCTGCTCCGAGAAACTCCGAGAAAACCGCAATTCATCACGACCGCCGCCTCGTTGAGCGATTCTCCGGGCCTGGCATCGCGTTCCTGGTTGGTCTAGAGAAGCCCCCTTGGGAGCGGTCGCATTCGAGTGATCCCCATCCTGAAGAAGTCCGGTCACCAAGTCGCGCATCCATCCTGGTTATGCATCGAGACCGCTCCGAAGAACGTCGCGATTCGCCGCTCCTTGTTTTGGGTCGTCCAGAATTCTCCTAATCGGCTTGAGGATTGAATCTCCGTCGGGCTGGAAGCATATCGTGGAGCCAGTGAAGCGCCTGAACGATTCGCATCGCCGGCCGGCCTGCCCAATACAGCCGGCTCGGAGCGGTCGGTTTGAAGTTGATGACGAGGCTGTCGAGGTGAATCGGGCGCAGCCGGGCGTCTGTGTGAACCGTGACTTTCGCCGGTACGGCGTCGGTGAGGCCCCGTTGGTTGGCCGCCGTGATTCCATCGGGAAAAAATCGAGCTTTCTCACGCCGCGCGACAGCGTCGATGATCGCGGTGTAGTCGGGGCTGCTCGGTTTGCCGGTTAGCGAGTTGGTGCGGGGAACATCGTAAAGCCCGCGAATCGATGCGCCGGATATCGCCGGCAAGCACGAGCCGTTGGAGCCAATAGCAGATCTTGCGCCTAAATCGAGCAGGTCGTTCGGGGTCCAGACCTGGATCGATTTGTCGCGCTTGATGCGGTCGAGAATGCTCCGCCTGAGGTCGAGGCTCGGGCCTTGATGCGGCAACGTGTTTTGTCCGATCTGTGTGCGCATATCTCGGCCAGCTTCTTCGATCTGCCCGTCCGAAAAATGTATACACCTTTCGGACAAATCAAGGACACCAGAGGGGGACAGAGATATCGTCAACCCAGTTCCTGTTGTTTCCAAGCCGACCCATGGGAGCTGTCGAAAGATGCCGTAAAGTGTCGAACCCAGAAGGCTTGGAAATGTCGAAAATCGTCGTGGGCTGTCGTCAAGGATATGTCAAGCAGCCCGAGCCTCGGCGCTGGGCTGCGATTACGCGGGAGGATCTGGACGCGCTTATACTCGCCGCCGGCTTTTCTCGCGAACAGCCACGAGAGGGGCTGTGCTGGAGGTACAGCGATGATGACGAAGCGCCATAAACTGGAAGCCGGAAACTTGGCGAGTCGTGTCGGCCGCAAACCGAAAAATGTTAACAAATTGCTAACAAGACATCCGGGAACAATCGATATTAACCAACACATGAAGACCGTATGTGATTGATTCTTCGCAATAACGGTGTCCATGCAGAACCAAGTCTTGAACTCATAACCCAAAGGTCGTAGGTTCAAATCCTACCCCCGCAACCAACCTTCAAGTTTCCTGCTTACAATCGTTTAGGCCTCCCCCGAAACCGTTATGCGAATACCCTGGCCGGGGCCACTGTAACCAATTCTGTAACCACGGTCCGAAGGGCACGAAAGGTGCCGGTGGAGGCCGTCGGCGACATCCTGGCGCGCACCCCACGGCGAATTTGTGGTTTCGAAGCAGGCACTTCGGAAGAGTGAGGGCGGCGATGGTCCGGCTGCGCACGGGAACCCTCTGCCGGGCTACCCACCCGGCGCCCGCCGCGAGGGCAACTTGTACGTGAGAGGAGGAACGGGCAATTTGTCTTGCAGGTTACCGGGCACCCGGACTACGGGTTGCCGTTCGGGCAGGACCGGCTCGTGCCGATCTACCTGGCGACCTTGGCGGTGAAGCAGCAGACCAGACATTCGCTTCAAGTCGGCCTCTTCGATGCTGGAGACGTTCGGTTTAGCGAAGGGTGGTCAAGGAGTATCGGCGGATCGTGGGCGCTTTCCAACGGGTCTTCGGGGCGACGATTTTCTTTGGGAGAGACTCGACGCGGGGTTCCGCAAAGGTGTTCCACCGGGCACGGTTCAACTTTTTCCGGGAGGCGCGGATTTGGTTCAACCGCGACCCGGGCCACGAAATGCCTGACCATGGCGAGAACGTCATCGTGTTAAGCGATGAGTTCTTTGCGACTTCGGGCTCAGCGACAGATCGGCACGGCAGAGTATTCGCGACCTCGCCGGTTTCGAGCAGTACGGGAGCAGTGGCTGGGCACGATTCGCGTGATCTGGCCTGAGTGCCCAGCGTGTATCAACGCGGATGGTCAAAGCTTGTCCCTTCGTCGGCCAGTTGCGATCAACGGCCCTGGGAGGGTGTAAAAAGGATTAGGTAATCGGCCATCCGGGCTACGACAGGAACGGCCCGGGCCGACACGTGGCGCCTATGCCTGCTCGCACTCATCGCGAGCTAGTTCGAAGAGACTTGCCCGCGAAGGTGCAGAGCAAACTCGGGAACATCAGAAAGCCAAAGACCAAAACCGCGGAACGAGTCGGCCAGTATGCTGTTTCCGGCTGCAGTTTCGTGTAAATCGCACTAACTACCGTCAGTATGGCGAATTGAATTGTCCAGCCGCGCATGACTTGTCTTTCTTCTCCCGATCGCTCGATAAACATAAGTCGCGACTGAATTGGTGTCGGAATCGGCCACACTCAGGCCGCTTGCAAAGGTTTGCCCTCGTCCAACACATCCGGCAAACGGTTCAGCCACCGCTCCACACGCGCTTTCACTTGTCTGCCGCCTCGCTGCGCAATAACCCGGAGTGGACCCTGGCAGCGATGAATGCAGACGCGTGCAGCGATCTCGCTCAAACCTTTGGACGCCGCGATCTCCTTCATCTCCCGCCCGTTCACGTAGCGGTCTTTCAATAGGGCCTTTTCCAAAGTCGAGCAGTGGGTGTGCGACATAAAAGTGGAAGTCAAGCCGCCCGGCGCCCATCCCAGTAGTCCTCGAATTGGCCATTGAGGTAGCAGCATCGTAGCGCGAGGATGGC
>JAYTKJ010000560.1:0-2332 GCA_043730365.1 Acidobacteriota bacterium | reverse complement strand
CTAACGTGTGATTGCCGCAAATGACTCCGTGCTGACATTCAGTATGGGTACCACGATGCGGCTGGTCTCCGGACGCGCGACTCTGCAATTCAACTTGCGCAAAGCGACGATTCCGGAACGGCCGCTTGGGCTTCCAACGGTGGGGTAGTCTGCGTTGCGAGACTTTGTGGCGCTGCGAACCGGCATGCCGGACGGTTTCTTGGCGAATCTACAACTTCGCGCGGAGACGCTCTTCTTGCTCCCGGAGCTCAGGCGTAAGTTCGGGGCCGAAGTCATCGGCCTCGAAAAGCTGCCGAATTTCAATCTCGGTTTCCAGGCCAGGATGCGGATTGGGGCAGCGCTTGACCCACTCGATGGCTTCTTCCTTGGACTTAACCTGCCACAGCCAGAAGCCGGCAATCAATTCCTTGGACTCGGCAAATGGTCCGTCGATCACGGTCCGATCTTGTCCGGTGAACCGAACGCGGGCGCCCTTCGAAGTGGACTGAAGCCCGTCGCCTCCGAGCAATATCCCGGCTTTGGCCAGCTCCTCGTTGAACTTGCCCATTTCGGCCAGGAGCTTCTCATCGGGTAGCACGCCGGCTTCGCTGTTCCTGTTGGCCTTGATCAGAATCATGAATCGCATGTAAGAACGAAGCCCCCTGTTCCAGCGCCTGCCGGTTAGAATCGGCGAGTCACGCCAACGATCACCGAGTAATCGGCGAAAGCGGCGTCGCCGGAAACGCCGTTCTGGTAGTCCGCGACGCTGCGCTTGCGGTCGCGCCGCACGGCCCAGGGCGAGTTGGCGGCGATAGTGTAGCCGTGGTAGCTGAACATCAGGCCTGGATCGACGGACAAGGCGTAACCCGGCCTCCGGAAGCCCTGGCTTCGTCCGATCAGGTCTCGCACCGGTACGCCCTCAAGCCTGGCGCCGATGCTGAAGGCCAAGCGGCGCATGCCAGGGATGAGGCGTGTCATGCCGCCCCTCGCCAGATACTGGTCCGACACCGACATCACGGTTTCCCCGGGCCGGGTCCGGAACGTGGATACGCCGTTCGTGTTGCGGGGATTGAAGAGATATAGCCCTTGGAAGAAGGCCCAGGAACCGAACCAAGCCGGCGTGTAGGCATTGGTGTCGAGCGTGAAGCCCGTGCCACCATCACCGGGCTGCACCGATTGGTCTGCCGTCGCGATGAGGGGCACCCCGTTACGGACGGCGGCAAACGTCTTCCGGAAACCGCCCGACGGCACTTTGATCGACGCGCCCACACTGATGTTGCGGCGCGATTCGGTGGGAGGCCGGAACAACCAGCGGCGGACGCCGAACGTGGCATCGCCCTGGCTCACCCAATTCACGACTCCGGTTGGGGCATAAAGCTGGTTGCGGTAAGCCTTGGTCACCGGGATGCTGGCGCCGAGGCTCCAGCGAGACGTTAGCTGATATCCCACCGACACATCAAAGATATGGTAGATATTGCGGATCTGAGTGCCGAGCACTTCACGCTGCTTCTGTTCAACCGTCCCAACAAAATGTCGATAGGACGGCAGGTACCGGTACCCTATCGAGAGGTCCCAGCGCTCCTTGCGTGGGGCCTTGCCGTCTTTCGGTCTCTCGCATAGCACGCCAAGCACGGGCGCGCCTTGTCTGGCGGCCACTCAACCCTGGCCCTGGCCGGGTTTGGCAAAAAGGAGCACAAACGCCAAGGCCAGAACCCAACGAAAAAAGGGAAGAGTCGCTCCGTACATATAGGGCAGTATACCCCATCTTTAGTATGGAAAGCTCGGTCGAGATCGCGGGTCTTCGCCCTATTGGCTAAAGTCGGCTAGTCGACACACCGATGAACATGGAAGAGTATATCCGTCTCATGAAAAAGAACGTCGCTCCTATCCTTGCGGTTGCCTTTGCGATGGCTGTCGTTTGCACGGCGGCATTCTACGGTCTGGTAGCGGGCAAGCTTACTCCGTCCGCCGAAGCCAACGCCACTCCCAACGTACTGGTGGCGGCGCGCCAGATCGCCAGAGGCTCGACGGTGAGCGCGCTGGACGTCAAGGCTCTTCCTTGGACGGGCGGCCCGGTTCCGGAGGATGCATTGCAGCAGCCCAGCCAAGTGGATGGTATGACTGCGCTTACAGATGTGGGTGCCGGGGAGCCTCTGGTGTCGGCGCGGCTGGCCAACCGGCGCACGGGCGGCGGCTTGGGGATTCCCTCGGGGATGCGCGCTGTTTCCGTGCAGGTGCACGATTCCAGCGGCATCGTGGCGTTGCTCAAGGCGGGCCACCGCGTTGACGTGCAAGCCGTGTACACGCGCACCGGCGCCAATCAGGACGCCGAACTCAAGACAGTGCTGGAAAA
>JAYTKJ010000559.1:0-25439 GCA_043730365.1 Acidobacteriota bacterium | reverse complement strand
ACCACGCCTGCCTTGGCCGCCGCATAGGCTGTGAAGTTAGGCCGGGGCTTGGCCGCGCCGCCGCCGGCGAGCACAATGATTTTGCCCGAGCGCTGTTTGATCATACCGGGCAGCACGGCGGCAATCGAATGCACGACGCCGGTCAGGTTGGTGTTCACGGTTTCAGCCCAGGCCGCCAGCGAGTTCTCCGCCAACGGACCTACGGGGCCTTGAATAGCGGCGGCGCAGACGATCACCGCAATTTCGCCGGAGTGAGCGCGCAGCCGATCGGCCACCGAACGCATCGCGTCGGCATCCGTTACGTCGGCTCGCAGGTGCACGGCCAACCCCCCGGCATGCTCGATTTCCAGCTTGGTCAATTCGAGCTCAGATTTACTGCGGGCCACGAGGCCCACGCGCGCCCCCGCCGCGGCAAATCCCAGCGCCAGGCGCTTGCCAATACCCCGGCCGGCTCCGGTGATCATCACGACTCTATTCTGGAGTTCCTGCAACATGGGCCAATCCTCGCCTTCAATAAGGTACCCGATTTGCCGATAGACGGTTTGAGTTGTTGGCGCGTGATGGGCTCGCTGGTGGTTGACGGACTGTGACATAATGTCAGCCAACACTGGGTGAGGGCATGCTTACTCCAAAGACCAAGGCAGCATTCGTTCCATTTCTGATCGCCACCGCCGCAATCGCGATGGCCAGCCAGACTCAGGATTTGCAACTGAGGCTCGAGTCGCCGTTGGCGAGCTATTCCAGACCAGGCACACCATTCACGGCCCGCGTGATGGGCGCGCAAACCCAACTTGCTCCGATACTTCCCGCGGGCACCATCGTGCGCGGCGTAGTGAGGAGTGGGCAGTCGGTGGGTCTCGGGCTGCGCCGCGAACGCGCCGGGCTGATGCTGGAGTTCAACGGTTGCCAACTCCCCGGAGGCGCTACCGCCGTCTGTGACGTTCGCTTGCTCGCCGTGGACAACGCGCGCGAAACCGTGCACAAGGACAACCGGATTCGGGGTGCACTGGCCGCCAGCCATCCGCAAAGTTTGTTCAGCGGACTTTGGTACCGCCCGGCGCCGTCGATCCTGCTCCGTCCGGTAACGGGTTTGGTCGGCACCGGTGGGATGCTTTGCAAACGCCTGGTCCCGGGGCCGTTGGGCGCGGGTATCTTTATCGTCTCCCGGTTGATTTTCTTTCGCATGCCCGATCCGGAGATCGAGTTGCCCGCCGGAACGGACCTGATCGCGCGCGTCAGTCTTGAGGCCGACGAGACAACGGATGTTGCTCCCTCAGCCGCGCAACCTGCCCTGCCCGATCAATTGACCGAATGGCTGGGGGCAGAGACGGCCGGCCAGATTAAGAAGCCCGATGGAACTGCGATGGCGGACACGATCAACCTGGCTTTCCTGGGTTCGGAGGCGGAATTGGCGGGGGCCTTTGCAGCCGCGGGTTGGGATGGCGTCGATCCCTTATCCCGAAAAACTTTCATGAAGACCTATGCCGCGTTTACGGGCATGAAGTCCTATGCGCGCGCGCCTGTTTCCACGCTTCACTATCAAGGCAAGCCGCCCGACGTTGTTTTTCAGAAATCATTCAACACACTGGCGCAGCGGCATCACATCCGGCTCTGGAAACGCGAAGGACCCGGCGGCGAGACCGTGTGGCTGGGCGCGGCGACGCACGATGTGGGAGTCGCTTTCGATTGGAACCGCATGAGTCCGACCCACCGGATTGACCTCAATATTGACCGCGAACGGGCGAAGGTGGTGAACGATCTTTCGGCAGGCAACTGCTTGGCCGGCACGATGAACGTGGAGCGCGGCACCGAAATGGGCTCCCGTCTCCGCCAGTCCGAACGGGCGATCACCGATGGCGTTTTGATTGCGGCTCCGCTGCAGGCCTGTCAGGCTGCTGCGGCGGCGGATAGACCAAGACTTGCCAAGCCCAAGCACACGGTCTTTGCCCTGGGGCTCCGGCGCGTCGTCCTGGAGACACGCTATTACCTTCTGCGCGCCAACGCCT
Source organism: Acidobacteriota bacterium (assembly GCA_043730365.1). GTDB lineage: Bacteria > Acidobacteriota > Terriglobia > Bryobacterales > Bryobacteraceae > VFZP01. The sequence goes on along the minus strand of JAYTKJ010000559.1, from coordinate 23,433 downwards.
ACCATTTCGCCTACCAGTCCGTACGCTGGATCTCCCCTCGGCGTCAAGGTAAGGGGAAGAACGAAGAGTACGCAATGGCGCTAAAATAAGCCACAGCGGGCCCGCCCTACTATGGAGATCGACGTCGAAGCGTTGTACGGCGAACTCCGCCGGATCGCTGCGCGGCATTTTCGTCGAAGCGGATCGCAAAATACCCTACAACCCACGCTAATCGTACATGAAGCCTTCCTGAGACTACCGGTAGACGGCTGGAACGGCAGGACGCATTTCCTGGCCACGGCGAGCCGGGTCATGCGTAATGTAGTGGTGGATCATCTCCGCGCCAAGACGGCCCAGAAGCGCGACGGCGCACTCGAGCGCGTCACGCTGAGTCTGGCCGAGCCCGGCGCGGGCTCTGGGGACCTGGCTCCGATCGACGTACTGGCGCTCGAAGAAGCGCTGCAACAGCTTGAGGAACGCGACGGGCGCAAAGCGCGGGTTGTGGAACTGCGCTGCTACGGGGGCCTGGAGATGCAGGAGATTGCCGAGGTTTTGGGCATCGGCGTCGCCACGGTCAAGCGGGACTGGGAGTTTGCGCGGACCTGGTTGTACCGGGAGTTGACCAAGGCTCCCTCAGGCGAGGCTTTGTGACGCAACCGGAATGGCAGCGTCTGGAAGAATGGTTTGCCAAGGCGGTAGAGCTCGAAGGCGAGGCGCGCACCCAATTCCTGCGTGAGCGGGCGGCCGAGGACGCAACGCTGGCCCGTGAACTCGATGGCCTGCTGGCATCGCACGCCGAATCGGTGGCCGCCTTTCGACAGCCCATCGTCCCGCAGATGAAAGCGCGCGACCATGCCGGCGATTGGCAGCTCAAGGAGGTTCTGGGCGAAGGTGGGCTTGGTGTGGTTCGGCGCGCCGAGCGGCAGGCAGGCTCCGGCGTCGAGCAAGGCGCTGTGAAGTACGTCCACGCCGGGTATGACTCGGGGGCTTTTCGCGCGCGCTTTCTCAAGGAGCGAACCATCCTGCGCACGCTGGAACATCCTTCCATCGCCAGGCTCCTCGATGGCGGCGTGGATGAAGATGGCCGGCCTTATCTGGTGATGGAGTATGTGGATGGCCTCGCCTGGGACCGGCGCATGAATGAGGTTAAGCCAACGCTGGAGACGCGGGCGCGGCTGTTCGCCGAGTTGCTTGGCGCGGTGATCTACCTGCATGGGCGCGGAGTTGTGCACGGAGACATCAAGCCGTCCAACGTGATGGTGAACACTTCTGGGCGTGTGAAGCTGCTTGACTTCGGAGCGGCTCGCCGATTGGATCCGGGAGGGCGGCCGCAGGAGTCCACCTTTACTCGCGCCATGCTGACGCCGGGATGGGCCAGCCCGGAGCAGATGGCGGGCGGCCCGTGCACCGCCCGGAGCGACATCTACAGCCTCGGCCTGCTGCTTCGCCAGACTCTGGCCGATTTGCCCCCGCATGCGGATTTAAGCGCCATTGCCGAGCACGCAACACGCCCGGAGCCGGAGGAGCGCTATGGCACAGCGCAAGCGATGCTGGACGACGTCGATCAACACCTGAGGCAACTCCCCGTGGCGGCCCGGCGCGGCAACCTCTGGTATCGGGTCCGCAAGTTCGGCCGGCGCAATGTGGTGACGGCTGGGCTCGCGGCATCGCTTGCTCTGGCTGCCTCCGGCGGCCTGTGGCTGTGGAGATCTCAGCAGCGCTCTCACGTTGCCGATGAGTTGAAGCTGAGCCAGGCGTCGGCGCTTCCGGCCGCAGTGTCGGCCCCAGCCCCCGTGGTCGCGCCCGCTGTCCGTGCCCCCGCACCGCCGCCGATCCCAACCGCCGAACAGATCGACACGCAATTGCTGCTGGCCTACTCCAGGCTCGACGGCGGTGCATGCCAGGGGGTTGACCCACCACTCGAGACTGTGCGCGCGGCGATTCCCAAGCTCCCGCCGGGCCGCGCCAAAGACATTGCGCGGATGCGTTACCTCCTGCTGCGGGGCCTCTGTGACGCCAAAGGCGCCGCCAAGCCGGAGGCCGCCGACATACTCGACGAAGGCTTCCAGTTGCGCGATCGACTGGGGGCGCCGGACCAACTCAAGCCTGTTTTCGCGATGCGCCTGTCGCAACTGGGGCGCTCATTTATGGAGAAGGGCGAGATGGAGCGTGGCGCCAAGCTGGTGCGTTGGGCGGCGGTGGAAGCGCAGCGCTCCGGGCGCCGGCAGGAGGCTGCCAGAATTTGGACGAACTTGCTCACCCGTTTGAGCCAGGAGAAAGGGGGCGGCGACCTGCTGCGTCAGTATTGCGAGATGCCTCCGCCGGGAAGTACGAAGAAAACGCCTGCCGGTGTCTGTGCCCCAGGCGAGCCTGTCGGCGCCGGGCAGACCGTGGCGGAATTGTCGAGCCAAGTGGCAGTACTGCATGCCCGCGCCGCCGCTCTCACATCTCAAGGAAAGCCGGCGGAGGCCAAGGTCCTCTTGCAACAACGGCTGGAGTTGCTCAACCGGCTGGCGGAGATTGATCCCCGCAATCAACGTTGGCGGGTCATGCTGCGCCGGTCGCAAAACCGCCTTGAGCGATAGTCACCGCACCGCCGCCGCGCCGGTGTTTTCGTACCACTTCAGATTCGTCGTTGCCGATCCGATGCAAGCGATATCGACGCGCTGGTCTCCGTTCAAATCGAGCGCGACGCACGCCGCCGCCGCGATGCCCCCCGAGTCCAGGACGGTCTTCTCCCAGGTCTGGCCGCGCTTGTCTTTCGACGAGTAGATGTGGACACTGCGGCCGGCGCCGCGATAGCCCGCAATCACTTCGTCGCGGCCATCACCGTCAAGATCGGCGGCGACAATGGTGTGCCCGTCAACGAGCGAACGGTCAATCACCTTGCGGGCCCACACGCCTTTGGCTTCGCGGTAAATGGTCACCTGATCGCCATGCCACGGCTCAATCGCCGCCAGGAATCGCGCTCGCCCCAGCCGTCCCACGGCCACATCGCTCGAGCCGGACTTGGGCGCGGCCGCCGGATCTCCAGCGCTGATCTGGGTTCGCGTCCAATTGCCGCTGCCGCCTTCGAGGCAATGCGCGTGCAAGCCCAGGAAGCTGGCGGTGAGCACGCAATCCGGTTTCTTGGGGCCGAGCCAGGGCGTGATAAAGATGCCGTGAACGACGCCTTCATTGGCCTCGTTGATCGGAACGCGCTTCCACTCGCCGGGCCGATAGTAAACCAGCGGCGCGTGATCGCGATAGTTCGGCGCATCGGCCTTGGCTCCGGCGAGCGGCGCGTTGATCACCACGGGCTTGCCCGATTCGTCGATCTTGGCGCAGCGTAGCCGATGCGAAGTGGTGAGCCGGTCAATCTCACGCACGCTCCACGGCTGCGTGCGGTCCGGCCCCGGCGTCAGCACCGACACCACGCCGATGCTGTTCTTCGGTACGTTGGCGAATTCATGCGCCACCACGATCTCTTCCATCCCGGCGCAGGCGGCCAGGTTGATCATGCGGTTGAGCCCGCGCGCCAGCGTGCGCCGCTGCCAGCCGGGACTTTCAAACCAAACGAGGTCCGGCATGCCGCTGGCGAGGGCGATGAGGTCGACGCGCCCATCGCGGTTCACGTCGAACGGCACCACTTGATAGCCGCCCTTGAGATCGCCGGCGATCAGGTGTTCGCGGAACGCGGGCGGCGGTGCGGCAGCGAGAAGAGAGACAAGCAGACCGAGGGAGGAGGCGAGGCAGTGGTGGCGCGTCATATCGATAAAGAGGTCATGACTATTCTACGGGCAGACCACCAGGCGCATGTCCGCGACGTCTGCCCGAAAGCTCATCTTACGGGCATTTCCGCATCCCTGCATGGCGTTCATTCGGTAGCGGTATGACTTGGGCCACGCGCTGATGGTGTAGTCACCAGGAGGCGCTGATGTTTCGAAGGTTCCGTCCACCTTCCCCCCGTAGCTAAGGATGCTTGTCCCGCCCGTGAGAAACAAGACGGCCTCCGGCAACGGGCGGCCGGCCGCGTCCACCACTGTGCCAGTAATCTTGACGTGGTAGGCGCATTCGACTTCGAGAGGTTGATTGACGCCGGCAGCGACTTGGATCCTCCCGATGCGCCGCCCGGCCTGGCTCACCCTTGCAGAGCAACTGCGGCGTTCCGCTCCGCCCCCCCAGGCAGTTGGAGTCCACTCTCCGACCGGGACACTGTCAAAGAAAAATGAGCCATCGGTTTGGAGAGCACCCTCGACGCGCCCGTTCCGGCCTCGCGTAATAAGACTTACCGCGGCACCCTGTTGCGGTGCGGCCCGGAATCGGCCTTCGACCCGGCCGACCCCCGTGTCGGCCGAGAGGATGATCTTGTAGCCCACAAGGCCCGTCGGCCCGATCGTGAGCTTCGCGCTAGCGGGCAACGCGCGGTCCGCCGCGGACCGGTACGCGAGCAGATAATACTCACCGGGAGCCAGAAGGTCAAAGTGAAATCGGCCATCGGTGGCCAAGGACAGGGTCGAACCATTAAACTCGAGCTGGCCGTGAGCGGGTGGCTGGCCGGTAGCGCCATCAATTACGGTGCCCGAGAAAGCTACGAGTGGCACGGACGCAACTCGTATCTCCAGGCCGGATAAGCGCTGCCCCATTGCGAGCGTAAGCGGCTCGGCTGACTTCGAATCTTCCGGATAGAACAGAGAAGCCGGCAGGCCTCGTGTCTCACCGGTTGTCGTCCTGGCTGCGGCGCGGCGAAAATTCTCAGGCAGTTGCACCGAAAGCGACTGGCTGCCGCTGGGAAGACCCATCAACCGAAAGCTTCCGTCGTTGCCGCTGGTCGTTTTGGAATCATCGTTCGTGACCGCCGTAATGCTTGCACCTGGAATCGGCCCGCCGTCTGCGGTGAGAAGCCTGCCTTCTATCGAAGCCACCGGCTGGAGCAACCGCTCAATAGTTGTTTGGGCTCCCTCACGCACCTCGATCGGGACATCGGCTGGTCCGAAGCGAATGGGCACATAGCCGGAGTGCGAAACTGCCAGACGATGGGTACCCGCCGGAACAGTCTCGAAGCGAAAAAACCCACGATCGTTGGACCGTTTCGCCGGCTGGTCCGGTCCAGACAGCCGGAGTTCCGCGCCTGGCAACAACAACCCCGTCGCGGCGTCGCGCACCGTCACGGCGATTGCACCGGTGGCGGCCGACGCGGTTGTCGCAGCAACCAATAACGAAGTCGTGGCTAACCGAAGGCCTATCATGCCCCTCATTCTACTTCCCAGGAGAGTCGATTGGGCGGGTCTTACAATAGAAAGTTATGCCCATTCTCACAACCGTAGTGGGGAGCTATCCCGTCCCCCACTGGCTGCTTGGCGACACCAGCCGCGTCACGCTTCGCGACGCCATCATGGTGGTTCTCAAGACGCAGGAACTCGCCGGTATCGATGTCGTGGCCGACGGGGAATTGAATCGCTTCGACCCCAGCCACCCCGAAACCAACGGGATGATCGATTACTTCGTGTCGCAGATGGACGGCATTCGCACGCGCTATTCGGTGACCGACATCGCCAAGTTCCGAGCCGACTCTGGCGTAGCCTATCGCACCGATCCTGCGGGCATCGTCACCGGCGCTGTGACCGAAGGCACGTTGAATCTGCCGCGCGACTATGAGTTCACCAAGGGCCTCACCTCGCGCCCGCTCAAGTTCACCTGCACCGGTCCGCACATGCTCACCAAGGTACTGACTGACCGGTTCTATGGAGACCGAGCCAAGCTCTGTATGGCCATCGCCGGCGTCTTGCGGCGGCAGCTTGAATCCATCGGCGCCAGCGTTGTGCAGATCGACGAAGCCAACATCAGCGGGCATCCGGAAGACCGCGAGTGGGCCCTGGAAGCCATCAACCACGTGCTCGACGGCATCAAGGGTACGCGCGCCGTCCACATCTGCTTTGGCAACTACGGCGGCCAGAGCATCCAGAAAGGCTTCTGGAAAGACCTGATGCCGTTTCTCAATGGGCTGAAGGTGAATCATCTGGTCCTGGAATTTGCGCGGCGCGGCTATGACGAACTGGCGGCGTTCAAGGATCTCGATCCCCGGATCGGCATCGGCTTGAGCGTGGTCGACATCAAGGACAACGTCATCGAGACGCCGGAGCTGATTGCGCGGCGTATCGAGCACGCGGCCGGGATTCTTGGCGTGGAACGCATCCCCTACATTCATCCCGATTGCGGCTTTTGGATGTTGCAGCGCACCGTAGCTGACGGCAAGATGCGGGCGCTCACGCTCGGGCGCGATCTATTTGAAGGAGGCAAGCACTAATGAAACTCATCCTGGCGGCGGGAACCTTGGCGGCAGCGCTGGCGGCGTACGGGCAGCCCAAGCAGCATCTGACTAACTTCAAACAACTCACCCATGGCGGGCAGAACGCCGAAGCGTATTGGGCGCCGGATGGGAAACGGCTCGTCTTTCAATCCACGCGGGACAAGCTGCAGTGTGACCAGATCTTCACGATGAATGCGGATGGGTCTGACCAGCGCATGGTTTCAAACGGCAAGGGCCGCACGACCTGCGGCTATTTCCTGAAGGACAACAAGCACATCGTCTATGGATCCACCCATGAGGCCGGCGAGGCTTGCCCCCCGAGCGCCGACCGCAGCAAGGGCTACGTCTGGGCCGTCTATCCCAGCTACGACGTGTTTTTGGCCACCGATGCCGGCCAGATCGTCAAGAAGCTGACCGACAAGAGCGGCTATGACGCCGAGGCCACGGTGAATTTCAAGACCGGCAAGATCGTTTATACTTCGATGGCCTCGGGCGACTTGGACTTGTGGACGATGAATGCCGATGGATCCGGCAAGAAGCGCATCACCACGTCGGAAGGCTATGACGGCGGCGCCGTATTTTCTCGCGACGGCAAGCATCTGGTCTGGCGGGCCAACCATCCCTCCACGCCGGAGACCATGACCCGGTATCGCGACCTGCTCAAAGAGAGCCTGACCACGCCGATGAAAATGGAACTCTTCGTCTCGGACGGCAACGGCAAGAACGCGCGGCAGATTACCAAGTTCGGCTGCGCCAGTTTCGCGCCCACATTCACGCCGGATGGCAAGAAGATTCTGTTCGCGTCGAACAAGCACGAGTGCGACGGACGCAAGTTTGAACTCTTCCTGGTGAACCTGGATGGCAGCGGCCTGGAGCAGGTCACGAACTACGGCGGGTTCACTTCGTTTCCGGAGTTTTCGCCAGACGGCAAGCGGCTGGTTTTTGCTTCGGACAAAGACTCCAAGTCGCGCTACGAGTTCAACATTTTCGTGGCGGATTGGGCCGAATAACAGTCGCTATAATCGTATCTTATGCCGGTACGGCGCTTGGTACCACTCTATCTCGCTGGTACTTTCCTGTTGGCGCAGGCTCGCCCGGAGTTTGCCGCCGGGATGCGCGCCTATCAGGAGGGGAAGTTTCCTGAAGCGCTGACCGCCCTTTCTGCGGAGGGGCAAAAAGGCAACGCGGTGGCGGCCTTTACCGTTGGCAACATGTATGCCGCCGGGCGGGGCGTGGCAGTCAACAAGACCGAGGCGATTCGCTGGTACCGCGCGGCTGGCGAACGGGGTCATGCCGACTCCCAATACACGCTGGGATATCTGCTGGAACGTGGTGAAGGCGCCGCCAAAGATGAGACGGAGGCCGCGCTTTGGTACCAGATGGCAGCCGATCGCGAACACGGGCCGGCTCAAACAGCGGTAGCGCAACTCTATCTGGAGGGGCGGGGCGTCGTGGCCAATGCCGACACCGCTCTCAAGTACTTTCTGTTGGCGGCTGAGCGGGGCGATGTAGCGGCGCAGCTCGGGGCCGCCAAAGTCTACAGCGGGGCCAAGGGCACGGCCCCGAATTACGATCTAGCCTTCAAGTGGTACAAAACCGCCGCTGCGCAAGGCTCACCTGAAGCGCAACAGGCGCTGGCTTCCGCCTATGCCGATGGGATCGGCGTCGAGGCTGACCCCAAGGAGGCTTTCCTCTGGTACCGCATGGCGGCCGAGCGCGGGGACCCGGTGGCGCAATTTACCGTGGGCTCGTTGGTGGCGGCTGGAAAAGGTGTCGAGCAGAGCGACGCCGAAGCCATCGTCTGGTTCCGGAAAGCGGCTGCGCAGAGTCATCCCGAAGCGCTCTACGTCCTCGGCACGCATTTTGCCAACGGGCGTGGTGTGACCGCCAATCAGAACGAGGCCGTGCGTTTCTATCGTCTAGCCGCTGAGCTGGGACATGCAGGCGCTTTCTACAGCCTGCGCGCAATACAGGCCGAAGGCAAAGCGGCGATTGACGCTGCCGACGAGGCCAAGGTCTTCCGCGTGAATGCCGACCAAGGCAATCCGGACGCCCAGTTCCAACTGGGGTCACTCTATTTGGAAGGCCGCGGCGTGACGCGCAATGTGGAAGAAGGAACGCGCTGGATCCGGCTGGCCGCCGAACAGGATCATGTGGATGCGCAGTTCCGGCTGGCCGAATTGTTATCTGCCGGCAAGGGGGAAGCGCGGAACGAAACCGAGGCCGCCAAGTGGTACCGCAAGGCCGCCGAACAGGGCCATGTCGAGGCCGCCTACATGACCGCGCTGATCTACACCGAGGGACGAGGTGTGGACGCCGAGCCGGCTCAAGCTACCAAGTGGGCGCTGAAAGCGGCTCAGGGCGGCAATGCCTTGGCCCAGATTATCTATGCCAACGCGTGCCTGGACGGACGCGGGGTGAAGCAGGATTTTCAGGAAGCGGCGCGCTGGTTGCGGTTGGCTGCCGACCAAGGCTATGCCCCGGCGCAAGCCCGGCTCGGCATGATGTATTTCGAGGGCACCGGCGTGCCGCAGGATTATCTGCAGGCGCACTTCTGGTCTAATCTGGCGGCCGGCGCGGGCGACGGAGAAGCGGCCAAGCGCCGAGACCGGGCCGCCGGGATCATGTCGCGTGACCAGGTTGCACAGGCGCAGGAACTGGCGCGTAACTGGCGGCCGGTTGCTCCGGCGGCGGCGCATTAGTGTACACGCTCCGTCACCGTCGCGGCTCAGAACGGAGCACCGAGCGTCAGCGAGCGTGTCTAGCGCACGGCAGCCAATAGCGCCGCCGCCGTCGCGATCACCTTGGCCGCCGCGCCCGTTCCGTAGGGCGTGCGGTCCACCTCATAGCCTTCAAACTCATACTCGGTATCCACCGGCATGTATTCGCCCCCCTCGCCCGTTGAGTAGCCGCAGAACATCGTCGCCGGCAGAAACGAACCCCGCTTAACCGCCTGGCCGATTTCGGCGAAGGGCTCGCCCGGCATCGAGACGATGGCGAGTTCGCCGATCCGCAGCGCGGCGATCCGCACCGGGATGGGCGGGCGCGACGCCGGCTGCCGCCACTTGGCCAGCAGATCCTGGAAGCGGCGGAGGCGCGCTTCGGCGGCATGCTTGGTCCAGGCATCGGCGTTGGCCGCGGCCTTGACCGTGGCTTCGGCGTCCACCACGGCGGCCGTCATCCGCTCCACTTCCTTGCCGGTGTAAGTGCGCCCGGGCACCTCCACTATCTGTGAGGCGAACTTGATCGCGCCATCGCGCGGCCCTTGCACGCGCCACGGCTGTTTGGCCAGGTACGCCGTCGATTCCACGAAGCCTTCGAACTTGGGCTCGCGTTTCACGGTCTCAATGCGCAGCGCCAGCGCGGCGGCTTCATGGCCGAGAATGCGCCCCAACCTGTGGGCCACGGCGAGGTCTCCCGAGAGCCCCTCCATCGGGCCTTGATTGCCCGCCGCACCCTGGAAGAACAGGCATTTGGCGCCGGGCAACGCTTCTTCCACGGTGCGCCGCATCATGCCCGGCCAATCGGGCGAGATCTGTTTGTTCTCCCAGGCGAGCACGGTGCCGTGGCACTGGAAGTTCACCAGCACCGCCATCGGCGCGCCCAGCGCGTTGTCGATGCGGGCCACGATGAGATCGCGGTCAACCAGACCGCCGGAGTTGAGTCCCACGGCCGGCGGCTTCGAGCCATCGCGACGGACGCGGCGGTTGATGTTGATGCTACCCGTCCCCTTGGCCGCGCCGAGATGCGCGGGCTCCAGCCGCCCGTTGGCTTCGACGATCGCGCCTACGATCTTGTCGGCCACCAGCGCCCAGTAGTTGTCAAAGCCGGCGCGGTACTGCGTGAGATCGATCCCGACCGGGCCTTTGTCCGTGGTCAGGAACGGCCCGGCATGCGTGTGCGTGGCTCCCAGGCGGATGTGCTCGGGCGGAATCCCGGTGAGCTGGGCGGCGCGCGTGGCGACGGCGGCGAGCTGCCCGACGAACAGCGCGTCCACATCCACCATCGCGAACTTCTGCTTGCCGTCGCTCAGCACGAGCGCGGTGGCGATCATGCCAGCCGGGTCAATCCCCACCGCGCCCACGTGCGTCTGCGAGCCCCAGTTCATGTGCGGGATGCCCACGGGCGGCGTGATGTCGGCGCGCGCCACGCCCGCCAGGAGCCCCGAGGGCGCCGAGTCTTTGGCGGTTTGCTCGTGAACGTCAGCAAAGGCGAGCGGCGTGAATAGCAGTAGCAGCAAGAGGCGCATGGTGACTATCTTTTCACAAAGCCGCCGCGCGGTCGACAATCTGTTCGTTCTTCCGGTCCCAGAACATTTTCTTGCTTTCGCGGAAACTGCGCGTCGCCATCACCACGGCCACTGAGTGCGCAAAGCCGGTCTCGATGTGGCCGCTCGGGGTCTTGCGGCTGCGCATGCACTCGAGCCAGTTGCCGGTGTGGGCTTTCAGGTTGTCGCTCTGATCGAGCGAGGCGCCTTCGGTCTGCCCGGGCAGAGTCACCGCCTCGGGCTGCACCTTCCCCGATTTCAGATTGAAGATCTGGTTCGATTGCCAGCCGCTCTTCCGTGCCGCGGATGATGGTGTGATCGCCATACGCGCTGCCGAACGTGGTGCTGTAGGAGTAGAGCACTTGCTTGGCGCCAAACGTCGAGACGCATTGAAACGTGTCGGGGTTCTCGCGCACGTCGGGCCACGCGAAAATGCCGCCGTTTGAAACCGTTCGTCCGGGACGAAGGTATCGAGGTAGAAGTGCGCGAGGCCCGCCCCGTGGCTGTACCACTGGTCCGTGATGCCGCCGGAGAAGTCCTTGAAGATCCGGAATTCGAAATAGACACGCGGGTCAAACGGGCGCGCGGGGCGGCCCAGCAGCCAGCGGTTCCAGTCCGTGTCCTGTTCGCGGATGGCGGCGACATCGGCGCTGTTCGGCACGTGCCAGCGCGGGCCGTTGAAGTTCCAGCTCTGGCTGATGGACACGATCTTGCCGAGCTTCCCGCCGCGGATGATCTCGCGCACCTGTTGTTGATACGGGCAGCTCAGCCACTGCGATCCCATCTGCACGATCTGCTTGCCGGCGCGCACGGTATCGCGCGCGAGCTTGGCGTCCTCGATGGTGTTGGCCATCGGCTTTTCGCAATAGCAATCCTTGCCGGCCCTGACGACTTCGGCGAGGATGCGGGCGTGCTGGTGATCGCCGGTGCCGATCATCACGGCGTCGAGCGCGGGGTCAGCCAGTAGCTCTTCGGAGTACTTGAACGTCTTGGGCCGCGTTCCGAAGAGGCGCTGGACTTCGCCCGCGGCGCGCTCGCGATTGACGGACCAGAGATCACACACGCTGCGCACGTCAAACTTGGGATCGGTTTGCGCGCTGAGTTTGAGCATGGCGCGGTGACCGGAGGCGCGGTGGCCGCAGCCGAGTTGGGCGATCTGGATACGGTCATTCGCGCCGATGATGCGGGTGTAGGATTTCGCGGGCCAAGCCGTGATGGCGGCTGCAGCGGCGATCAGCTTGCGTCGTGATACGTCAGGCATGGTGAAAGACCTCGTCAGGGAAGATGTCCATCGCGCCGGTCTCGCGGTTTCGGACTACCCATTTAAGATAGCGCCAGGCGTTCTCGCTTTGGTGGAGGACGGTGCGGGTTTTGGGGGCGATGGTGGCCACTTCGCCTTCGGGGAAGTGGATGTGGCGACGGATCTCGCGGCCGGTTTCGGCATCCCAGATGCGGAGCGAGCCGTCAGCGGCGGCGGAGAGGACGTGACGGCCATCGGGGGACCAAGCGCAGCCCGACACAGAGCCCGAATGGCCGGATATGGTGCGGAGGGGGTGGCCGGAGGCAGCATTCCAGATGCGGAGCGAACCGTCAGAGGAGGCGGAGAGGATGCGGCGGCCATCGGGGGACCAAGCGCAACCTTTCACGGAATCGGCATGGCCGACGAGGGTGAGGAGGAGGTCCCCGGAGGCGGCATCCCAAATGCGCAGCGAGTGGTCAGAGGAGGCGGAGAGGACGCGGCGACCATCGGGGGACCAGGCGCTGCCGCTCACGGAATCGGAGTGGCCGGCGAGGGTGAGGAGAAGGTCCCCGGAGGCGGCATCCCAGATGCGGATTGTCTTGTCATCGGAGGCGGAGAGGACGCGGCGGCCATCGGGGGACCAGGCGCAGCCATTCACGGATTTGGGATGGCCGGCGAGGGTGAGGAGGAGGTCTCCGGAGGTGGCATCGCAGATGCGGAGCGAGCGGTCAGATGAGGAGGCGTAGAGGACACGGCGGTCATCGGGGGACCATGCGCAATTGAGAACGTACGCGGCATGGCCGAGGGTGAGGAGGAGGTCTCCGGAGGCGGCATCCCAGATGCAGAGTGACTGGTCCAAGGAGGCGGAGATGACGCGGCGGCCATCGGGGGACCAGGCGCAGCCCATCGCGTAGACTTCGGCGAGGGTGAGGAGGAGGTCCCCGGAGGCGGCATCCCAGATGTGGAGGGGGCCGCCGAGTAAGGCGGAGAGGACGCGGCCATCGTGGGACCAGGCGCAGATCAGTATGTGCGCGGGACGGGCGGCGAGCCTGAGGAGGAGGTCCCCGGAGGCGGCCTCCCAGATGCGGAGTGACGTGTCAGAGGAGGCGGAGATGACGCGGCGGCCATCGGGGGACCAAGCGCAGCCATGCACGGCCTCGGAATGGCCGGAGAGGATCCGGAGTAGGTCCCCGGAGGCGGCATCCCAGATGCGGAGTGACTGGTCATCGGAGGCGGAGAGGACGCGGCGGCCATCGGATGACCAGGCGCAGGCATTCACCGAAGAGGAATGGTTGGAGTGGATAAGGAGACGAGCTCCGGATTCGGCATCCCAAATACAGAGAGAGTTGTCAGAAGAGGCGGAGGCCGATACGACGCAAAGACCATCGGGGGACCATGCGCAGGCATTCACAGAAGAGGAATGGCCGGATAGGATGAGCAGAACCTCGCTTGAACCGAAATCCCAGATGCGCAAGGAAGCGTCGGCGGAGGCGGAGAGGAGACGGCCGCCATCGGGGGACCAGGCGCAGGCATTCACGGGATGAGAGTGGCCTAAGAGGGTGAGGAGTAGGTCCCCGGAGGCGGCGTCCCAGATGCGGAGCGAGCGGTCATCGGAGGCGGAGAGGACCCGGCGGCCATCAGGAGACCAGGCGCAGGCATTCACGGGATGAGAGTGGCCTAAGAGGGTGAGGAGTAGGTCCCCGGAGGCGGCATCCCAGATGCGGAGGGAATTGTCATCGGAGGCGGAGAGGGCGCGGCGGCCATCGGGGGACCAGGCCACTGCGTTGACTCCCGCTTGGTGACCCGTGGGAGCGAACTCCCGCTTCTCCCACGCGGTATCGGTCTCAGGCCAACAGCCCCGGGTTCGGTGGAGGCGGGCTCCACTCAATTCCACAGGGGACTCGTGAAAGGCCGCGCCCGCCAAGTCACCGCCGCTCCAGTTGGTTCCGGCGAATCGGCAATCGACAAACTCGGCGCGCAGACCATCCACTTCCTGCAGGTTGGCTTCGTTCATTCGGCAATGCCGCCAGCGGCTGCCCGCGAGCTGAGCGCCTTGCAGATTGATGCCGGTCAGGTTCAGTAGCGCCTCGGGGCGGCCGACGATTTCGCTGCCCCGCAGGTCTACGCCAGGGAGGTCAAAGCCCGCAAGCGAGACTTTCGGATAGTCTCGTTCTTCGGCGCGGAGCAGATAGTCGAAAGCCAGTTCGCTCGCGTCACGGTCAAAGCCGATTTCGTTGCTCATTTTGTACCTTGGCTCCCGAATTGGCATCTACAATGGTAGAGGGCAGAGACAATGGAATTCGTCTGGATTGTGATCATCGTCGCCGCTTGGTTTGCAATCAGCCGCTTCACCGGTGGTTGAGGACCGGGTAAGTCTTGTCGGTGACAAGACCTCGCTGCAGCTTCTCAAGAAAACCCGCCAGCCTGTCCATCGCTGGTTCGAGGATCGCCCGCTCGGCCGCATAGCAAATGCGGATCGACCCTTCCCCGCCTTCGCCGAACGCCACTCCGGGCGCGAGGCCCACTTTTGTCGCCAATAACAACTGTCGGCAAAATTCGAATGAATCGCTGAGCCCATCCACGCGCGGAAACAGGTAGAAAGCGCCTTCCGGTTCCGGCACGGTCAGGCCGGGCATGGCGCGCAGAGCCTTGACGCAGAAGTCGCGATTGGCGCGCAGGCGAGACACCAGATCGGCGATGAACGGCTCACCGTCGGCGAGCGCGGTCTCGGCCGCTTTTTGCGTGAAGCTGGGCGCGTGAGAAATGATGAACTCGTTGAGCTGGGTGGCGCGGGCGGCCAAGTCGCGGCGCGTGACGATCCAGCCGGCGCGCCAGCCGGTCATGCAGTAGCTCTTGGAAAAAGACTGGACGACGATCAGGGCGTCGTCCGGCGTAGCCAGTTTCAAAATCGTGGGCACGACATCGCCATCGCGCCCTCCGTAGTAGAGGCGCTCGTACACTTCGTCAGCCATGAGCCAGAGGCCGTGACGGCGGGCGAACTCAAGCAGCGCTCGTTGTTCGTCCACCGTCGCGGTCCAACCGAGCGGGTTCGACGGCGACGTATAGAGGAGGAGCTTGGTGCGCGGCGCGATGGCGGCCTCAAGCGCGGCAAAGTCGATTCCATAACGGCCGGCAATCAATGGCTGGGCAATCTGCCTGACGCGCGCATTGCACATCTGCACGATGGCTGAACCGTTGGGCCAGGCGGGCGTGAGAACGATGGCTTCGTCGCCCGGATCGAGCACGCAGCGAATGCCTACGTTCAGAGCCTGGACGCCGCTGGTGGTGACGACGATTTCGCCCGCTGCATCGCGCTTCACCCCGTGCATGGTCTCGTAGTATTGGGCGAGGGCGCGGCGTAGCGAGGGGAGCCCGGCGTTCTCAGTATAAAAAGTGTAGCCGCCGTTCATCGCGGCCGTGGCGGCGTCTTTAATGAACCGCGGCGTGGGCAGGTTGGACTCGCCGAAATAGAGACGCAGCACGCCCTCCATGCCCATGGCGATTTCAGCTAGTTCACGGATGCGGGAGGAGGAAACGTCGCGGGCGGAAGCGGCAATGGTGGCGGCTGGCATGTGGGTGGAGCGCGGGAAGACTCCAGGTTAGCAACGGCGCGGGCTACGACGCTACATCGATCCTGGCCGGGCTCCCCATTGAAGCTGGCGCCGGTTGCGCCACGGGAATCGGACGGATGCGGAACCGATGTCCGATGGCGCCGCCGCCTTCAGCCACTTCCTGTTCGAGCATGGCGCCCTGCGCCGCCAGCCACGCCGCGGCGCGGGGCAAACGCCGCTCTTCGAAAGTGCGCCGCCAGCCCAGATTGACTGCGCCGCGTGTATGCACGCTGGCTTCAATTCGGCCAGGCAAGGTGGAGAGCCGAATGAGGCGAGGCTCGCGCACCGACGGCAGGGCGTGCATGAGGAGGCTGAGCAGCGCCTGCTCCAGCAACGCGCCGTTGGCGGAGACGGTGCCCGCCAAGGCGTCGGCCCGCACGAGCACCTCGACGCCGGGTTCCAGCGTAGTGCGCAGATGGCGCTCAAAACCGGTGATGAAGTTGTTGAGACGGAGCGGGCTTAGGTTTACTTGGGCTGGTGGCGGCGCGGAAGCTTCACGGCACAGTAAAGAAGCTCGCGCGGCCGCTCGCGTTAGTTGCTCGATGTCGGCGCGCATCGGATCGTCCGGCGGGAGATTGGCAAGCGCCACTTCTCCGTAGCCGTTGATCAGCAGGATTTCATTCTCCAGTTGGTGGAGCGAAGCCGCGTCAAACTCAGGCGCAGTCTCGGGGGCAAACTGCTGAGTCGTTTGACTGGGGAGGATGCTGATAGCACTGCGAACCGGCGCCACGAAAACCACGGTGGGGGCACCCGGGACACTAGACCGGCGGAACCAGGAAATGCGGCGCTGGTTTTCCACGCCCTCACGATTCTTGACGGTGCCGCGCTCCCAAGTCCCGTGTGCCTCTGGGGCGGACATGAGTCCCGGAGCAACCTGCTCGGCTTCGAGCCCGGCGAGTTCCCCTCGAGCGTACCCGAGCAGGCGCTCGGCTGCCACGTTGGCGGATCGAATGCGGCCCTCGGGCTCCACCATGAGAATTCCCTCAGCGGAAGCCTCAATCGCGGTGCGCATCGTTTGACCGGCCGGCAGATTTTCCGGTGGGGCGGCATTGATAAACGGCAGGGGAGTGACTGACGGCATTACCACGCCAGCCTCCCAGCGCTTCCAGATCAGATAGAAAAGTCCGCCGAGCGAAAGCGCGAGCAGCATCAGCCATTGCACCAGCTTGAGGAACTTTTGCTGGCCTCGTGCCGACAAGGTTGCGCCGCGCAATTCCACCAAGGCTGTCTGGGTTTCGAGCAAAGCCTGCTGGACGGTGCTGCGGAATTCGAGGCCCCTGCTATCCCCCTGGCAGGCGGATGTGATTAGTTCCTGCGCGCGCCGTAACTGTGGCCCGGCCGGCGGAAACTGCTGGCGAGCCTTCGTAAAAACGGAGGCTTCGCGGCGGTAGCGGCTGCAGAACACCTGCATGGCCGCCACGGCGTTTGAGCCTGACGCGACTGGCAACTGATCGAGATCGTCGCTCAGATCTTTGTGGACGCGGAGTAACTCATCTTCGGAGTCCTGGCGATGGCCGATCCCCGGACTCTGCGCCAATCCCATCAAACCGCGAACTGAGAACGCCAGCAATCCGGCCAGTACTAAACTGACTAGGATCCAGCGGGAAGAACTGAGCGAAGATTTTTCCGGGGCAGTCGACATTCCGAACTCCAAATCGGGTCGTTTTGTCTTGTTTCAAGCCACAGCCGAGGTGGACTTGTTCATCAAAAGTTACCAGCAGACGGCCACTTAGTCAACCGGGGCCGGAGTAAATCTTGCGAAAGTTTAGTGAACGGGCTTACGCGACGAGGCGAGCAGTTGTTCAATGTTGACGATGTCGGTTGGATAGTCGCCGGTGTAACAGGCATAACAATAATCGAGACGCTCGTCATCGTCCACGGCCTTGCGCAACAGGGGCAACGGCAGGTATCCGAGCGAATCGGCCTCGACAAACTTTCGGATTTCCTCCACCGTGTTGTTGGCGGCAATGAGTTCTTTCTTCGTCGGCGTGTCGACACCGTAAAAACAAGGCGACAGCGTGGGCGGACAGGAGACGCGCAGATGCACTTCGCGGGCGCCCGCACTCCGGACCATGCGCACGATTTTACGGGACGTAGTTCCCCGTACGATCGAATCGTCAACCAGTACCACGCTGCGGCCCTTGAGCAGGTATTTCACCGGATTCAGCTTGAGCTTGACGCCGAAGTCTCGAATGGCTTGTGACGGTTCGATGAATGTACGGCCGATGAAATGATGCCGAATGAGCGCCTGACGATATGGGAGCCCGGCTTCTTCGGCAAACCCGAGGGCGGCGGCGACGCCTGAGTCCGGCACCGGCACCACCAGATCGGCTCCCGGGGCCGGGCAGGACTGCGCTAGCAGACGCCCCATGTTTTCGCGCGATTGCTGCACGCTGCGTCCGAATACGATCGAATCGGGACGTGAAAAATAGACGTGTTCAAACACACAATGCGCGGTGCCCCGGCGCTGCTTGAAGCGCTCACGCGTCACGCCTTTGGAGTCTATGATAATCATTTCACCGGGTTCGACATCGCCCAGATAGACAGCGTTGATCAGGTCAAAGGCGCAGGTCTCCGAGGCGAACGCGTAGCCCATGCGCCCGCCCGGCAACTCCAGTTGCCCCATCGCCAAGGGCCGGAATCCGTACGGATCGCGCGCCACGATGATGCTGTCCTGAGAGAGCACGACCAGCGAGTAGGCCCCTTCAATCTGTAGCAGCGCGTCGCGCAACGCCTCCTGCAAAGACTTCTCGCGCGAATGCGCAATCAGATGCAGGATCACTTCGGTGTCGCTGGTGGCTTGAAAAATCGCGCCCTGCATCTCCAGCATCTTGCGCAGTTCCGGCGCGTTGGTGAGATTGCCGTTGTGCGCCACGGCGATCTGTCCTTTGATGCAGTTGACGGCAAAAGGCTGGGCGTTGAGCAGCGCGGTATCGCCGGCGGTGGAGTATCGTGTGTGGCCGATCGCCAGTTCGCCCGTCAGTTTGGCGATGAGTTCGGGCTTGAAGACTTCGGCCACGTGGCCCATCGCTTTGTGGCACTCGACGGTTTGGCCGTTAGAGACCGCCATCCCGCAGCTTTCCTGGCCGCGATGTTGCAGCGCGTGCAGCCCGAGGTTGGCCAGCCGGGCCGCTTCCGGATGACCATAAATGGCGACGACGCCGCATTCTTCATGGAACTTGTCGAACATGGTTCTCCTTATCGGGCTCCGAGTTTCGACGGAAGAGCATCTTCCCAGGCTTCGCGCAGGGAGGTGATATCGACGTCAATCAGGTTGCCGATAGTCAGGCGCGTGCCGCCCGTGACACCGAGCACCACTACTGGCACGGCGTGCTTGGCGGCGATGGCGGCTACTGCAGGCAGGTCCGCCGTTGAGATCAGAATCCGCGAAGGTCCCTCGTGGAACAGGGTGAACTCGGGTCTGCCGGCGGGTAGCAGTTCAACGACGGCGCCGACTCCGCCAAAGCTCGCCTCGGCCAACGCCACGGCCAGCCCGCCATCAGCCACGTCATGGGCTGATTCCACCGCGTTCGCCGTGACCATCTCGCGAATGGCTGCGTGCACCCGCTTTTCCAGTGCCATGTCGAGCGCTGGCGGCAGGCCCCACATTTTCTTCAGCACATGTTTGGCGTACTGTGTGCCGCCGAAGTGGGTGAGGTCGCATTCGGCGGGTGAGCCGAGCAGAACAACGGAGCGCCCCGCGTCCACAAACACCACCGGCTTCGGCGCGGCGGTCTTCATTAAGCCCACGATGCCCATCACGGGCGTGGGGAAGATGGGCTCGCCCAGCGTCTCGTTGTAGAGGCTGACATTGCCTCCGGTGATCGGCGTCTCAAAGAATTTGCAGGCTTCGACAATGCCCTCGATGGCTTCGACAATCTGCGCCATGATCGCTGGCTTCTCGGGATTGCCGAAGTTGAGATTGTTGGTGGCGGCCACCGGCAGCGCACCCACGGTGGAGAGATTCCGGCAGCACTCGGCGACGATCAGCTTGGCGCCTTCGCGCGGATCGAGCGCGCAATAGCGGCCGTTGCCGTCGAGCGACATGGCGATGCTGGAGTCCGTTTCCTTGATCCGTATGATCGCGGCGTCATGGCCCGGGCCGGCCAGCGTGTTGGTGCGCACCGTGTAGTCATACTGCTCCCAGATCCAGCGCTTGGAGCAGAGATCGTCGCTCGTGAGGAGCGTCACCAGGTCGGCGGTGAGGTCAGCGTTTTGGAATTTCGGGCCTTCCATCGGCGCGGGCCGATAAGGCTTGACGTTGTAGGGCCGATCGTAAACCGGCGCTTCGTCGGCCAGCGCGCGATTGGAGATTTCGGCCACCACCACGCCGTGATCTTTCACGCGCAGCATACCGTCACCCGTGACCGTGCCGATCTGCACGGCGTCAAGCCCCCACTTCTTGAACACCTGGTAGACTTCGTCCTCGCGTCCTTTGTCGGCCACCAGCAGCATGCGTTCCTGGGACTCAGAGAGCATCGTCTCATACGGCGTCATGCCCGATTCGCGCCGAGGAACCAGCGTCAATTCAATCTCGATGCCGGTGTGCGCGCGGCTGCCCATCTCGCAGGTGGAGCACGTGAGTCCGGCCGCGCCCATGTCCTGAATGCCGACGATAGCGCCGGTCTTCATGGCCTCGATGCAGGCTTCAAGAAGCAGCTTCTCCATGAAGGGATCGCCCACTTGCACGTTGGGCCGCTTCTCTTCGCTCTTCTCGCTGAACTCCTCAGACGCCATGCTGGCGCCCTTGATGCCGTCCTTGCCAGTCTTGGCGCCGACGTAGATTACCGGATTGCCGATGCCGGTGGCTCGGCCGTAGAACACTTCGTCATGCCGGAAGATCCCCAGCGCAAAGACGTTGACCAGCGGGTTGCCCGAGTAGCTGGCTTCGAACGCCGTTTCACCGCCCACCGTGGGCACGCCAAAGCAGTTGCCGTAGTGCGCAATGCCGCTCACTACGCCCTCAAGAATACGGCGATTGCGAGCATCGTCAAGCGGGCCGAAGCGAATCGCGTCCATCACGGCGATGGGCCGCGCGCCCATAGTGAAGATGTCGCGCAGGATGCCGCCGACGCCGGTGGCGGCGCCCTGGAACGGCTCGATGAAGCTGGGGTGGTTGTGCGATTCGATCTTGAAGGCGATGGCCCAGCCGCCGCCGATATCGATGATGCCGGCGTTCTCGCCCGGCCCCTGTAACACCAGCTTGCTCTCGGTGGGCAATTTGCGCAGATGCACGCGCGAACTCTTGTAGGAACAGTGCTCACTCCACATCACGCTGAAGATGCCGATCTCGGTGATGTTCGGCTCACGTCCGAGAATCTTCAAGATTCGCTCGTACTCGCCGGCCGTGATGTTGTGTGCCGCGAGGATGTCGGTGGTGATGGCGCTCATTTTGTGGCGAGGGTGCGGGCGGAGGCGACGAGAGACTGGAAGATGGCAAGGCCGTCGGTGGAGCCCATCAGCGGGTCCGACGCGCGTTCCGGATGCGGCATCATGCCGAGCACGTTGCGCCCGGCGCTGAGGATGCCGGCGATGTCGCGCAGCGAACCGTTCGGGTTCTGGGTGTAGCGGAAGGCGATACGATCTTCGGCGGCGAGTTCGTCCAGCGTGCGCTCGTCGGCGTAGTACAGCCCTTCGCCGTGCGCGATCGGCATGCGCAGGATCGGGCCCTTGGTGAGGCTGTTGGTGAACGGCGAGTTGGTGGTGACCGTCTCGAGGCCCACGTCCTTGCAGATGAACTTGAGGCCCTGGTTGCGCACCAGCGCGCCGGGCAAGAGCCCGCATTCGGTGAGAATCTGAAAGCCGTTGCAGAAGCCGGCGACGAAGCCGCCGTCGGCCGCAAAGCGCTTGACTGCTTGCATGACGGGCGAGAACTTGGCGATGGCGCCGCAGCGGAGGTAGTCGCCATAGGAGAAACCGCCGGGAAGAATCACGCAGTCGACGTCGCCCAGGGACGACGAGTCATGCCAGATGAATTCGGCCGATTGGCCCAGGTTGCGCGAGACCGCGTACCACGCATCGTGGTCGCAATTGCTGCCGGGAAAGACGACGACCCCAAATTTCACTTTGCCTGCATCCTTTGTGAGAAGGAACACGGATGGCACACCCAGGGGAGGAGGGGATGTGCGTTTGAGTTCTTAGTGTAGCAGACAGCGCGGCGGCGTTCTTGTTTTCGGCGCGGCAATCCGGCGGCGTGGCTTTTCGGCTTTAGTCCGGCGCGTCTGGCTCTTTCATTTCAAGGCGTAACAAGGGGATCGGAAGAGCATGACAGCATAAAAAATGTTGAAAAAGCGTGCTATCATCTTTTGAATAGGATTCGTCCAGAAAGCCATCGTCCAGAAAGCCGTTGACAGCGATGGCATCTTTTGATACCATCTAGTCATGCCCCGTCTAAGTGCATCCCTCAAGGCCATCACATTCGGAAGTTCTTGGGAAGATCCGTCGTGCTACACGTGCGCTGCAGACCGCTGGCTTCTTTCCGGCTTGCCCCGCTAAGCTGGCCGTAAACTTCGCCGAATGCGCACTCTATACGCTTGAAGATCAGACGGAGGCTTTGTGTGCTGTTTTCCAAGAGATTACACCAGGTGGCTATGCCGGTAAATATCCCCCCCGAGCGCTCATATGAGGCTACTACCAGGAATCAAGAGCTCTTTGCATTCCGATGGGAATCGGTATACTTTAAACGGACCATGTATGTAAAGTTCAGCCTAGCGAAGGCCGATGGTGAGGATTTGGTGCTAAGATTGCACTCTCTCCATCCGAATAGATAGCTGCGGAGGCTCAGTATGGACTGCATGGAATGTGGGAACGCAAAAATGGCCACTGGGATGGTATCCTTTGAGGCCGAAGTGAAGGGCGAGCGAGTCTTTGTTGATGGAATTGAGGGACTGAAATGTCCGATCTGTGGCTATCAAACCGTAGATGGCAAGCAGATGCCGGAGTTCATGAGGCTCGCGGCAGATGTGTATCGGCAAAGACACTCACTGTTAACCAGTACAGAAATCCGTGAGATTCGCAGAATTCTTGGCATGAGCCAAGCCCAATTCTCCGCGTCCCTAAATGTTGGCATTGCTAGCATTAAGCGTTGGGAGATGGGACAAGTCCAGGACAAGGCAATGGACCGACTGCTCCGGTTGCATGTCGAGGAAGAGGCGAGGCTCCAATCCCTAGAAGCGGATAAGGATTCGTGGCTACAAGAGTTCGAAGTCGCCTTTGATGCAGAGCCGCAGACATTTTCCACAACTCCGGCAATCAGAATTGACAAAAGTGCCGTCTTTATCGTTTACTCTGATGAGAAGATAGCCGCGTGAAAAATGCAGATTTCCCAGACCCAAGTGCAACTTAAGGCCCTTTCGGACCTGCAGAGGCGTTGCGACATCGAAGCGATTACCCTCCAGTGCTGCAACGCTGTGAGAGCCAAGGCTGGTACCCAATTTAGGGAGCCCTTCACAGTTAAGCCAAGCCTATGTAACACTTCTTGGCTGGTCCAAGATCAGCGTCTCATTGTGGAGGTTTCTTTTGAATACACAGCTTGGGACTCGTCCGAACCACAGGAACGACTGTTCTTAGCGACTTGCACTTTCGAGGTCTCGTACACAATCCGCGACGGCTACAGCCCAACCGAACAGGAGAAATCCTCATTTAGTAGAGGGACTGGAGTCTTTAATTGTTGGCCTTACGCGCGAGAGTTCCTCCGAGACATAACGGCCAGGATGGGTCATCTAGCTCCAACGCTGCCATTGCTCAGAATGATCCCCAAGCGTCCGCCTGAAGCGTCGCCAGCAGTAGCCCAAATGCCGGTGGAATCTTAGACTCTCGTCGACTTGCGACGTTGCGCTTAGACATTTCGTCATCATTTTTTTCTAGGATCAACGTCCCGGCCTTGTGCTTGTTGCGGAGATGGTCCATGAATGGGGAACAGTGACGCCCGAGTTCAGGGACATCTTTCTTGCCTCGGGGGACACCTGAAAACCGGCCAATGGGGGACACCTCAAAACCGGCCAACGGAATCAGACAAGACAAGGTTGTTATAACCCACAACGGCCCC
>JAYTKJ010000558.1:0-4976 GCA_043730365.1 Acidobacteriota bacterium | reverse complement strand
TGTTATTTCCTAACGCTGCCTTAGGGCATTTTGGCCTTGACGTTGTCAACGTCAAGGTTGGCCGGACTGGTGGTCAAGGCGTCTACGAGATAGACCAAGCTGTTACCTTTAACCACGTTCGCGCCCGAAGTGGCGTTGAACTGAATGGCCGTCGGGTAGTTGCTGATCAGGTTGCCCGTGATCAGGTCGCCCTTCGGACCCTGCGCGTCTCCCGGAGCCGGGTTGTAGCAGATGCCCAAAGCCGCAAAGCCCGTGCCGGCGGTAATGGTGTTGTCCGAGATGCGGTTGCCCGAACTGCGGCCGCCGCGGACAAAGATGCCGAGGCCGGTGTTGAAGATCGAGTTGTTGCTGACTACGACGTTGCGCGATTGCAGGATCATGATGGCGGTCTCAGGCTGTCCGGACGGAATCGCGCCTTCGCCGCGGATCTGGACGTCGGAGATCGTGACATTCGCGCTGTTTTCGACGGTGATGCCGATGCCAAGATTGGCAAACTTGCCATTGCGAATGGTGACGCCGCTGGCGCCGCGCACGTGGATGCCGGTACCCATGACGCCGCCTGGGCCGGTGAGGCTGGCGCCGTTCATGTCGAGATCCACGCCGCTGGCGGTGATCATGATTCCGGCGCCGCGCGAGGGCACCACTTGGAGGTCAGAGGGCAGAATGTATTGTCCCGGTTCGTTGATGGCTCCCTGCAGCACTACACGCCGTGGCTGAGCGTAAAGGCCGGCCGGCATCAGAGCGGCGGCGGCGCACAAAGTCAGAAAGAGGCGATGGTTCATATTGTCCTTTCGAATACCGTCAGTGGCGGTTCCCCTTTCTTGTCGCAATTTGTTTGGGATTCCCCCTACCGTGCCGTTAGAATTGTGAGAATGCCTGTTCGGTTGACTCTGCTGATGTTGTGCCTTGGAGTGCAGGCTGTCGCGCAACCGCGTTGGTTTGGCGGCGGGGGAGCGGGGATCTCGACTCTTTCCGGTGACGCGCGCTCGGTGATTGGCGCGGCGTCCACCAGCGTCTCGCAGTACAAGCCGGAGAATGGCGGGCTGGTTCACCTCTTTGGCGGGCGGCATTGGCGCGAGTATCTCAGCACGCAGGCTGTTTACTCATGGAACCGGAATGATCTCGCGTTGCTGTCGACCCAGTTTGCCGGCGGCGCGGAGACCACCTATGAGCAGGCGCGAACGAGCCGGCAACACAATCTAGGGGCCGATGGGCTGGTCTACTTTCGCTCACGCGCGAGTTTTGTGAGGCCGTATCTGGCGATCGGAGTTGGGGTGATGTCTTTCGATAGCCGCGCGACGGCGTTGCGAGTTTCCAAGGGTCAGCCTACGCCGCCGGCCGCGACGTTCGGTTCAACCAAGATCGGCTTGCGCGCGGCCGCGGGGATCGATCTGATGTTGAAAGGTGGATGGGGAATTCGTTACGCGTTTCTGGAGACGATCCAGGGCAATCCGGTGAGCCCGCGCCTCTCGCCGCCCGGTCAGCGCGGGCTGGCGAATTTTCAGAACCTGTTTGGCGTGGTGAAGTACTTCCGGTAGCGCTGCTCGAGAAGCCAGAAGACCGCTTGCTTGCGCGCGCGGCTCAGTAACGCACTTTTTACTTCTGGAACTGCGCGTATGGACAGCCTGCCCACCAGATGGGGGCTTTGTCCAATTGCTCAGCCAGCACGCGTGCGTGACAGACCCGGCAGATGTTCAGACGCTTGATAGCGTCACCGGTAGGCGCGTGCTCGACGATTTCCTCAAAGACGCAAAGGGCCCGGCCGGCGGCCTTGGATTCGCTGAAGCTGGCGAGCGGACCTTCCTTGGCCTGCTCCAGATTCAGGCGCGAGAAGATCTTGGACTTCAAGCGTGCGGGCGCGTCCTGCTCAGGCGACGCATCGGTGGAAGCGGCAAATTCGAGCCAGAGTTTGTCTGGACTATCTTCAGCCATCCTGCCACCTCCTCCTGAAATTATCTCGCGCCCGGGCCAGTAGCCGTTCGACAGCTTTCTCGGTGCGGCCGGTGGCCTCGGCAATCTCCCGGGCCGACTTGCGCTCCCAATATCGCCACGACAAAGCCGCCGCATAATGTTCCGGCAGCGCAGCCAAGACGGCTTGCGCCCGGCCCGAGAGCCGCTTTTGGTCCAACTCTTCGTCTAAGGGCGGGGAGCTCTCATCGGCCGGTTCGGCCATGCCGTCTTCCCAACTCTCCCACTCGCGCAACCTGCGCCGGTAGTGATCCTCCACCTTATGACGCGCGATGCCCATCATCCACGCGCCCAGCGGCGAAGTGCCGCGATAGCCGGGCAGATACTGCCAGGCGGCGGCGAACACATCTTGTACAACGTCATCCACTCGATCAAGCCGGGGCGTTAGCCGGGAACGCACGTAGGAAAAGATGGGCCCGGAGAATCGATCCACCCATTCAGCGGTGGCCTTACGGTCACGCCGCAACACGGCTTGCGCGAGTTCGAAGTCCGGATGGGGACTAGCGTCGTCGGAGCGGCCCGGTTCCGCCGTTATCTTGACCAGATCCAAGGCCGATACTCCCTCCATTCACTTGGGTAGTCGGCAGAGAGGTGGAGAATCCCCCTCAATGCGCGGCCTGCCAGGATTCGTCGAAGAAGCCAGTTTCGGCCATCGTGCCGTCAGCGTTCAAGATGGCCCAGTCAGCGAGGCGAGGAAACAGCAGGGCGTTGGTGCCGCGGAACTCTTTCTCACCGAAGGTGTGCCCGGAGTTAAGGACGACGTAGCGCGACGGGTTGAGCGGGTTGGGATAAATCATCGCCAGCGATTTGCCGTCTGCTGGCCACTTCATCGGTAACTTGGGCAGGACGCGCCGGATCACCGCGTTCGATTGCGCATCGCCGAAGAGGATGAGGTTGTGATTGCGAATCTGCGCGTCCGAGAGCGCGGCGGCTTCCACGGTGCGCGGATCGCCTCGCATCCACTTGGCGAACTCGTTGAGAAACCGATCCATGGCGGGGTGAGGCGTGGTGGGCCTGACCACGAGGTATGAATCCATGAACGCGTCGTCGATGGGGCCTTGCAGGCCGGGATGTTTGCGGAGTCCCCGCGCGGCACCGGCCTGTTTCCATTTCCCGCCGGTCCTTTCAAACGTGCCGCCGGAGGGAAATTTCTGGCCGTCGATCTCGATGGGTTGCGTGCGGCGTACTGCCAGCCGGCTGACGTTTTTCGTGGTGAAGCGGCCGTCGGCGCCTGCGTCTACCTCGGAGCGCTCGTAGTGGCGCTCCAGGCCCTCGACCGTGATCCAGTCGCATTCGCCGTAGCGCGCTGTGTACGTGACAAAGCGGATGCGATCGGGCGAGGCGTTGCGGCCTGGGACTACGTACTTGTCGATGAACGCGTCGGATTGCTTCTTGCTATCAGGATGAAATCTGTGCGGCGTGTTGGGTCCAACCAGGAAGATCGCGCGCAGGCTGCTCGGCGGCATTCCTTCGCGCTCGAGCTGCTCGCGAATGTTCACCGACGCGCGTAGCTGCGGATCGAACTCGCCGCCATAGCCTACCGTGGGGACGTTGAAGGTATTGCGCGCTACGTCGACGGCGTCATAGATGCGCCAGAGCTTCTCCATGTGGGGCGGGGGATCGGGAATCTCGGCGTAGTTGCGCGTCTCGGTGAATCCCGCGCCGGCCTCGACCGCGGCCCAGCGGCTGGGGTGATGCAGACCGATGTGCCAGGCGCCGGCTCCGCCCATCGAGAAGCCGCGGAGCGAGATGCGCGCGGCGTCAATCTTGAAGCGGGCTCGCACGGACTCGAGCGCTTCAAATACGTCGGTCTCGCCGGCCCAGCGATAGGCGTTATTGGTGCGGCCGAAGACGTGGAGCTCAAGGCGGTCCGGATAGGTTACGATCGGCGGCTTGGCGTTCTCGGCTTGAGCCAGGAAGCTGACCTCGGTAAGCGTGGCGCCTCGGCCGTGGAGTACGACGTCAAGGCGAGCGGGGCGGCCGGGGTCATAGTTTGCGGGCGTGACGACGTGATAGGGCTGGGTGCTGGCGTCGACTCGCGAACGATAGGCCAAGGCGATGCGCGCTCCCTGGCGAGCAGTCCAAGGATGCGCTCCGGTGTCGAGAGCTTCGGCGCGCTCGATGCCGCGTTTGACCAGCATCGCCGCGTTGGTGGCGTAGCCTCGCGTGTAGATCTCTTCGGGGAAGCGCAGCATCCAGGCCACGGCTTTGTAGTAGACCTCGACGTCGGCGAGCAGGTGCGGGTCCATACCGGGCTTGCCGCGCAGCAGCGAGACGCGCTTGCCGAGGCTGTTGAGTTCGACCATGAGGGCGCTGCGTTCTTCGCCAGCGAGGACGTAGGGGGGATCTTTGGGCGGGGGTGGAGCTTGCGGAGTGGCGAGGCCGGCCGCGGCAAGGAGGATCAGGTAGGGGCGCATGGTGAGTATGAAGTTGCCGGGGACGGCAATCGTCATTATAATGGGGACTGGCCATCGATCATCGTGGCGCTATCGTCTAACGGTTAGGACAGAGCCCTCTCAAGGCTTAAATACGAGTTCGATTCTCGTTAGCGCTACCAACATGCCCGGCCAGCGCGATCCGCGCCTGCCGAACATTTTCTTCCGCGTTCTTCCCCAGCGCCGTTAAGTGGCCCATCTTGCGTCCGAGCCTTGCCGCGAGCTTTCCATAGAGGTGAAGCTTTACGGATGGCGAAGCGCACGCCGCGGCCCAATCCGGTTCGCCCCCATCCCACAGGTCGCCCAACAGGTTTGCCATCGCGGCGGGGCAGAGCAGTTCGGTCGATCCCAGCGGCAGGCCGCATACTGCGCGAAGCTGCTGTTCAAATTGGCTGGTGACACAGGCATCGAATGTCAGATGCCCGGAGTTGTGCGGCCGCGGGGCCAGTTCGTTGATCAGCAGGCTGCCATCGCGAGCTACGAAGAACTCTACGCACAGCACGCCGACAATTTCCAGCCTGGCCAGTACGGTCCGTGCGATCTCGACCGCGTCTTTGGCTGTCTTCGCGGTGA